>CBFDBP010000306.1:0-3798 GCA_965603065.1 uncultured Gammaproteobacteria bacterium
CCCGGCGTGTAGTGAATGTCCAGATGAAGGTTGTCCACACACAGCTTTTCACCTTCATGGAAATGTACCGAGACACACTCGGCGCGTGTCATCGCACCCATGGCGCTGGCACAATCGGTCTTATTGCGCAGCGAATCCAACGCCGTAACGTGATCGGCATGTATGTGTGTGTCTGCGGCCATCACCAGTTTGACATCCAGTTCTTCGAGCAGGCGCAGGTACTGCGCGGTGTTCTCCAATACCGGGTCGATGAGCAGCGCCTCTCCGCCGTGGCGTTCTGCCAGCAGGTAAGTGTAGGTGTGTGAGATGTTATCGAACAATTGACGGAAAATCATTATGTCGTCTCCTTGCTGTGTAATATTGATTCAGGCACTCGCAGATTGAGTGCAGTCGGTGTTGCGGTTCCAGGGCATGTGCCCGATTAGTTTGGCCATGCCACACCAGCGTGTGGTACCGGCGATAATCAGGCCGAAGCCAACCATCCCAGTCAGCGCGAAAAACAACTCATGCACGCTGAATCCCAGGAAGACTTTAAGTACCAGCAGACTGCCGATGACGATCTGAATCTGCCTTTCCAGGCTCAACGTTTTGCCGCAGCGTTCCACTGGCAGGCCAAGCTCTTCCCAGCGCCGGGTTCCACCTTCGATCAGGGTCACGTTGTTGAAGCCGGCCCGTTGCAGCCGTTCGGCAGCCTGCAGGGCGCGAGGACCCGCATGGCAGGTGATGTAGAGCGTTTCTTCACGGCCCAGCGAAGGTCGTTTAAACGTTTGTGCAAGCGCGTCAGCTGACAACGCGTCGATCGGTATCAGCTGTGCACCCGCAATATGCCCGCCGCGGTATTCAGCGACGCTGCGTACATCCAGCACCGGGGCGTATCGTCCGTGGCGCTTCACCTCGTGCAACTGTTGAGGGCTGATGGTCGAAACTTGAGTTGACATGTTTTTCTCCTGTTTAAGTCCGGGTTCTGCTTCGAGCATGCAATCATTTTAGCGGCACAAGAAAATTTATAAAATACGAAATATACAAAGCAAAACATCGAAAATAACGATGTATTACCCAGCCTTGTCATGGCTCAATAATATTGAGTTTCCGAGCACTCGGTGGCTCTGAAAGCGGTGATGATTTTGTCCTGCAGGTATTCCGACGCTTAAGCGCCGGGGACCACAGATGTTATTGCTTTTAAAGAAATTCAGGCTTCGGATACCATGCGTCGCCTGCTGTCTGTCTATGCAGACGACGCACGGTCATTGTTTTGCCTGTGGCTCTCCGCCACCTGTTGGGAGATCGCCGCAGGGGCGTTAGAAGGTCGTCCCGAAGGAGGGGTCTATGCAATTCTCGGGCAGCGGCACACCGCCCAGCGGGCAGGCCTTGAGCACCGGGCCACCCTTGAACAAGCGGTACAGGGATTTCTTACCTCCTTGCTCCCGGAATCGCGCGTTCGGTGCACTGGACAGTTCCCGTGAGCGGCACACGAAGCCACGCTCCAGGTGGTAATGGCATACATACCGGATCACCTCCCAATGCGTCTCCAATAGCTGGATTGCGGAGTTTGCGTATCTTTTTGTTTTTAACACAGGAACGCATGGTATATTGGAAAAATTCTGTTTATTTTTGCTGGCAAAGTACTGGACACAAGAGGCTATGAAGAACATCAGCGCCATTGGGCATAAAGCACTTGTCTGGGTTCAGGATTTTGGCCTGCTGATCATTGCGATTGCTACCATCATCGCCGTAGGAATAGAGGTTGCATCAATGATTGAAGCAATGACGGTTACCCTGGCCGACCTTCTGCTTCTCTTCATCTACCTCGAAGTGCTTGCGATGGTGGCGATCTATCTTAAGTCCGGAAAGCTGCCGGTTCGCATGCCGCTGTATATCGCGATCGTCGCATTGGCGCGCTATATGATTCTGGACATGAAGAGCCTCGATACCTGGCGAATGCTGGGTGTTGCGGGGGCGGCCTTGCTTATTGCGTTGTCTATATTGGTGATTCGATTTGGTCACGCACGATTCCCTTACGATAAGGAGGAGGACGGCTAAATACCGGTAACGAGAGGTGAGGCCTCTCTTGTCTTATTGTTGAGAGGAATCCAACCGATTCCTGATAGTCACGCAGGTATAGACATAAGCAATGTTCATCAGTGTTCTGGAACTCTTCAAGATCGGGATCGGTCCTTCAAGTTCGCATACCATGGGTCCGATGGCTGCTGCCAGAGAATTTGTCGAGCGGGTGCGGGAATGCCTTGCAGCGCATCAATATACCCAGGCCACACATATCCGATGCATTCTGAAGGGGTCTTTGGCATTTACGGGAAGAGGTCACGCTACCGACCGGGCTGTGGCGTTAGGCCTGCATGGTTACACGCCCGAGGCTGTGGCTGACGAGGACGTCGATGCTGTTGTTGATCGGATCTGGAACCAGCACTACATCGCCGTCGATGATAGCCACACGGTCATGTTTTCTCCAGGCAAACACATTATATTTGACCACGGTGAACCGTTACCGGCGCATCCGAACGGGATGATCTTCAAATTAATCGGACAATCGGATGAGGTCTTGTTCTCAGAAACCTACTTCTCGATCGGTGGTGGTTTTATCAGCACGCTTGCTGAAATCGAACAGTTGGTTGCACCACTGAAAATGAATTCCGCTGTTTCCTGCCCACATCCATTCGACACCGCCGGGTCGATGCTGCAAATGGCCACTGACACTGGACTGTCCATTGCGGCGATGAAACGCATAAACGAACTCGAATACCTGTCCGATGATGCCTTGAATCGTGGCTTGGACAGCATCTGGCAAGCCATGCAGTGTTGTGTTGAAGCGGGATTGATGGCGGAGGGTGTTTTACCCGGTGGGCTTGTCCTTGCCAGGCGGGCAAAGAGGCTGCATGAACAACTCCAGGCAAATCCCGACGAGGCGAGCCTCAACGACTGGTTATGTGCCTACGCCATGGCGGTGAATGAAGAAAACGCAGCCGGGCACCGGGTGGTCACGGCGCCGACCAACGGCGCCGCTGGTGTCATCCCGGCGGTCCTGTACTACCTTGTTGTCCATGAGGGCGGGACCCAGGAGCAAGTCCGGGAGTTTCTGCTTACCGCTGCTGCGATTGGCGGTATCATCAAGCACAGAAGCTCGATTTCGGGTGCCGAGGTCGGCTGTCAGGGCGAGGTCGGCTCTGCCGCTGCGATGGCTGCTGCCGGTCTATGTGCCGTTCGTAACGGTACCCCGCAACAAATCGAGAATGCAGCGGAAATCGCCCTTGAACACCACCTGGGAATGACCTGTGACCCCGTCAAGGGACTCGTACAGGTACCCTGTATCGAGCGCAATGGATTTGGTGCAATCAAGGCCTATACCGCGGCATCGCTTGCGCGACGCGGAAGTGGTCAGCATTTTATGCCTTTGGACAGCTGTATTGCCGCCATGAAGCAGACCGGACTGGAGATGTCGGAAAAGTTCAAGGAAACATCGTTAGGTGGGCTCGCGGTCAGTATTACTGAATGTTGAACATCGGTCACAATAAACGGGTGCCACAGAAACTGTAAACGTATCTCATTGAAAGTTATTATAAATATGTTGCGTGAGATGTCGCGTGTAATCGGGGGATAAGGTCGACTCCCCTTGGGGTTGCCATTTTGCCTTGTAAAGAATTGAAAATTCAGAAAATAAAAAACGGCTTTAACCTGAAAAAATGCCAAGCACGTAACCTGCCGGATTAACGAGCAAAAACACAGCGGGTCGCCCTTAGGCAGCCCCCTTCGATCCCGGCGCCTCCCGGAATCGGGCGGCATCTC
>CBFDBP010000307.1:0-3766 GCA_965603065.1 uncultured Gammaproteobacteria bacterium
TGCTGACGGCCAAGGACCTGACCGAGGAAGACCGGCGCCTGCTCAGCGGCCGGGTCGAACAGATTGTCGAGAAAGGCGCCTGCGCTCATGACCAGGTGGTGAACCTGATTCACCGGGTCGTGGACCATCACGCCGCGTCAACGGGTACGGCGTGTTCATGAACCGGACCTGGAAATGCCATAATCCTGTCATATTGAGCAACGAATAAACCTGAGCAACCGATAAGCGCCTGACCTTATGCATCGATATCCAGTAATTATCCGCTACCCCGCTCTAATCACTGCATTGCTCATGGCGTTACTAAGCGGGAGTATCCGGGCAGCCAAGACCTGGTATCCGGTTGAGGTCGATGTATGGGAGCCACCCTTTAACACCAGTCAACAGCGCCAACCGCACCAGTACACTCCACTGGAAAAATCCAGCCGTCGCTGGAACATCTGTGTATCCATACCTCACCTCAAGGATGCCTACTGGCTGGCGGTCAACTACGGCCTGATTGCCGAAGCCCGGCGGCTGGATGTCGGTCTGTCGTTGTACGAGGCTGGTGGCTACGAGCACTTGGATGTGCAACGCCAACAGATCGAGGACTGCCTGGCAAAAGACACAGACGGTCTGATTGTCAGCGCCATATCGAAGGACGGGCTTGAAGACCAGATCAGGACTGCGTCCGACCGTGGCATTCCGGTGCTCGACATGATCAACGGCATGTCCTCGTCACACATCAGCGCGCGTGTTGCCGTGGATTTCTGGGATACCGGCTACCAGACCGGTGCTTATCTGCGCGAACGTCACCAGGACAGCGATCAGCCAGTGCGTATTGCCTGGTTCCCCGGCCCTGAAGGCGCTGCCTGGGTTGCCGCGGGCGATGCGGGATTCAAGGGCGCAATCAAAGACAGCCCCATTGAAATCATCAGTACCAGCATGGGCGATACCGGCCACGCGACCCAGAGTCGGCTAATTGAAATCGTCCTCGATGAGCACGCCGATAAACTGGACTACATCGTCGGTACCGCGGTTACCGCCGAAGCGGCCGTGGATGTACTGCGACGGCGCGGATTGTCGAAAAAAATACAGGTGCTGTCCTATTACTACAGTCCCGATGTGCACCGGGGCATCAAGCGCGGCAACATCCTTGCCGCGCCCAGCGACCAGACGACCCTGCAGGCGCGCATTGCTGTGGATGTGATGGTGCGCATGCTGGAAAAACAGGACTATTTCAAACATGTTGCCCCGCACGTCGTGCTGATAAACGGCAACAAACTGCGAGGCTGGGATTCCTCGACGACACTCGCGCCGCGCGGTTTTCGCCCAATCTTCAGTATCAATAACTGAGACAGGCTTCGTCCACCCTTATGAACTCAGCCCCCAAAAGTGCTCGACTGTGGCTTGTTCCGCTACTCATTTTCGCCCTGGGAACCGGGGGAAGCTGGAGCCTCAGCCAGGCGTTCAGGCAGGACGCCTGGCACGCCTGGCAGGCGCAAGCAGAGCAGACCGCGCGCTGGCTGTCGGGAACCCTGCTCGGCTGGCTGGAAGAAAGTTATGCGCCGCTATCCGGTCTGGCGGTGTTGGCCGAGAATTCCACAACCCTCACCGAGGTGGAATTTCTCAATGGCTTCGATGGCCTGGAATCACGCGCGACCGCTTTTTTTCTCGATTCAGCCGCCTATCTGCGCCTGGACACTCATAAACAATTACAGCTGGTTTTTTCCACCGACGTCAGCGGACCGCTGGCGTCCGGTACCCCCTCTGCGGAGCTGGACGTACTTATCCCGACAGTTAGGGCTGCCTTTGAGCAACCCGGGCGCATATTGCTTGGTCCGCCCTTCCAGCTCGAAGCCGGCACCACGGTTTCCACAGTAGCCCTGAGCATTACCGAACCGAACGGCAGGACTGCGGTGGTGCTCGGCCTGGTCAACCATGATGCGCTGATCGAGGGACTCTTTGAGCAGCTGGTACCCGCCGGACTGACGCTGCAGATAAGCGGCAAGTTCCTCGGTGGTGACAGTGTTGTTCCTGTCTACACAGACACCGGCGACGCCACCCTGCACACCGTTACTACCCGTACCATCAGCGCTGGCGCAGATCTTTCCATTACCTGGAATGCCGGCCCGCAGTTTAAAGGTGGCATAGCCGATAAACTCGCCAGCTTCGCCCTCCTCGCCGGCACCACAGTATCAGCGATTATCGCGCTGTTCATTGGCATGTTACTGAGACGTAACCAGGTCATCTCACAGCGAATCAGGGAAGCGACCCTGGAGCTTGAGCGCAGCAAGGATGCCGCCGATGCCGCCAACCAGGCAAAGAGTGCATTCCTGGCTAATATGAGCCACGAACTGCGCACCCCCATGAATGCCATTCTCGGTTACAGCGAGATGCTGATCGAGGACGCGGAGGATGGCGGGCAGGACGACTTTATCCCCGACCTGAAGAAGATCAACCAGGCCGGCAGTCATTTGCTTGCACTGATCAATGATGTCCTCGACCTGTCGAAGATCGAGTCGGGAAAAATGGAGGCCTTTGCAGAGGTCTTTGATGTGGGCGCTGTGATCGATCAGGTAGCAAGCACGGCGCAGCCACTCATGCCGAAGAACACTAATCGTTTCACACTGCAACGTGGCGGAAATCTTGGCAAGGCCTGTCAGGATCTCACCAAGCTGCGACAGTCACTGTTGAACCTGCTGTCCAATGCCGCCAAGTTCACCCATGAAGGCACTATTACTCTGCAGGCAGAGCGTCAGTCGCAAACCAATGGTGACTGGCTGAGCTTTTCGGTCAGCGACACCGGCATCGGTATAGAGGCAGACAAGCTGGAGCATGTATTTGAAGAATTTTCCCAGGCGGATAACTCAACCACTCGCGACTATGGCGGCACCGGTCTGGGGCTGACTATCTCTCGGCGTTTCTGCCAGATGTTGGGCGGCGATCTGACCGTCGCCAGCCAGCCGGGGGCAGGGTCTACCTTTACTATCCGACTGCCCGCTGTACTTCCAGGCGCTGAGATGCCGCGGGAAGCATCCCCGCAACCGGCTGTTGAAGATATCCGCACGCCAGCTGATGTCGATGAGGCCAAACCCGGCAGCACCATACTGGTCATTGATGATGACGCCGAAGCCTGTGAGATCATCAGTCGGTTCCTGGAGAAAGACGGCTTCAAGGTTGTCACGGCACTCAGCGGCGAACAGGGCCTCCGCCTTGCGCATCAACTGCAACCGGCCGCCATCACCCTGGATGTGATGATGCCGGACATGGATGGCTGGTCCGTGTTGCGCGCGCTTAAGGTAGACCCGGTACTGCACAAGGTCCCCGTGGTGATGCTGACCATGCTCGATGACAAAAGCAAGGGATATGCCCTCGGGGCAACCGATTACCTGACCAAGCCCGTGGACCGCGACAGGTTACATACCGCTCTGGCGCGTTTTCATACACTCAGTGAGCCCTGTTCGGTGTTGCTGGTGGAAGATGACCCGGCAACACGCGAAATCATGGTGCGCACCCTGGAGAATGCCGAGTGGCAAGTCAGCGAGGCCGGCAATGGCCGCGAAGCCTTGGATCAGTTGGCACAGGAAAAGCCACGCCTGATTCTGCTCGATCTGATGATGCCGGTGATGGACGGATTCGACTTCCTGCTCGAGATGCGCGCCAACGCCGAATGGCAGGACATTCCTGTCATCGTACTGACGGCCAAGGACCTGACCGAGGAAGACCGGCGCGTGCTCAGCGGCCGGGTGGAACAGATTGTCGAGAAAGGCGCTTGCGCCCATGACCA
>CBFDBP010000308.1:0-3765 GCA_965603065.1 uncultured Gammaproteobacteria bacterium
TTACGAAACCACAATTGCGGCAACAGCCACAGCTCGGCGGGCTGGTCACCTCGATTAGCAGCACTGATGCGCAGGCGGATCAGGCCGGGCGACTGCCGGGCGTATTCCATGCGCACGTCCCAGTAACGGCTGTGCTCGAACACACCGCTATCGATCAGATTGTACGGTGGGTCGGTACGCGAACGGCGCCGGTTTTCCTCAACCAGTTCGGCATAAGGATAGGCGGCTTGCGGGTAGCAGTAGCGATAATCCAGATAGCTGTGGGTTGGCGTTGCATCCGCGTAGAAGTAGACTTCCTTGACATCTTCGCCGTGGTTGCCTTCATTGCCGGTCAGGCCGAATGCCCGTTCCTTCAGGATCGGGTCACGGCCGTTCCACAGCGCCAGCGCCAGACACAGGCGTTGCTCGTGGTCACAGATGCCGCCGAGTCCGTCTTCGCTCCAGCGATAGGCGCGTGAGCGGGCATGGTCGTGCGGAAAATGCTCCCAGGCTGTGCCCTGTTCGCTGTAGTCCTCTCTCACAGTACCCCAGGCACGTTCGGACAGATAGGGTCCCCATCGCTTCCAGTCCCGGTCGTCGCTTAGACGTTGGTGTTCAGCGCCTGGACTGGATTTGGAATTTGAGCTGTTATTCATGGTTGTTGCCTGTGATTGGGTTTTCTTTTTTGTCACCCAGGAAGGGTCGCCTTCATTCTTTTCATTGGTCAGATCTATTCTGGATCAGCTGCCAGGCTTCCAGCACTGTAGCAACGGACCAGGCCTGTGACGGGGCGCCGCGCGGATGGTGTGGCGGGTCGCCGTCGAAGATTTCGCTGATGCTGCCGAGCCCGGCGTCAAACAGGTGATCACCCATTGGTTCGAGTAGCGCGAGTGCTGCTTTTGCATCATGGTGCAGCCGGAAATGCGCCATCGCATGATGGCCAAGCAGCCAACCCCATACCGGGCCATTATGATAAGCAGCGTCGCGCTCGGCAACGCCGCCCTGATAAATGCCGCGATAGGCCGGGTCCCGTGGGGTCAGCGATCTGAGTCCGCAGGAGGTATAGAGATGGTTGTGTACTTCATCTAGAACCGTGTTGGCTGCATCCTCGTCGAGCAGTGGCCAGGGCAGGCTGAGTGCGAGAATCTGGTTCGGGCGAATGCTGGCATTATTGCCATCGGGAGTATCGAGCACATCGTACAGGCCACCTTCAGGTCGTAAATATCGCTGAAAGCCAAGCCGGGCATGTTCCGCCAACGCCGCATAGTGGCTGCCATTATGGCCCAGCTGTTCACAGAAGACCTGCACCGCACACAGGGCGTTGTACCACAGTGCATTAACTTCTACCGGCTTGCCGATACGCGGCGTCATGGCGATGCCGTTGACCCGTGCGTCCATCCAGGTCAGCTGGGTACCCGGTTCACCGGTATGCAGCAGGCCGCAGTTTTCGTCCAGATGGATCCGGTAGCGGGTGCCGTGATGGTAGGCGCTGATGATCTGTTCAATTACCGGTAGACCCTTGCGCAGTGCGGTCTCTTCACCGCCAGCCTCCATATAGGCATGCCAGGCGAGAATGAACCAGAGTGAGGCATCCACGCTGTTGTATTCGGGTGGTGCGTCGGGTGTGGCTGAATCCGCGAAGCGGTTCGGGATCATGCCCTGATCTGCATAGTCAGCCCAGGTTTCAAGTATTCGCCGGGCAAGCGGGAGTTGGCCGGTGCTCAGGGTGAGGCCGGGCAGGGCGATCATGGTATCGCGGCCCCAGTCCGCAAACCAGGGATAGCCGGCGATGACCGATTCGCCGAGGCCACCATCCCTGAGCGGTCGGCGGAACAGAAAACGCTCAGTGGTGGCTATGAGCTGGTCTAACCAGCCCGGTGTTGCTGTGTTGATCGTTGTGCGTGCCCTGGTCAGGAAACCAGACAGACGTTGCTGTTCGTGCTGTAGTGCAGCTGATGAGTCTGGTGAAAAAGAGGGGCGTAACCCGGCGCGCAGCCCATGCCAGTCGTCGTTCAGCGCCAATCTGGCCTCGGCAATGGCCAGATGATTATCCCGGTCCGGCAGACCGCGTTCGCGTTCGATTGGCAGCAGCAAGTCGTTTATCCAGCTGTGTTCGACCTGTAGTTCACCGGAGTCGAGCTGGATGTGCAGGCGGGAAGTGTCAGCATAACTTACCTGCAGTGAGCGTTCATCCAGTATTCGTGTTTCAGGGGTGATACCACCGCTGGACATTTGACCGTGATGGTCACGCTGGTTAACCCACAGGCGCAGCTGCAGATTAACCGGTGTGTCATCAGGGGCATCAATTCGTCGAAACGCGATCCATACCGTTGCTTCACCCTGTTCCATGAAGATGCGCTGTTCCAGGCGTACCCCCCCGACCGCATAAACCCAGACGGGCAGTTTGCCGTCGAGCCGGAAGGATTCGATATGTACATGGCCGTTTGGCGCAATGGCGCCTGACTGCCAGCGGTTGCAGCTCAAGGGATAGTGCTGGCCGTTAATCTCCAGGGCAGGTTCGGCCCTGGTAAATAACAGTTGGCGATCCAGCGAGCCGTTAAGGGGCGTGATTAACAATCCGTGATAGCGACGTGTGAGTGAGCCGGCAATGGTGCCGGCAGCATAACCGCCCAGTCCGTTAGACAGCCACCACTCACGGCGTTCAGCCTGGGTCAGATCGCCGCAGATCGCGCGCCCAAAGCGGATCATCCGCCTTCCCGGAAACCGGGATACAGGGTCATGCCGCCGTCTACAAATATACTGGTTCCGGTGATGTAGTCGGAGTCATCCGAGGCCAGCCAGACAGCAGCGCGGGCGATGTCCCTTGGCTTGCCAATGCGTTGGTAGGGGATCAGCTTAAGCAGTTCGGCTTCCGCTTCCGGTGTATTCCATGCGCTCGTATTGATTGGCGTCGTGATTGCCCCCGGCGAGATGCTGTTGACGCGAATCTTCTGTGCCGCCATTTCCTGTGCGATGCTCTGCATCATCATGTTTACGCCGCCTTTGGAGGTGGCGTAATTGACATGGCCTGCCCAGGGGATCACCTCATGAACTGATGACATACAGATGATTTTACCTGCTGAGTAGGACAACTCCGGGTCGATGCCCCGGCGGACGAATTCGCGCGCTGCCTCGCGACAACACAGAAACTGACCGGTCAGGTTTACGTCGATAACGAATTGCCACTGTTCCAGCGTCATTTCGGTGAAATTCGCATCACGTTGAACACCCGCGTTTGCAACCAGTATATCAATGCTGCCCCAGGCATCGATCATCTGTTTGAACATTTTCTGGACTTGATCTTCCTTGCTGACGTCGGCACGGATTGCCAGCGCATCGCTGCCGTTCGATTTGATTGTTTCCACGACCTTGTTCGCACGTTCCTCGCTGCTGATGTAGTTCACTACTACTTTTGCACCAGCCTCTCCGAGTGCAATCGCCACCCCCTCGCCAATACCGGAATTTGCGCCCGTGACCAGCGCGCGTTGACCTGTTAAAACACCATGGGACATTGGGTTCTCCTTATGTGTGATGGGTTATGACCTGCCTGATGGTGAGTTTGTTCCTGAGTGCTGAAGTATGCACTACAGCATCGTCAACAGTCCCGACGACTTCTGGCTTCATTTCAGCATACCGATGCCGGGACTATTGACCACAATCTCAACATCTACTTGCGGCGAATGTAAGGGACGTGGTGCTGGGGTGCTGGGTCGCCGCGCACTTGACGAACTGGAGACGCTGGTGACACCCGATACGCTGCTCGCCTGGCACCGTAAGCTCATCGCG
>CBFDBP010000309.1:0-3732 GCA_965603065.1 uncultured Gammaproteobacteria bacterium
GCATCCAGCCCCGGCTTCTGGCCGTGAAGGTGCCACCGCAGCTTAACTTCCGGGCGGAAAAACAGGCAGTGGGTGGAGCCGCCGAAGTGGAACATGCCGAGCTGCTCGCCCTTCTTGACGTGCTGGCCCTGGTAGACCGTGATCTCGTTTGTTGAGACTTCGGCCATACCGACCGCCATGAAACACATCAGACCGATTTTCGGGTTGTCGGCCTCGATGAAAATGATCCCGCGCGCCGCCACCGCCGTGATGTAACCCTGGGATTCGTTTGGACCGGACGGGTCGTAGCCTTCCGCGGGCGTCTCTGAATAGTAGGTACCATCCTGGACGTAGGCCTTGACGATAGTGCCGCTGACGGGGCTGTGCCAGCGGTGATAGCTCTCCGCGCTCAGGAAGGCTTGGTAAATGGTGCCGCCGACAAACTGGGGCGCCCACGGATCGCCGGCCAGCATATGCTCCAGCGAGTAGGGCTGGGATTTGATCCAGAACTTGTCGCGCCACTTGACCTTGTGGGCCAGTCTGTAAGGGGCGGATTCGCAGGCGTTGACAATTACGTTGTCGTCGTCGGGGGACGCCACGGGCCGCTTGCCCTCGCGAAAGCGACGGGTGAAGAAATCGTCCCAGGATTTGAATCCCCAGTGAGGCAACTCGGGATCACAGATGAAATCTTCGGCCATGGTGGGCATGGCCTCGAGGGCATCCTTCCCGAACCAGCCGGTGCGCGGATGATCGTTGAGGGTAGCGCAGGAGTCGCTGGAGCCGAGAAAAATCGCCCATTCGTTGAGAATGCGCTTGAGCTGGGCATTGACTTTCTCGTTAAGGAAAGCCGTGACTCCGGCCGGGGTACCCATCGGCCAGTCCAGGATGGCATTGATCGGGAAGCCGACCAACCCCGTCTTGTCGAACCCCGCAGCGTGCGTCATCACGTGGTTGATGATTTGGAGCATGTGGTGGTAGTCGCGGATCTGCGGTCTGCCGGAGGGGTCCTTGGTGTAAGGCGGTTTGTGGGGCACCTGATCGAACATTTGATGGAACAGCATGTAAATTTCGGCGTCCGATTCGATCAGGTCCTTGAATTCCTGAACCACCGGCAACAGGGGCCGGTCTTCTTTCTTGGCTTTCGCGATGGTCGCCTTTAACCAGGCGTCCAAGGTTGCCTGGTCCGAAGGCAGCCATGCGCCCACCCGAAATTGGGGACTGCTTGTTTTCTTTGTCATTTTGAGTTTCTCCTTTTTGAATCTGTGTGGGTTATCCGCTTAGCGTCGCGATCTTCGCGCGAGGGGGTATGTTGATTGAGCAAGAGCGCTAACAATTCTGATGTTTGCATATTATTTACTGATCCTCCTTGCGACTGGGTGGATCCTGATAGGTGTAGCCGCCATCAAAACCGGCCTTCATCGAGACCAGCTTGTGGTACAACTCAGGGCGACGGTTTTTCAGGTAATCCCCTTCGGGGTGGGTCGGGCCGTAGTCTGCCGGAATCACATCGGCGACCAGCAGCGTGTCTTCATTGCGTGCCGCCAGCAGGGTGTCACCATGGGGGCCGCAAATAATCGAGTTACCGCGATACTGCCAGGTACCTGTGCCGACCCGCTCCGCGCCGGAACGATTACAGTAGGCGACGAAGCAGTTGTTCTCATAAGCGTGGGCCGGAATCAGGTTTTTCGAAATGTCCGGATACGGCACCTTGGTGGACGTTCCTCCCGCCAGATTGTAGTAATAATCAGCCGCCGTGGGGATCACGATCAGCTTGGCACCCTCCAGTGCCAGGATTCGTGACAACTCGAAGAACTCGGCTTCGTAACAGTTGAGAATGCCAACCGCAAAGCCATTCACGGTGTTGATCTTAAACGCGTCGGCCTCGCCCTCGGTGTAACCGAAGCTGTAGTTGTTGCGTTCGGCCATGCCGAACAGGTGTGTCTTGCGGTAGTTGTGCAACAGTGATCCATCGGCGCCCACAAAGGCGATGGAATCGTAGTAACGCACCTGGTCGGACGCATCGTCTTTTTCGGCGTAAGGGCACACGATCGCCATGCGATTGTCTCTGGCGATCGCGCGTACGCGCGAGATCGATGGCCCGTCGGACGGCTCAGCCAATTCTTGTACCACTGCGGGCGTCATCGTGTAGCCTTCGACGTACAACTCCGGAAAGCTGATCAGCTGCGCATCAAATTTCCCGGCTTCCGCCACGGCCGCTGCCAGACGTTCGATGTTTTTGTGAATCGCCTGTTCGCTTCCCACCGGGCGCTCGGCCTGGAAAATGGCAACGCGCACACCGGTGCCCGGCGCCGGTGGGGTTGGTTTGACACGGGTCAGGTAAATCATTTTGTTATCCTCCTGCATAACGACGAGTCGGCATTCCTGTGCCTCTTACTCCTTCACAACATAGGTGTAGAGTTTGATGCGGCCGTCGACCGTCTCCTGATAGACGCCGTTGATTTCGTTTCCGAAACCCGGAAAGCGCGCATAGCTTTCTTCGAACATGCGGAAGTAATCAAGCTGGGGCTTGGTACGCGCGGTATAGCGCTCGCCGGGCATTACCACCGGGATCCCCGGCGGGTATACCAGATTGATCGTTGCCGCGATGCGCCCCTCGAGCTGATCGACCGGCAGGTAGTCGAGTTCGTTGGCCAGGAATTTCTGCTGGGCCTCACGCGGCGACATGGCGATCTCGGGTATGTGCTCGGCCAGGAACTGCTGCGTCTGCAGACCGGAAGTGTTGTGCTCGCGATAGAAGTTATGCAGGTCCAGACACAGATCACGGACGCGGGTGTTCTGATAATGCGCCTTGTATTCCCTGGTGAAGTTGGGAAGCACCTCGGCCAGCGGCGCGTTGCGATCAAACAGCCGCTTGAAGCGGACCATAGCGGAAATTAAGGTGCCGCCCTTGCTGGTTTCGATGCCGGGTGTAACCAGGAACAGGATGGTGTTGAGATCGTTTTTCTCGCACACGATCCCGCGCTCCCGCAGGAACATCGCCAGCATCGAAGCGGGGATCCCCCAGTCCAGGTACGCACCGGTCTGCCGGTCGAACCCCGGGGTAACAAAAGACAACTTGCAGGGGTCGATCATGGCATAGCCGTCCACGATGTGCTTGTAGCCATGCCAGGCGGCCCCCTCGCGAAACTCCCAGCATTGCTTTTCCTTCAGCAGGACCTCGGTCGGAATATCTTCCCAGGGCATATCCGTGACATCCTCGTGATGAGGCGAACCCTTTAGCGTGACCTTGTCGGGCACGAATGGGTCGAAGAACCATTTCTCCGCTTCACTCCCGGCTTCCTCGATAAACTGCTTTTGCAGCTCACGAACCGCTTTGCGGATCTCCGTTGCGGTGCGAATGGCTTCGTTCCACAGGTGGAAGCCGTTGCGCCCTTTCATCATCTGGTTGCCGACGTCCAGGGAGGCCCAGAGCGGATAAAAGGGCGACGTGCTGGCATGCACCAGATAGGCCTCGTTGAAGCGGTTGTGTTCGCAGCGCCGTTGCTGCCCCTCGATATGATGATCCTTGACGCAGATTTGCGAAGCCTGGGAGAAACCCGACAGCTGTTTATGCGTGGATTGGGTGGAGACGATGCCCGGATCATCGGGGCCGACCTCCAGATCCATGGCGCAGTTGTTGTCAAACAGGGGGTGAAACTTGAGAAATGACCCCCAGGCCTCATCAAACAGGATGTATTCGCAGAGGTGACCAACGCGCTTGAGCACCTCGCGAACATTGTAGATGGTCCCGTC
>CBFDBP010000310.1:0-3687 GCA_965603065.1 uncultured Gammaproteobacteria bacterium
CTACTGCTGCTGCCGCTGGGCGGCTGATACTCTGCCTGGCGAGGCGAAACGCAACACCCCGATATTACAAATGAAGTTGATGCGCAACCGGCGTACGCTTTGCTATGCTGATAGCGTGGCAGGCGGCACCAGCCGCACTGGAGCAGAACATGAGCAGCGATCGTTTAATTATATTTGATACCACTTTGCGTGACGGGGAGCAGAGCCCCGGCGCGTCCATGACCAGAGACGAAAAGGTCCGTATCGCCAAGTCGCTGGAACGCATGAAGGTGGACGTCATTGAGGCGGGTTTTCCCATCGCCAGTCCCGGTGACTTCGATGCCGTACAGGCGGTGGCGCGGGCAATCAAGAACTCAACGGTATGCGGGCTTGCCCGCGCCCTGGACCGCGACATCGATCGTGCCGGTGAGGCGCTTCAGGATGCCGTCGCGGCGCGCATTCATACCTTTATCGCGACCTCCCCGATTCATATGAAAATGAAATTGCGTATGCAGCCGGATCAGGTGCTGGAGCAGGCGGTCAAGGCGGTAACGCGTGCCCGCAAGTACACCGACAATGTTGAGTTTTCACCCGAGGATGCGGGCCGTTCAGAGCTGGATTTTCTTTGCCGGGTGCTGGAAGCGGTGATCGACGCCGGTGCCACAACGGTGAATATTCCCGATACGGTAGGATACAACCTTCCGCATCAGTTTGGCGATTTGATCGGGGCTCTGATTGAGCGCGTGCCGAATTCAGACAAGGCCGTGTTTTCGGTGCATTGCCACAATGATCTGGGCCTGGCCGTCGCCAATTCCTTATCCGCGGTGTTGAATGGCGCCCGCCAGGTCGAATGTACCATCAATGGCCTGGGAGAGCGTGCGGGCAACGCATCGCTCGAAGAAGTGGTGATGACGGTCCGCACGCGCCGGGATGTTTTCCCGTGCGAAACGCGACTGGATACCACCCAGATTGTACCTACGTCCCGTCTGGTGTCAGGTATTACCGGTTTTGCGGTGCAACCCAACAAGGCCATTGTCGGCGCCAATGCCTTTGCGCATGAATCCGGTATTCACCAGGATGGTGTGCTAAAGAGCCGCGAGACGTACGAAATCATGCGGGCCCAGGACGTCGGCTGGGCGGCCAATCGGATTGTGCTGGGCAAGCATTCCGGTCGTAATGCCTTGCGCTCCCACCTGGAAGCGTTGGGGATCAGTTTTGATTCGGAAGAAGCGTTGAATGAAGCGTTTGCGCGCTTCAAAGACCTCGCCGATAAGAAGCATGAAATCTACGATGAAGATCTCCAGGCCCTGGTGACAGAAGCCAATCTGGATGCTGTTAACGAGCGATTTAAACTGGTATCGCTCAAAGTGTGTTCGGAAACCGGTGAAACCCCTAATGCCGATATTACCCTGAACATCAACGGGGAAGAACATCAGGCCAGTGCGCCGGGCGGTGGTCCTGTGGATGCAGCCTTCAAGGCTATTGAGGCCATCGTCGCCAGTGGTACCGAACTGCAGTTGTATTCGGTGAACAATATCACCAGTGGTACCGATGCGCAGGGTGAAGTCACAGTTCGTCTCGAGAAAGCCGGGCACATTGTCAATGGCCAGGGTGCCGATACGGATATTGTCATCGCCTCGGCACGAGCGTATGTAAATGCCTTGAATAAAATCATTCAGCCGGAAGACCGGGAACATCCGCAACGAGGTGACGTATAGAACGATGGGCGCAGGTTCGTCATTGGAAACTCGCAAGCGACAGCTTCAGTATCTGCAGGCCATGGGTATTCAGGCGTGGGAATTACGGAACTCCGCTGTTGAGTCGCCTGCCGTTGAACAGGACGTCGCTGAAATCGCAGGGATGGATGCTTCAGCTGCCGATTTACCTGGACCATCCGCAGTCTCGGGGCTTGACTGGGAAACTCTGCAAGCCAGGGTTAAGGCGTGTACCCTATGCGACTTGCACACCAGTCGTACCCAGACTGTGTTTGGTGTCGGTAACCGGAATGCAGACTGGCTGCTGATTGGCGAAGCGCCGGGCCGGGACGAGGACCAGCAGGGTGAACCGTTTGTCGGCCGTGCCGGCCAGTTGCTGAACGCCATGTTGCAGGCCATTGGGCTGCAGCGTGAGCAGGTGTATATCGCCAATATTCTCAAATGCCGTCCACCCAATAACCGTGATCCGAGGCCGGAAGAGGTTGTCTGTTGCGAACCTTATCTGATGCGGCAGATCGAAGTGATACAACCCGGACTGATTCTTGCGCTGGGCCGAATTGCAGCACAGAACCTGCTTAACACCGAAACGCCTATTGGCAAGCTGCGTGGCAGGGTGCATCAGTTCCGGGATACGGGTATTCCGCTGATCGCGACCTATCACCCGGCCTACCTGCTGCGTTCACCGCTGGAAAAGCGCAAGGCATGGCAGGACCTGCAGCTGGCAGTTGAAACCGTTCAGGCACAGCTATGAGTGCAATACTCGCCATGCAGGGATCAAGGATAAGGCCACTGGCGATGGTGGATCTGGACACGGTGATGGACATTGAAAGCCAGGCCTATGACTTTCCCTGGACGCAGGGAATTTTCCGAGATTGCCTGCGCGTCGGTTACTGCTGCTGGTGTTATGAAAATGACGGGCTTATCCAGGGCTACGGGGTGATGAGCGTTGCCGCTGGTGAATCGCATATTCTGAATATTACGGTCCGACCCGAGTCACAACGGCAGGGCATCGGCGGCAAGTTGATGAAACACTTTCTGCAACTGGCGCGCCGGCATAATGCGGATATTGCGATGCTGGAAGTACGGCCCTCGAATACGTCTGCGCTGCGTCTGTATGAAAAGCTGGGCTTCAACGAGATCAGTGTGCGGCGAAATTACTATCCCAGCGATAACGGACGCGAGGATGCTCTGTTACTGGCGCTAAGCCTGGATTGAATGTTGAATTTCTATTGGAGCGTTTTTCGCATTCTATTCAGGTGTGGGTTATTCTGTAACGCAATGAAAGTATTATATAAAAATACCATAGCTTGAAAAATGCTATAGTTTCAAAAACAAGGTTGGGTAACCCGGCCCCCGGCTGCTGTGCAGCCGGGGGCCGGGTTCAGTTTGGAGTCCGGCAGTGTGAAAAGCACGAAAACGATACTGGTCGTCGCGGTACTGGCAGCGATCGTCGGTTTTTACCTGTACCTGTCCATCAACAATGGTGCGGGTCCGCCGCGAGTGGCAGGCTCACAGGAAAAACCTTCTCAGCGGGGTGAACAGCCGGTGGACGGTGCTGGCCGGATGGGTGCAAGCGATACAGCACAGCTGCCTGGCTCGGCCGCAGACAGCGCGCGCCCTGCTGCGGGACATCGCTCGGCACCTGCATTGGAACCGGAAATCCGCGAGGGGCTTGAGCGGATACTCGACACCTCGTCTGAAGGTTTGGAAGAGGAGCCGATGAACGGGTCTGTCGGTGTGAATCTGCAGGGCCGGTTTAAAACTGCCCCGGTAGCGACCATCAATGAAAAAGGTGAAGTGCAGATAACAGACTATTCCCATCTTCCTGCAGAATAAAAAATACTTAGGAAAACAATAATCAACAAACTTTTTTGCATTATTCTGATTCAGTCTGTAGTCACAGGCTCTGCATATGCCACTCAAATCACGATTTCCAACCTCGACGCCGCCGGCGAAGGTTTCAACGACACGACGCCGGTTTCGTCTGTGGGAA
>CBFDBP010000311.1:0-3654 GCA_965603065.1 uncultured Gammaproteobacteria bacterium
GAAATATTTGGTAGCAAGGGGCGGGCTCGAACCGCCGACCCCAGCATTATGAGTGCTGTGCTCTAACCAACTGAGCTACCTTGCCATTGTTCAGATGCGGCCCAGGTCGGCCGCGAAAAGAGGCGGAATTGTAGGAATTTAACGGCCTGCTGTCCAGTTAGACATTAAAACGGAAATGCATGACATCACCGTCGTGCAAGACATAGTCTTTGCCTTCCAGGCGCAGTTTTCCGGCCTCCCTGGCACCCTGCTCGCCTTTACAGGCGATAAAGTCATCGAAGGATGTCACTTCGGCCCGGATAAATCCTTTCTCGAAGTCTGTGTGGATGACTCCGGCCGCCTGTGGCGCGGTAGCACCGATACGTACCGTCCAGGCGCGGACTTCCTTCACTCCGGCGGTGAAATAGGTGTGCAGGCCGAGCAGGAGATAGCCGGCACGGATTACCCGGTTCAGGCCGGGTTCGTCGAGTCCCAGCTCCTCTAGAAAGGCGCGCTGGTCTTCCTCGTCCAGCTCAACCAGTTCGGCCTCGATGGCTGCACATACCGGTACCACGGCAGCACCCTCCCGCTCTGCCACTTCACGCACGGCATCGAGCTGAGGGTTTTCGTGGAATCCATCTTCAGCAACGTTGGCGATATACATGGTGGGTTTGATGGTCAGCAGATGGAGGTCATACAACTCCGCCCTGGCGTCATTGTCCAGATCCATGGCACGCGCCATATGACCTTCGTCGAGTTGCGTCCTGAGTTGTTCAAGAACAACCAGCCTGGACTTGGCAGACTTGTCACCGCTTTTGGCAACTTTACCGGCCCGGTGTATGGCTTTTTCCACCGTCTCCAGATCGGCCAGCGCCAGTTCGGTATTGATGACTTCGATATCGGACAGTGGATCTATCTTGCCCTCCACGTGTACCACATTATCATCCTGGAAACAGCGCACGACATGCACAATGGCATCGGTCTCGCGGATATTGGCGAGGAACTTGTTACCCAGCCCCTCACCCTTGGAGGCGCCGGCAACCAGTCCGGCAATGTCCACAAATTCCATGGTGGTGGGTAACACCCTCTGTGGATTAACAATCGCCGCCAGTGCAGCCAGTCTCGGATCGGGAACCGGTACTACACCAACGTTGGGATCTATGGTACAGAACGGATAGTTCTCAGCCTGAATCCCGGCCTTGGTGAGGGCGTTGAACAGGGTGGACTTGCCGACATTCGGCAAACCAACAATTCCACATTTAAATCCCATAGTGTCTTAATCCAGTAGTGTAGGTGAAAGATTTGAAATCTGCCCCCTAAGTCGTGGCCTATTTGCGAACGTGCAGTGAATTCATGGCGACTTCAAACTTCCCTTCAACCACATCCGGCATCACGTTCAGCGCATCATAAATAGCAGCATCTATCTGACGGCGATCTTCCTTTGAGGGTTTTCGGAGCACGTAGTCCACGACCTGATCCCTGTGCCCGGGATGACCGATGCCCACACGCAAACGGTAAAAATCCTTACTGCCCAGATGACTGATCAGGTCACGCAAACCGTTATGGCCACCATGACCACCGCCCTTTTTCAGCCTGATGGTACCGGGTGGCAGATCCAGCTCGTCGTGAACAACCAGAATCTGCTGCAGCGGAATTTTAAAAAATCGCGCCAGCGAACCGACTGCCTGGCCGCTGCGGTTCATAAAGGTCATTGGTTTCTGCAGACGGCACTCGTTGCCATCCAGCAGACAGCGCGCCACATCGCCGTGGAATCTCTGTTCGGAGCGGAAACTCTGCCGGCAACGCCGCACCAGTTCATCTACAAACCAAAACCCGGCGTTATGCCGGGTTGGTTCGTATTCGGGACCGGGGTTGCCCAGTCCGACGATGAGCTGAATAGCCGGCACCGGCCAGCAGGATCAGCTTTCGTCTTCAGCGGCTGCTTCACCGCCTTCAACCGCTGCATCCCCTTCAGTCTCACCACCACCGCGACGTACGTGGATAGATACGACAGGCAAATCGTGTCCTTCACCACGTGCCAGCTCCACCAGGCTGCCGCCTTCCGGCAACGGGAGATCTGACAGGTGCAGTGATTCACCCACCTCGAGAGCGGAAACATCCACTTCGATGAATTCCGGTAAATTCCTGGGTAACACATCCAGGGCCACTTCGATGAGTTCGTGAGTGATCAGCCCACCGGCCTTGGCGCCGGGCGCCACATCTTCACCGATAAAGTGTAACGGCACGTGTACACGAATCGGCTTGTTCTCGTCGACACGCTGGAAGTCCATGTGCATGACAATCGGCTTCGCCGGGTGGCGCTGCATATCACGCAATACCGCATTACCGGGCTTACCATCGACATTGACGGTCAGAATGTGTGAATAGAAAGCTTCGTGATCAAGACGTTTCAGAATTTCGCTGTGTACCAGCGTAATGGACTGCGGATCCTCTCCACCGCCATAGATGACAGCGGGCACTTTGCCGTCACGACGCAGGCGGCGGCTCGCACCTTTCCCCATGTCTGAGCGTGACTCGGCTTCGAGTTCAAAAATTGACATACCACTTACTCCTGTTTGTATAAACAACTCCTCCGCGACCAGAGGAGACCACAAGGTTCAACGCCCAGCGCGCCAAACCCGAAACCTTAATCCATAAACATCGAGCTGAGCGACTCTTCGTACTTGATACGGCGAATCGCTTCGGCCAGCATTTCGGCGATACTCAATTGCCGGATACGCGGGCAGGCCTGTGCATCCGGACGCAAGGGAATACTATCTGTCACCACCAGCTCGTCGAGTTTCGAGTCAGCTATATTCTTGATGGCATCACCCGACAGTACCGGATGCGTACAATACGCCACGACACGTTCAGCGCCGTGATCTTTCAACGCTTTGGCGGCCTGACACAAGGTGCCGGCGGTATCGACCAGGTCGTCCACCAATACACAGCTGCGCCCCTCGACCTCACCGATGATATTCATGACCTTGGCCACATTGGCTTTCGGCCGGCGCTTGTCGATGATAGCCAGTTCGGCATCGTCCAGGCGTTTGGCCAACGCCCGAGCCCTGACCACACCACCGACATCCGGCGATACCACCATAAGATTCGGATACTTCTGGCGCCACACATCACCCAACAGAATCGGCGAAGCGTAGACATTGTCGACCGGTACATCAAAAAAGCCCTGTATCTGATCGGCGTGCAGATCCACCGTCAAGACCCGATCCGCGCCAACGTTACCAATCATCTGCGCAACGACCTTGGCGGTAATCGGCACGCGGGCCGAGCGTGGACGGCGGTCCTGCCGCGCGTAACCGAAATAAGGAATCACCGTGGTAACACGGGCCGCAGAGGAGCGACGCAGGGCATCCACCATGACCAGTAATTCCATCAAATTGTTATTGGTCGGCGCACAGGTGGGTTGCACCACGAAAACGTCCCGACCACGAACGTTTTCCATGATCTCGACCATAATCTCGCCATCACTGAACCCGCTGACCACCGCCCTGCCCAGGTTTAAGCGCAAGTGGTCGGCGATCGACTGTGCCAATGGCGGGTTGGCATTGCCCGAAAACACCATCAGGGGATGGTCTGCGTCCGATGGAGGAATGCCTTTCATGCTATTGCTACCCGTAGTTGGCCGAGCAAAACCAGCCCGGTGATAACGCAACC
>CBFDBP010000312.1:0-3615 GCA_965603065.1 uncultured Gammaproteobacteria bacterium
ACATTGTGTATGTCCTGATACAGGGGGTAACTTGCCGTTCAACGGACCCGCTCCCGCCTGATTCATGCTGGTTGATAAACGGGGGAAAACGGCCAACTCCTGCCCTTCCCGGGCAACCAGCGAAGGGCAACTATGCCGCACAAATGGTCATTCAACGACAAATAAAAACGACGGCCCTCAAAACGAAGGCCGCCGTACTAGAATTGACGTCTTAGTCATCTTTAGCCCGGCTAATCATTCTCCGGTGATCTCGGTCATCGTCATTGAGGTGTTGTCCGTCACCCTTGAGGCCCATTCGATCGTCGTGTCTGTCGTGGTGCCGATCATCAAGCTTATGACCCTTTCGATAATCGTCGTCATCGTCAGCCGGCAATACCTGGTCGATCGTTGCCGCGATAACACCGTATCCTGTCGGATTCGCGTGAATATTCGGACCGACTGGATCTGGAACGCACATATAGGTCCAGAGGCAGATCAGTGCTACGTTCTGTGAAATCATGAACGGACTGTCCGGCGTTGGAAATGGCACCATATCCGTGAAATTGTTCGAATCGAATGCGCCGGCAACATCCGCGACCGGTACGTAGAACGCAGCGTAGGTCTGGCCAAGGACATCGTTATTTAAAATACTGGCCAGCAGTGCAGATTGTTCGGCAAGCACCTGGCCCTCTGGTCCAGTCAGCCAGGAAGCCAGAAAAGTGTTGTAATAGTTCACCGCGACGATCGGTGTGTCGTCATCAGCGGCCTGTTGCAACGTACTCAGGATAATTGGCAAGTTGGCAGCAACCTGCGCAAACGGCCCATCAGGAGCAAGAATGCAGTCAACGTCGACGCCCGTCACAATGCCGTCTGTTTCGATGATGCACCCGGAGAAAATGACGTCATTGACGCCAATGTCGATCGTGATTAGTGCCACGTCGTCGCCATGTTTCCGGAGGAATTTGACCGCCTGAGCCAGCTGTGATCCTTCCTCATAGAAGCATTCCCCACCGGAAATCATATTTTCCGTCGTTTCGCGTTTCTCGCAACCCAGCTTGACAAGCCGAAGATCGTCTTCTTCCACCGAAAGGATGTCGAAGAGTTGATCCGGGTAACCATCGTCGGTGCGCTGATTAATGCCGGTAGCATCAGGCTGGACGCCAACCGCGAGTGAATCACCCAACGACAGGTAAAACTTATCACCATCCCTATCGTCATCATCGTGAGCGAAACTGGCCGGAGTGGCCCCAATAAGCAATACGAAACATAAAACAGTCCGAATGCCCGTAAACGGGTGTTGACAGAGCGACAATTTTGATGACTCAATCTCTTTTTTCATTTCGACTTTACCTCGTTATACGCTTTGGCTGATTGATCCCGCCGGACGGTTCTGCAGCACGAGCGGGCCGTTTGTGTGTTGCAGGTCAATTCCAGCGCAAAGCTCGTAATTAATCCTGATGAAAGGGTGACATTGTTCTGATGGTTTTCTCCCAGGGCAGGGAGACTTTTTTGTAAAGAAATAATATCAATAGTTACAGCGTGTTACGATGGTTTCGAGCTGCGGGGGAAGTTCCTGCTGGCAGGTGAATACGCAGCGTGTTATAGACATGTGAGCGCAGCGTGGGCGCTGCAGTGGAGGAAAGCTCCCCGACGGGGCGGGGCCTGAGGTACCCAGGCGTTAGTTACAGACAACGGTGTCGACTTGCGGCTTGCAGAACTCCGGCCAGCCGTGTTCACCCCAGTAGGCGTCGAGTCCGATTTTAGCCAGCAGCCCCGGGAAGCGCGGATCACGGCGCAGTTCCTCGGCTTCCGGCGCGAACAGGAATTCCACCGTCAGTGACCTGTCCCCGAGCATGTTCTCTGCTGTTTCGAATGCCAGGTCCGGTTGCTTCAGGAGTACCGCAGCGTAGAACACCATGGCATCGGGGAGTGGGCCATGTGCCTGCGCTCGTGCCACGGCTTCCAGCGCCCCGGGTATCAGGGCTGGATCTCTGGTCGCTTCTGAAACGGGGCGTACCCAGTCCGTGTTGAGCCCGAGTTTGCCGAGGATCTTTTCATACAGGCTGATGGCCGCGTCGATCTGGCCGGTGCGCAGCAACAGCAATACATACGCCTGGTCATAGGCAATGCGGTCGAGACCCAGTTCCGAGGCGACGCGGAACTGTTCGGCGGCCAGATCATATTCACCCGACCAGAGGTAGGTTACGCCCAGTCGGTCATTGATCACCGGGGATACCGGGTCGAGTTCCCGTGCCCGGAGTGCTTCCGTGACCGAGGCATCGATATATCCGACGTAACTCAGGAACTGGGAGTACCACTGATGTGTGGTCGGGTCGTTGGGTGCTGCAGCAATAGCCAGCTGGAACTGGCGCTCGGCGGCCTCCCAGTCCCAGCGTTTCAGGCTGGTAACTGCGAGCACCGCATGGGCCTGACCCAGCGACGGGTCCAGTTCCAGCGCCTTTCTCGCCGTCGCTTCCGCCTGTGCAAAAGCGCTTTCTCGGGATTCGCGGGAATAAAAGGGCAGCACGAGGTAGGCGGTCGAGAGTGCCTGGTAGGGATAGGCGAATGCCGGGTCACGTTCTAAGGCCGCTCTGAAGAGGTCGATGCTCTTGCGGATGGAGGGTTCACCGCGTCGTTTCCAGTAATAAAGGCCTTGTAGATAGAACCGGTAGGCGGTCATGTCAGCCGTCGGTGCAGCGCGGTCGGTAATGCCTGGAACGCCATCCTCCGCATCGAGCGAAACTTTCAATGCGCTTACGATGGCGCCGGCGATCTGGTCCTGAACCGTGAATACGTCCTCGAATTGTGTGTCAAACGTCTCTGCCCAGAGGTGGTAACCCGTGCTTGCGTCGATGAGCTGGGCAGAGACGCGGATGTGGTTTCCCGCCAGCCGCACGCTGCCTTCCAGCACGTTATCCACGCCGAGCAGTTCCGCGATCCGGCGCACGTCCTCCCCCTTGTCCTTGAACACGAAAGAAGAGGTGCGGGCCACAACCTTCAGGTGTGACACCTTGGCCAGCAGGCCGATGAGTTCTTCGGAGATTCCGTCGCAGAAGTAATCATTTTCCGGGCTGTCACTCATGTTCACGAACGGCAGTACGGCGATGGAGTTCCTGACTTCCGGGTCTTTCGGATACGCGGAGGCTTCATCCTCCGCCCCGTCGGCATAGGAACCCGGCACCTCCGCCAGTTGCGGAATACCTGCAAAGCGGAACAGATACACGGTTAAAGAAATGCAGACAGCGACTGCAGGCACAATCCAGTAAAGATGTTTCCTCGTTACCAGACCCTGGTGTTCCGGTACGGGAATCATCTGCTGCGGATCGATTGACTCCTGGAGCTTGTCTGCGGGCTCTGGCAACGATTCCGCGACCGCCGCGGTCTTGCGCACCGGGGCGATGAGTCGGTAACCTCTCTTGGAGACGGTTTCGATGAACCGGGGTTTCCTGGAGTTATCGCCCAGCGCCTGGCGCAGGCGGTAAATACAGCGGGACAGCACCTCGTCGGTAACGAAGGTGCCATTCCAGACGGTATTAATGAACTCCTCGCGGGTAACCACTTGTCCCACATGCGTGACCATGAGCATCAGGACATCCATTACCCTTGGTTCGACACGGATCTCTCCGTCCGCTGTCA
>CBFDBP010000313.1:0-3607 GCA_965603065.1 uncultured Gammaproteobacteria bacterium
CTCCTACGCCGTTCAATGTTTACCCGCCTGAAACACCACGACGTTCGCGGGCAATATAAGCCTGCAGCGCCATGATACCCGAGTCATCAGCATCCGCCGCCCACGCCGCAACTGATGCGGGCGTTGAAACGCCAAAGCCGCCAGCGGCGGTTTTGTTTTTTAACGCGCTGTAAAGAATCCAAGAATATTGTCTGGAATTCTTTACAGAAAGATCTGGTGATATCTCACAAGCAAATGATTAAATCCCAGGTTATCCATTAGTTAGAGCAATCGGCATTGAATATGCTTATATACGCATAAAACAAGTCTGGCGCAGGATGGTTTTATGAAAATAGATCTATTGACCCTGGTCCTGGCGCTGCTGTTTGTCATTGGCCTGTTGGCGATCGATTCGGTGACGGCGACCCAGACCGGTTTCTTCACAGAATTACCTTTCAATGCTGATACCGAAAAATCCTGATCCGGAGGCGTTATGCACCCCTCACTCTTGTTACGACTTATGCAGACCGCTGTTGTCCTTGCACTCACCATGACAGCAGTCACCCTATGGCTTTGCCGTTTCAGCTTTGTTCGATTGACCGGAATGGCCAGGGGCAAGGCCCTCTGAACAGCTTATCCGGCGGCATACGCCGGCGCACGACAGGCTTTTAGCAGCTTATTGTCAACTGGATCAGTATATTAGGATAAATTTCTTCTGCTTGAAAAAGCCACGCTTTTCTATGTGATTGACTTACGGCACTGGAATAGTTGATTCCAGCATCCGCGGAAAAAGGACCGCACCACAGAGATGGTGATGTATGCGATGCGTGAGCAAATCACGCAAGTAGCCTTGGATCAAGGCCGGAGGAGAAAGATAAACACTACAACCCGCTCATTGGGAAATGTTTGCATCGTTTGTGTTGTGGTCGCCATAGTGGCCGTCAGCGTTATATCACTGGCTGTATTGGCGTGGGTAACATCGCTCTAAGCGGCTAAAAACAAGTCTGGCGGCGGCACTGCCAGAGAATAACTGCAGTGCTATCAGTATACTGCGGCCTTCAGGGCCGCTTTTTTCTGCCCGTTCTCCCCACGCCAGGCGCCTGAGGAGAGGCAATCAGATACAGTATCAGACTTACTTTGTCTTGTTGATCAGTGTTTCGACCAGGTCCATCTGTAACGGAAAGACGATGGTGTTGGATCGTTCCCCGGCGATTTCCGTCAGGGTCTGCAGGTACCGCAACTGCAAGGCCTGGGGTTGCTGGGAAAGCGTCCGCGCCGCTTCCAGCAGTTTGTGCGCAGCCTGCATTTCACCCTCGGCATGGATGACCTTGGCGCGCCGCGTGCGTTCGGCCTCGGCCTGTTTGGCAATGGCCCGCACCATACTTTCATCCAGATCGACATGTTTGATTTCGACGTTGCTGACCTTGATGCCCCAGGCATCGGTCTGCTGATCGAGTGAGCTCTGAATGTCGGCATTGAGGCGCTCACGTTCTGACAGCATTTCATCCAGCTCGTGTTGTCCCAGCACCGAGCGCAGTGTGGTCTGGGCCAGCTGGCTGGTCGCCATAAAGAAGTCTTCCACCTGGATAATGGCCCGCTCAGGCTCGATGACACGAAAATAAACCACCGCATTGACTTTCACCGAGACGTTATCACGGGAGATCACATCCTGGGTGGGCACATCCATGACGACGGTGCGCAGATCGACCCTGACCATTTGCTGGATCAACGGGATAATGATAATGAACCCGGGACCCTTGACCTTCCAGAAACGTCCAAGAAGAAAGATGACGCCGCGTTCATATTCACGCAGAATCCTGATGGCAGAGACGAAAAACACCACCACCAGCGTCAAGACTGTGTACAGGGCATAGGCTGTCATGATTCTTCCTCCTGTGTTGATGTATCCAGCGGTTCTACCCGCAGGGTTAAGCCCTCGATAGCGGAAACCTTGACCTGTTGACCCTTGCGCAAGGGCGCGTTGCTGAGTGCCTGCCAGGTCTCGCTGTGGATGGAAACCCTGCCCTGACGATCGAAGTCATCAAGCACGCTGGCCTTGGCACCGACCAGCTCTTCCAATCCGCTCACCACCGGTCGGCGGCGCGCCTTGATCGCCATACCAATGACGACGGTAAAAACCAGTGCGCTGATGATAGCAAAGCTGACAATCACTGAAATATCAATGCCGAAGCCGGGCACATCGGTATCCATCAAAAAGATGGACCCGGTCACAAAAGCGATGAGACCACCGATACCGAGCACGCCGAAACTGGGCTGGAAGGCTTCGCCGACCATGAGGGCCACACCCAGCAGAACGAGCCCCATACCGGCGTAGTTGACCGGTAGCAGCTGAAATGAATACAGCGCCAGCAACAGGGCAATGGCGCCTATAGTTCCCGGCACGATGGCTCCGGGGTTGGAGAACTCCAGCATCAGCCCATAGATACCGATGAGCATCAGGATATAGGCGACATTGGGATTGGTGATCACGCTGAGAAAACGGCTGCGCCAGTCGGGGGCGAGTTGATCGATAACCGAGCCGCTTGTCTGCAGGGTGCGTTTCTGACCCTGCACCGTCACTTCGCGACCGTCTATCTGTTTCAACAGATCGGCCATTCCGCTTGCGATAATATCGATAACGCCCAGCTGCAGGGCTTCACTCGCAGGTATGCTGTCTGCTTCACGCACGGCTTTTTCCGCCCACTCCTGATTGCGCCCACGAAGTTCCGCCAGGCTGCGCAGGTAAGCAACGGCATCGTTAATGATTTTCTGCTTGCCGGCGTCGGCGACCGTATCATCAGCTGGTTTGTCCTGCTTGTCTTTTTTCTTGCTGCCAGGCGCTGAACCTCCGCCGATCTTGACCGGTGTAGCAGCCCCCACATTGGTGCCCGGTGCCATGACGGCAATATGACTGGCATACAGGATGTAGGTGCCGGCACTGGCTGCACGCGCTCCGCTCGGCGCCACGTAACTTGCCACAGGCACGGCGGAATTGGTGATGCTCTTGATGATGCCGCGCATGGCGCTGTCCAGGCCACCCGGTGTATCCATACGGATGACCACCAGTTCAGCATGGCGCAGGGCGGCGGTTTCGAGGGCCCGCCCGATATAATCATCGGTAGCGGGGCCAATGGCACCCTCAATGGTCAGTTGAATAACAGGACTGTCAGCACTGCTGACGGATCCCACATTCAACAGCAGACCGGCCGCGAGGAACAGCGGTATGGCCAGCAAGATCCGTGTCTGTCTCAGCATTTATTAGATTCCAGGCCTGACTTGTTAAGCATAGCTCAGATGCGACCGTAAAGCTGTCGCAACTCGGTTTTAGCCGCTTCCAGAATTGCTCTCTGGCCGGGGTCCAGGTGTTTGCCGGCGCGGTTGATATAGAACACCAGCATCGACATTGCAGAGCGGAACGGGGGGGATTTGCGGCGCCGGCTGGCCTCGGCGGAACGTTGCAGGGACAGGGCGATGCGACGCGGATCTTTCCAGGTAAAGACACCCTCTTCGAGATCCAGCGCATCGCTCTCTCGCGTAACACGGGCCGACCAGTTCTTGTCGTCTTCGACCATGCTAGCCTTTGGCCAGCTCCTGCGCGATACGGGCACCGGCCCGTTCATCAACCCGA
>CBFDBP010000314.1:0-3596 GCA_965603065.1 uncultured Gammaproteobacteria bacterium
GCAAGAGTGATTCCGATGCGCGCAGGGCAAGCCATCGGCTGGAAAATGACTAGTATATCCGGCTGAGTCGGTAGCCACGCTCACTCAAAAGCCTGAGCAACCCCTCCTCACCGGCAAGATGCAGAGCGCCGACGGCAATAAACTGTCGCCCTTCACGAAGACGTGACTGCATGCGCTCCGCCATACGATGGTTACGTTCGACAATGACTTTGCGATTAAAAGTCTCTGCCAGTAGCGGATCGCTGTCACGCATGGATGCTTCATTCAATTCCAATAGCCGTTTCAGGTCACGATCCAGGTAGGCGGCCAGTAGTTTACCGAACATCTGACCAACAATATCCAGGTTATCCAGCGTATCTTCCAGAAGTGCGATCTGGTCCTTGCGGGACAAATCGTCAAATAAGCCCATCTGTTCAGCCACCGTCTCCAGACCGTGAACTTTTTTACCGGCGGCAACAGCACTCTGGTACAGCACATGATCCAGAACCAAACCGTTATTTCCCGGTGGCGTCATCAGGATCACCGCCACCGCCCAGGGCTTCATATTGGCAACCAGCATTTCCGGCATACCCCTTGTGAGCATAACCGCAACGGTACGCTCATAGAGTCCGGGCCCGATCAGCGACTCCAGGGTGTTCCCGTCTTTCATCAGCAACGCGCTTGTCATGGTCAACAGGGATCCGGGGTCCAGCACCACCTCCAGAGTCACGCTCTGCGCCTGATCAAATGCCCGCTGTACCGGCTTTGGCAGCTTCACCACGCTGGGATCGTCACTGTGCATGGTGCCATACAGATAACTGGATGTGACGCCGGCACGTTCAACCCTCCATAGCAGCCCTGAATCAAACGAGTCAGCCGCCGCGGCCGCAAAAGCACCCGCCAGGCAGGTCAGCGCGACAAAAAGATTCCAGATAAAGACACTGCCTTGGGTTGATGGCTTCACGTTCATGATTCGGTTCCGGTATGCTGTGACCATGTCAGACGATACTGCCCCCCGCCAAATCGCCAATCGCTTTCGTAGCTTTCTTCCCGTGGTTGTCGACGTCGAAACCGCCGGCTTTAATCCGAAACGCGACGCGTTGCTGGAGATTGCCGCCGTCATACTCGAATTCGGCGATAATGGCCGCTTGCAGCCGTTAGAGACCCACGCCTGTCAGGTGGAGCCTTTCCCGGGTGCCAATCTGGATGAAAAATCGCTGGAATTTACCGGCATCGACCCTTACCACCCGTTCCGCTTCGCCAAACCCGAACACGAAGCACTGCACCAGATTTTTCAACCGATCCGCCGGGCCGTCAAGGACAGCGCCTGTACACGCGCCATCCTGGTTGGCCACAACCCCTCGTTCGACCTGAGTTTCGTGAACGCCGCAGCCAATCGCTGCAACATCAAGCGCAACCCCTTTCACCCGTTCAGCAGTTTTGACACCGTTACACTGGCAGGACTGGCGTTCGGTCAGACAGTACTGGCACGGGCGGCGATTGCCGCTGGTATGGAGTGGGACCAGGAACAGGCCCATTCGGCGAAATATGATGCAGAACGCACCGCAGAACTATTCTGCGCTATTGTCAATCGCTGGGATACATCGGCAGCTCAGGGTAGCGGGAATAAATAATTGTCCGAAGACTGCGCCGGATTTTAGCTCGGAGTCAAGGCGCGGCGGGGGGCGCATAATCGTTTAAAACAACCCTTGCCGCAACACAGAAGCCGGGCCAAAAGACAAGCAAGATTGGATGATTATTTGTTTCCGCTGCCCTTGCGGCAGCTGTAATTAATACCGGGTCGAGGGCGTCACCCAGTAGTGTGCCAGGCTGACGCCCTCGACCGCTGATTAAGCTTTCAGTCAATCCTCAAGGCTGCTTGTGCTCCAACCCGGTGTTGCCGGCAGACGGGGCAACCTCTGTTCAGGGAATTCGCCCGTCAGTCCGTTCAGGAAGGCAACGATATCAGCAATCTGGTCATCGCTCAGATCCTTGTTGAGCTGTACCTTGGCCATGACCCGCACCGCCCCATCCAGGGTTTGCACCGCGCCATTATGAAAATAAGGAGCCGTCAAGGCGATATTCCGCAGGGTTGGCACTTTGAACATGTACTTGTCGGTGTCTTTGCCGGTGGCCGCAAATCGGCCCTGGTCTTTCAGGAAGTCGTATTTTGCAACGTACTCACTGTCTTCGAAGGTAGGAAACTTCATAAAAAAGCCGCTACCCTGTGCCATCGCCGGGCCATTGAACGCCGGCCCTGAATGGCAACTGGTGCAGCCGATTTCATGGAAAACCTTCATGCCACGCTGCTGTTGTTCGTCAAATGCACCTTTTTCGCCTTTGACATAGCGATCATAGGGGCTGTCAGGGGTAATCAGGGTGCGCTCAAACGCAGCCACAGCTTTCGCCGCATTATCTACGGTCATGGGGTTATCGGCACCAAATGCGCGGACAAAGTAGGGTTCATAGCCGGGGATAGCGCGCACTCGATTCATCGCCTTTTCCAGATCACTCATGCCCATTTCCACAGGGTTCACCACCGGCCCCTTGGCTTGCTCTTCGAGACTGGCAGCGCGGCCATCCCAGAACTGGGTCGAGGCAAACGCCGAATTCCACACCGTCGGCGCACTGCGACCACCGGTCTTGCCGTGCACACCCATCGAAAAAGCCCGATTGTCCTCGCCACCCAGCATCAGGTTGTGGCAGGAGTTACATGACACCGTACCGGTTTCTGAAAAACGCGGATCGAAATACAACATGCGCCCCAGCTCGACTTTTTCAGGTGTAGTGGGATTATCGGCAGGTTCAGGGGCTTTGCCGGGCAAAGCCTGCCAGTCGTAGGCCTGCACCCCATTTGTCGCCACCGCAATAACAAGAGACAATAGAACAGTTTTCAGCTTCATTACTTCAGTTCCTTAACAAAGTTAACAGGGATTCGGAGGAATAGCCGTTTAGACCAAGTCTAAAACTAGTTGCTAAACCTGGAAAACCACCACTTGAGGTAACCCGATGGCAGCCCTTCCCGAAAAAGACCAACAAATCATCGAGGCCCATACCGGGCTGATTCACCGGGTTGTGATCGGCTGCCAGAATCGCGCTATGGTACCCGATCTGGAGGACATTCTGAAACAGGCGGAACAGAATGACTGGCTGCAGCTGGTTGCCGCTATCCGCAAGATACTCGCCGGCAGCCGCAATGAATCCCTGTTAAACGGCCTCGACGCGGAGGACCAGGTGATTGTACGGTCCATTTTACGCGGACTGCAAAACCCCGAAACCCTGCCGGACCTGGGCAAGGGTGTAGACAGTGCAATGGCCGCCCCCGGTATCGCCGCCATGGTTAATGGTGCGCGCAACGGCAATCTGGAAACCCTGCAATTGCTGGGCGCAATGGCCCGGCAGATGATGCGGGCAGGCGGTGATATGGCCCGCCTCGCCGGTATTCTGCGCCCCCTGGTACAGGGCGAGCGCGATGCCGACAAACTCACCCAGGGCATGGGGGCAGAGGGTGAAAAGCTGGTCCTCCTCATCCTGGAAGAGCTCGCCAAACTGGACACACACTAGGAGCCTGTTTTCCGTGGCTGAATTCAAGCTTGTTCGATCCGGCTGGGGCAGCT
>CBFDBP010000315.1:0-3573 GCA_965603065.1 uncultured Gammaproteobacteria bacterium
ATATGTGTATGCTCATGAAGGGTAACCGCTAAGGACGCTAAGGACGCTAAGGAAACCCCATTTTTCTTTGTCGACGTGGTGCATCAGCCAGCCACACCGTTTATGCGTGGGTTTTACAGCGTTGTTCCAGCACCGCCGTTATTTCTTCATCGCTCAGTACGATCGGATTGGTCTTCATACTGCTGCCGCGTGAATGTGCAACGATATGGGGGAAGTCGGCGGGTATAATGCCGTAGTTGTCCAGGGTCGGCAACTGCAGCCGTTGTGTCCAGTCATCCAGCAGCCTGAGCAGTTCTTCCCAGGCCTGTTCATGCGTGGCGAAGTGCCGCCGGCAGAGTAATTCTGAAACCTTTGTGTATTTATCCAGTGCCGGATTTTCCGCTTCCCGCGACAGCATGGCGTCGATGTTGATACGGGTTGCCGCAGCAACCAGCGTACCGCAAACCACGCCGTGAGGAATGGGAAAGAATGCACCCAGGGGTGAAGCCAGGCCGTGCACCGAACCCAGCCCAGTCTGTGCCAGCGTGATACCGGACATCAATGCCGCATAAGCCATACCGCAACGTGCAGCTGACTGATCACCGCTACCCTCATACCAGGGCAGCAGGCTGTCGCGGGCGGCCTCCAGTCCGCTCCAGGCGAGAGCATCGGTCATCGGGTTGGCACGGCTTGATACATAGGATTCAAGCAGTTGCGTCAGTGCATCCATACCGTCAGCGGCAATCAGCCGGGGCGGGCAGCTGGCCAGCAGGTCGGGGTCAAGTAGTGCGTATTCGGGAACCAGTTGCTCATCGCGGAACGATTTTTTAAAGCCATCCCTGCCGGCGATACTGAGTACTGCATTCCTGGTCGCTTCACTGCCGGTACCGGCGGTGGTGGGCACCGCGATAAAAGCAACCGCAGGCCCCTGGTATTTTTTCTCGGCACCGACGCCCTCAAGATAGTCCATAACCGGCTCACCCACGCGCAGCAGGCCGGCAATCGCCTTGGCAGCATCCAGCACACTACCTCCACCGATACCCACGACCAGGTCGATATTGCCGGCCTGGTGTGTTGCAACGGCTTCATCAACCATCTGCGGTGAAGGTTCGCCGCTGATGGAAAGCGTATGCCATTCAAACCCCGCGTTGTTCAGGCTTTGTTCGATACCCGGCAAGGCGCCGGACCGCTGCAGGGATTTGGCCCCGGTCACCAACAGGATGGTATTGCCGTAAAGCGCGGCCAGAGCAGGCAGCTTGTTGATACTACCCGGGCCGAATTCGATGCGCGGAAAACGGGCAATGGAAAAGGCATTGATCATGATCAATCGAAGTCTGGCAGCAAACCGGTAAAGGGAATGCCCTGGCGTGGTTCGGCCATCCAGTCGGCGACTGTTTCACGCCAGGTCTTGTAATGTGCGGTTTCCTTGTGAGCAGCGGCATCCTGCGCAGAGCGGTAGGCCTCGTAAAGTATGAAATAAGCAGGGTCTTCCGGTGATTGCAGGACATCAAAGCGCAGATTACCGGGTTCCTGGATGGAGGCCTCATGGTTGGCGCGTGAAGCGGCAATGAAAGCCTTGGTATTTTCCGGGGTCACGTGGATGTGGACGAGGGTAACGTGCATGGTTAAATCCTTTGTGGTGAGAAATCCGGGTTAGGCGTTCCGCTCTGCGGGTATTTGCAGCCATTCCGTCCATTGGGTGAAGATAGCCGGGTCGAGAGCCGCCACCGATGAACGTGGCTGCAGTGTGGGTGAAAATACCGGTCCGCCTTCCAGTGTAACGGCTGAACCGCCGGCTTCCAGCAAAATCAGGCTGCCTGCCGCATAATCCCAGAGTTTCTGTTGCCCGTGCAGGTACACGTGGCAGCGTCCTGCAGCCAGCCAGCACCAGTCCAGGGCCACGGCACCAAAACTGCGTTGTGATTTGTATGGCGGCTTCGCGGCCAGGCGGCTGGCAAGTTCACCTGAAAGGCGCTTTAGATCGATGAGTGCCATGCCCTGTGAAAGCGGAGTCGACAATTGTTGTCCATGCAAACGCTGGCCGTTCAGCCAGGCGCCCTGTGCCCTGACTGCCGCAAAGCACTCCCTGCGGCTGGGGTCGTAGACGACGCCCATTTCGATTTGATTGTCACGCAGCAGGGCGACGGAAACGGCGTAGTAGGGTACACCGATCGAAAAGTTGCTGGTGCCATCCAGGGGGTCGATACACCATACGCCTGTCCCCGCCTGTTGCAGGGCTTTTTGCTGGGCGGGTAAATCCATTTCCTCGCCCAGTATGTCGATATCCGGCCAGTGTCGTTGCAATGTTTCGGCCAATGCTGACTGCATGACAAGGTCGGCTTCGGTGACCAGGCTGCCGTCTGCCTTGCGTGATCCTGAGTGACAGCAGAATCGCGCCGGCAGCTCACGATCGGCAATTTCGCGAACAATCCGGGCCAGTTCGTTTATCGGTTCTGGAAACATTGAATGAATAAATCTACTTGGTATGATCGGCTACTTACCAAACCGGCAATAAAATTCCCGGCGCAGGGGCGTCATCCTTCGACGCGGGTTCGCGGCTGGCGGGCCACTCTTGTGCTGTCTGTTTGATCACCGGGTGAATAATACTATTCTGGCACAAAGGGCGTCCATGAACATAAAGAAAACACGGCATAAAGATTCCGGGAAATCCGGCAAAAAGGGAAAAAACAAAAAGCCCCGCAAGGCAGATACCAGCGACAGGCACCTGCTGTACGAACAGTCGGTTCAGGCAACAGATTTTGAATACGAATTTATCGATACCAATTTCAAGCGAATTCGCGGGCGTAAGGCGAAGCTGTTGCGCGAGGATTTTTGTGGCACGGCACAGATGTGTTGTGAATGGGTGCGGGGGCGTGCGGACAATCAGGCGATAGGCGTGGATTTTGACCCGGAAGTCCTGGCCTGGAGCCATGAACACCATATAGCCGCGCTCGACCCGGAACAGAAGGCCCGTGTCACCCTGTTGCAGGATGACGTACGGGCGGTGAAGACGGATCCTGTGGATATCGTGCTGGCGATGAATTTCAGCTGGCAGATATTCGAACAGCGCGACGTACTACGCAACTATTTCAGCTCAGTGCGTGACAGCCTGGTCGATGACGGCATTTTGTTTCTCGATATCTTCGGCGGCTACGAGGCTTATCAGGAACTGGAGGAAAAAACCAAGCACAAGGGTTTCACCTATGTGTGGGAACAGGAAAGTTATGACCCAGTTACCGGGCATATGGTCTGTCATATACACTTCCACTTTAAAGACGGCTCAAAAATGAAAAAGGCGTTCAGCTATGAATGGCGCCTTTACGGCCTGCCCGAAATAAAGGAGATACTGCTGGACGCGGGTTTTAGCGAGGTCACCATTTACTGGCAGGGCTGGGATGAAGACGACGAACCCAGCGGTATCTTCGAGCCGGCCACCAGGGGTGAAGCCGACCCCGGCTGGATCTGTATGATCAGCGCCGAGAAGTAAGTGAAGTCACTGCTGTCCGCCTAAGTTACGTTGAATATTACCAAGGTCACGTACAAGAAGCTGATAGCGGTATTAGTGGATTACAGGTCTCCCCAACCCTCTCCCGG
>CBFDBP010000316.1:0-3569 GCA_965603065.1 uncultured Gammaproteobacteria bacterium
GAGATAGTCGGTGACCACTTCTTGTTGGCGGTTAAGCCAGCCGGCCAGGGCGATTACCAGGAGATGGGAAGGTTGTATGGCGTTTGTCATTGCACGAACAGACGGCTTCTTCATTGATCAGGGTCCATTCGTAAGAACCGAAATCCAGCGTTCCACCTGCCCGATGCAAATAGGCGTGGAAATGTTGAAACAGACTCTTGTGTTCTGTGCCGCCCAGGCCGCGGGCGCTAACAGTTGCCGCCGCGGTGGAGAGAAGCAGCAATCCCGAAAACCAGGCTATGACCGTTCGTGATGGCATGATGTCTCCTCCGGTGCTAGATGATTGTATTTCAGGCGCTTGTTGTTCAGAGCGGTAATGCTGCCGACACACTTATCGCAACAACCACTAACCAAAAGCTAGTCCAGGCAGAAGTGGTTGTCTACCTGAAACAGGAAAAGAACGGGGCTCTTGATCGCGTCCATTCCAGGAACAGCTCCCTATGGTGCAAGAAATGGAACCCGTACTTCAAGCCGCTTCACCATACCGCGAGTTCATCGGATTCGGTATTCAAACCGGGGAAATCAATGGCGTCGTGCTTTGCCGTCTCTTCAACCGAATCATCGCTGGAACGAAACCGTCCACGTTACTCAACGTTCTGATCATGATCCGCTTTTCCAGTTCGTGTCTAGTGGCTCTTCGGAACGCGGGAACGCCATTGCAATGCGCCAAACGAAAAATTGGTCCTGTCCAGTTTACTTTAATTAGGTGTAAACAATCTTTTCGTTGGCATAAGTTTCGTGGCTGCTTTACCCAAGCACAGGATAATCAGTGTATCCATGCGCATCTCCACCGAAAACGTATTCGAATCCAATTCGTTCAGCGGTACTGTATGTCCCTAAAATCCGTAACACAGTTAAATCGAAACCTTCATGGTTAATGTGTTCATGCTGCGAGCCTCTTGTCGTGGTAGCGAAGGCTGCATGAATGGTTGCGGACGAAAACCGGAAATCTTACCTCCACGCACAACCTGTCACGTCGACGCATTTCATTGTCACTTTTCGGTGTGGTTGTGGGGTTTTCAGGCGATTTTTAACGGCTAAAGGTGGCAAAAACAGCAGCTAAAGCGTAATTAATTGGAGGCGACGCCCGGAGTCGAACCGAGGTCCACGGATTTGCAATCCGCTGCGTTTCCATATAATTCAATTACATACAGGCATTGCCACGCCTAATGACACGCCGCTTGAAAATTTATCGTTTGATGACTCCATTGTGCATGGCTCTAAGGATACCCCAGCCACCTTCGGCATATTCGACTGACATACCAATGCGCTGAACGATTTCTTGCGGAGCACAACCCAGAATGACCTGAATACCCTCAACGGGGAATAACGACCCGACCTTTAGTGATATTCGCTTTCACTAAACGTCAGGAAACTCTCTCCGGTCGTTCAATGTTACTGGTTTGATCCTTTTTTCCATCGTTTCTACCTTCGTACTCGCTGGTGAGAACAATCAGGAAGCCACGGCTGACCAGTTAACAGTTGGGTGCTGACAGCAATCGCTACCTGTCCTATGATGAAGTAAATTCGATTTCTGAGTACGGCAGCTTTGTGTTCACCGACCGTAACAGTGATGGAAAACTGGACAACACCCAGTTCGCTGCATTTGAGGAGGACTTGCCCGCTGAGTAGCGTGGCCATCTATCAGCAGTAAACGCGCCCCAAAAAACTGGTGAAGTGAAACAGAGACGGCGAACGCAGTTGCTGCGTGCGTTGTTGAATGATGTTGTTTGCCATTAATCAATAACTATATCTGGCCAAGGAGAAACGACTATGCAAAAAACCGCCGTCGCTGTGCTTTTGGAATTAACTCCACTCGAACCCAAGTATGCCCTTGTCGCCGGTGTCGATCTGGTCATTGTGCGCTGGAAGGATGAAGATCAGGTGTCGGTGCTCTATGGCCGCTGTGCGCACCGCGGTGCCCTGATGGCGGACGGACATATCGAAGGAGGCAATCTGATTTGCGGCGTGCACAACTGGGATTACTGTTACAAATCAGGTGTCAGTTCGTATAACCCTTCGGAAAAGCTGCATCGCTTCAATACCTGGCTTGAGGATGACAAAGTCTGGGTCGATGCGGATGAGATCAAGGCCTGGGCGGTCGACAATCCCCAGCCCTACGACCGTGACGCCTATCAGGGACTGTACAAGGATATCCACGGCGGACCAGAAGAGCCGCACACCAAGTATATTCAGCATCTGGCTGAACACGGCCTGTCCGAGGTCGGTCACCACGGCCGGGTGAACGCCATGGGCGTACCCAGGGACGCATTACCCAAGTGGGAACAGATTCAGTTGCTGACCGCCCAACTGCACAAAGTTCCCTTGCTGGACGAAGACCCCGTCGGTACCGAGGTCGTCATCGGTCCGAGTGCCGATAAGCCCTTGGTGCTGGACCGCCCTTTGTTCGTCTCGGACATGAGCTTTGGTGCCCTTTCCGAGGAGGCCAAAGTGACATTGGCAATGGGTGCCGAGATGGCAGGCACCGGCATCTGCTCCGGCGAGGGCGGTATGTTGCCGGAAGAGCAGGGTGCCAATTCACGCTATCTGTACGAACTGGCCTCGGCCCGTTTCGGCTATTCCATGGACAAGATTCAGAAGTGCCAGGCCTTTCATTTTAAATGTGGCCAGGGCGCCAAGACCGGTACTGGTGGCCACCTACCGGGTAATAAAGTAAAAGGTAGGATCGCGGAGGTTCGCGGGCTCAAGGAAGGTGAGGCGGCCATATCGCCGCCGCGTTTTCCCGACTGGGAAACGGTCGACGACTATCGGCGGTTTGCGGCCGAAGTGCGCAAAGCGACCGGCGGCATTCCCATTGGCGCGAAGCTTTCCGCCCAGCACATCGAACGGGATATCGAGGCGGCGCTGCAAATCGGTGTCGACTACATCATTCTCGATGGCCGCGGCGGCGGTACCGGTGCGGCACCGCTTATCTTCCGCGATAACATCTCAGTACCCACCATCCCGGCCCTGGCACGCGCGCGCCGCTATCTGGACCACAAGGGCCGCAGCGACGTGTCACTGGTGATCACCGGTGGGCTGCGCTTGCCGGCCGATTTTATCAAGGCCCTGGCATTGGGCGCCGACGCCATCGCGGTGTCTAACTCGGCGATCCAGGCGATCGGTTGCCTGGGTATGCGGGCCTGCCATACCAATAACTGCCCCGTGGGTATCGCCACCCAGAAGCCCCATCTGCGCCAGCGCCTGAAGATCGAGAAGGGTGCAGAGCAACTCAACAACTTCTTCCGCGCCTCGACCGAGCTGATGCAGGTGATGGCCCGGGCCTGCGGTCATGATCATTTAAATAAGTTCTGCATCGATGACTTGACCACTTGGGATCGAGAGATGGCCCATCTGACAGGTATCGCCTACGGCGGCCTGTCCCTCGACTGATGTATCGATCCAGCCACTGCGGAGTGAACTATGACGGATAAAAACAAGGGTCTGGTCTGGCACAAGGTGTCGGTGGCGAATTGTTAATTATCGCCTGAATACGGAAACTTAGACAGCCTTGTTCCCGAGGACAACCT
>CBFDBP010000317.1:0-3519 GCA_965603065.1 uncultured Gammaproteobacteria bacterium
GGGGTACAAGGTGAATCGCCGTCAGGCGAGACAAGGTGAATTGCGCAGCAAGAGAAGGTCCTCTGGAGGAGAGGGAGTTAACGTGACAGCAGTGATCGGCCAGGCAAAAAAACGGAGGTCCGAAGACCCCCGTTTCCTGGCGGTAATGACTACCGTGTAACGGCTTACTGCCAGACGAAGGTATCCAACGAACCCAGCACGCTGGTGCTCTTGTTGGCGATATCCAGATGAAGATCGTTATCATTCAGGAGCGCCGTAGGCGCGCTGACAGGGGCGCTGACGATAGTCGTCGGGCTGCCGAAGCTGAAGCCGTCGTTAATATTCGCTACGGGGGCGTACACGCCACCTTGCTTGATGGAGTTGCCGCCGCCGCGCACAGCAGACAGGGCATCACGGTCCAGCTCTTTGCTCATTTCCAGGTCTTTGATCATCATGGTCAGTCTCTCCTAAGGTCAGGTCTAGGTTTCAGTGTAACGCTGCCCTGGTGGGCGTCGTATGAACGGTTAGGGGTTCATGCCTGAGTTATTGCAGCGACCGTGCCAGATTCTTCTGGCTGCGTTGTAAGTATTTTCAACCTTTTGTATTTATACGTTATATTATTATAGTCGCCGTCGGTGCACCAACTTATCCGTGGCCGCACAGAGCCGTTTTGTTTGAACCTGACCAACAACCTGCCCAATGAAGTTCGTCGCCACACAACATGATTCTTTCCCCGCGGCGGGCGGGGTACACTAGTGCTCTGTCCATAGTATCGTATGGACAGAGCACTAGTAGCCGAGTGCACCGAGATCGATTTCACCAGGGATCATTTGCAGGCGCGTCACGCCGGTCTTGAATGTTCCGTCCGGATACAGTTCCAGCCAGCGGTAGCCGGGGGGGATCATGTCCACTGCGAATTTCTCACTGTCGGGCAAAAACTGAATACAGGTTGATGGTGTGGATAGCAGTCGAACGCCGTTACGCTGTTGCTCAAACGTCTGATGGACATGGCCCCAGATAACAGCGCGCACCTGTGGGTGCCTGTCTATGATGTTGAAAAAGGCTTTCGGGTTGTCAACTGCCATGGTGTCCAGCCAACGGCTGCCGATATTGACAGGCTGGTGATGTAAGCAGACAAGAGCGGGTAAACCAGGGTGTGAGGCGAGTGCTGTGTCGAGTTCGTCCAGTTCGGTTTCTGCCAGGTGCCCACCGTCGCTGCCCGTTACAGTGGAATCCAGAAACAGCAGTAGCCAGCCACCGATACATACGCTGCGGCTGCTGTAAAGGTGGCCGCATTCCGAGTTTGCGCGTAACGCCACCGCTTCGTCGTGATTGCCGGGCAGGCAATAGATGGGGACACCTAATCGGCTGAAGCACGTGTGCAAATGCTGGTAGGCTTGCGGCGAGCCGTCGTGGGCCAGGTCCCCGCTGGCGACGACCAGGTCCGGTGCTTGAGTACTGATCGCCAGGTCAATAATCCGCGTCAGGCAGTCACGGGTGTTGAGGCCCAGCAGCTGCCCACGCGGATCTGCATACAGATGGGTATCCGTAATCTGGGCGATGTAAAGCGGTTTCCGCGTTATTTCCGTTTTCTTATTCAACTAGTCAATCACCTTGATAAGAACCTTTGCGTTACGCTGGTAGTTGTACATGTCCCGTTTTTTTACAGGAAGTTTCGAAATATCAACGTTTTTAAAACCCCGTTCCCGAAACCAGTGTGAGGTCCGGGTGGTCAGTACAAACAGCTCTTTCATGCCTCTATGTCGTGCCCGGTGCTCTACCGCTTCCAGCAGGCTGTCACCACGCCCTCTGGACCGGTAATCACTATGCACGGTGAGGCAGGCCAGTTCACCGATGCTGTCATCGTACGGATACAGTGCTGCGCAGGCTATGATCATGCCATCACGCCTGACGACAAGGAAATGGTCAATTTCCATTTCCAGCAGTTCACGTGAGCGTTTAACCAGCACACCTTCAGCTTCCAGCGGTGTGATCAGTTTAAGGATACCGCCAACGTCATCAATACTGGCCGCGCGCAGACCCTCATAGATTTCGGCGCTGATGAGTGTACCTGTACCATCACGTGTAAACAGTTCCAGAAGCAGGCCGCCATCAGTATTACCATCTATCAAGTGGGTGCGTTTTACTCCGCGGCGGCAGCTGTCCACGGCGTTGTTGAGGTGGCGGACCCACTCGCTATTGAGTTTTCTGCGCGAGCGCAGTAGTTGTTCGGCCTCAAGCAGTGAAAGCTGCCGAATCAGGCGGCGATTGCTGTCACGCAAACCACCACCGTCCACCAGCAGCACCAGTTTCTCCGCGTGCAGTGCGACCGCTGCTGCGGTGGCAATTTCTTCAGCTGTGACGTTGAAGATTTCTCCGGTGGGGGAATAACCAAGCGGGGACAGCAGCACGATGCGATCGGCGTCCAGCTGCTGATGGATGCCGGGCGCATCGATACGGCGTACCTCACCAGTATGACAGTAGTCCACACCATCCCGTATGCCCAGGGGTTTAGCCATCACGAAATTCCCGCTTGCAATGCCGATGCGTGCGCCGGCCATGGGTGCATTGACCAGCCCCATGGAGAGCTTGGCTTCAATCTCGACCCGCAGGCTGCCGACAGCATCCTTGACGCCGGCAAGGGCGTCATCGTCAGTGACCCGGAGCCCGTTGACATAACGGATTTCTGAATGCGTTTGTTTGAGGCGGTGTTCGATCTGTGGCCGGGCGCCGTGGACCAGTACCAGTCTGATCCCCAGGGTGTTGAGCAGGGCAATATCGTTAACCAGCTGGTCGAAATGCTCGTCTACCACTTCGCCGCCAAACATAATCACGAAGGTTGCGCCGCGGTGTGCCTGTATATAGGGCGCGGCTTGACGGATGCTGGCGACAAAAGCCTTTTGTTGTTGAGTTCTCTGTTGTCTTGTCATGCTAACGTTTTCCTGGCTTGTCAAACAATGATTCAGCAGGCTGCCTGAATATTCATTGTCCCGGAGGCAGGGGGTTTTCCCGCCTTGAGGGACTACTTGCCGATGGATTCATACAGAACCGGTGTATCAGTCCGCGGAGCAATTCAATCGCCGGTGTGATACGGTCTTCGGCCAGGTATTCATCCGGTTGATGGGCCTGATCAATGTCGCCGGGTCCCAGTATCACGGTGTCAATGCCCAGCTGGTTGAAATAGGGGCCTTCGGTGCAAAAGGCGGCAGACGTTGCACGGTAACCGGTCAGTTCCTCCGTGCTGTGTACAATCGCCGAGGCGGCTGAGGTTTCCATGGCCGGCGTAGCTCCAAACAGCGGGCGGCAGCTAAGCTCGAGTCCGCTGTTTTCCAGCGCCATACGCAGACGTTTTTGCAGGGTGTCCCGCAATGCCTCGATTTCCATGCCGGGTAAGGGGCGCAGGTCGATGTGTAATTCACAATCTGCACAGATCCGGTTTGGATTGTCACCACCGTGTATGTAGCCGGGATTCAGCGTCGGAACCGGTATGTCGAACAGCTGATTCATGTGCTCGGACTGCAATTCCCTGCGCCAGTCCAG
>CBFDBP010000318.1:0-3510 GCA_965603065.1 uncultured Gammaproteobacteria bacterium
GTCCTTCGCGGTTAACTCTCTTATGTGGGTGTTGGGGGGCAACTCGCTTTTGTTATCGCCCGATAAAGTCCGCGATGCGTTCAACGCCCAGCTGCAGCTGTTGCATCGAGGTCGTGTAGGCAAAGCGAACGTGCTGAGCTGCCTTGTGCCTGCCAAAATCAACGCCGGGCGTTATCGCCACACCGGCTTTCTCCAGCAGATCAGTCGCAAAAGCATAACTGTCTTGCGTAAAGCGGCCGCAATTGGCATACAAGTAAAAAGCGCCCTGTGGCTCTACCAAAATATCGAATCCGAGCCCCCTCAAGGCGGGCAACAGAAAATCGCGGCGGCGCTTAAATTCCTGCCGGCGATGTTCCAGAATCATCTGCGTGTCCGGCTGAAACGCCGCCAACGCGGCATGCTGCGCAGGTGTAGGCGCCGAAAGAAACAGATTTTGCGCCAGCGTATCCAGGTGGCCGATAGCTTCCTGGGGCGCGACCAGCCAGCCCAGACGCCAACCGGTCATCCCGAAATACTTTGAGAAACTGTTGATAACAAACACATCCTCACCCAGCGCGAGCGCCGTTTGAGGTGCTTCCTCATACCACAGGCTCTGATAGATCTCATCGACAATCAGATGTCCGCCTCTGTCTCGCACCTTCTGCAGCAGTGTATCCAGTTTGTCAGGGGAAATAATAGTTCCCGTGGGGTTGGACGGACTTGCGACCATCACGCAGGATGTTCTCTCACTCCAGTATTGTTCCAGCAGTTCCGCGCTGAGCTGGTAGCGCTGTTGCGCTTCCACGGGAACCATAACCGGCTCACCTTCGAAGAGAAAGACGAAATTACGGTTGCAGGGATAACCCGGGTCCGCCATCAGCACCTGGCTGCCCGGATTCACCAACATCGCGAGAATGAGTTGCAGGGCGCCGGAGGCGCCTGGTGTGACCAGAATCCGCCGCGGATCAATCTGCACATCGAACAGTCTCAGGTAGTGATCGGCGATCGCTTCGCGCAGTTCGCGCAGGCCGACTGCCGGCGTGTAGTGGGTCTTGCCCTGTTGGAGCGCGCGAATTCCCGCGTCCACAACCGGCTGAGGTGTGGCGAAATCGGGTTCACCGATTTCCATGTGTACGATAGAACGCCCCTGTGCTTCCAGCTCCCGGGCACGCGCCAGCAATGCCATGGCGTAAAATGGCGCAATGGAATTCAGGCGTTGTGCGATCATTTGACCATTCGTGCATGCAAATCCTGCAACAGATCAACATTGACATAGGTATAATTGCCCGCATCACCCGAAATCACGGTAAACGGGCTGTCGGGTTCGCCCAATTGGTCAATGACCAGCGCGGCACCTTCAAAATCATGTTCGCGGGTATATTGGCTGACAGTTACCAGCGTCTCCAGCCCGGCATCCCGTGCCGAACGCAAGCCGTTTGCAGAATCCTCAACAGCCAGGCACTCCCCTGCACCCACCGCTAATTTTTCCATTGCATAATGGTAGATATCAGGCGCAGGCTTTTTGGCCGCAACCACACCACCGGCGGCGATCACATCGAACCAGTCTTCAGAATCCGCTGCCAGATTGTATTGTAGAAGCGCCGTAACATTGACCGGCGTGGTGGTGGTTGCGATAGCCAGTCGCAAACCGGCCTTACGCGCTTCGTCGATCAACCGCCTGACACCTGGCCGCATGGGAATATCACCGGACGCCACCGCCCTGGTATAGATATCAGTCTTTACCGCGTGCAGGCCGGCGATGTAGTCGTCCAACTCCATAGGTGCTTCAAAATCGGGCAGATAGCTTGCCAGATAGTGTCGAATCCGCTCTTTACCGCCGGTAACAGCCAGCAACCCGGCGTATAGATCCTGAGACCAGTGCCAGTCCAGACCGGCCTGTTCAAAAGACCTGTTGAAGGACTGGCGGTGGATCTCTTCAGTTTCCGCCAATGTGCCATCCACATCAAATAACAGCGTCGTCAGCCCGCTCATTCACCCTCTACCCGGTTCCGATCTTTCCTTGCCTAGCGTACCGCAGAGTCAAAACCTGCAACAAGTGAAATTCATTCGGAAAAGCCTGGCGGTTTTTGCTCTTGACTCAGCCCATTCACAACCGGAAACTAGCGCACTTGATGGTCGACGGTTAAAAATACTTGCCTGGCATCGAGAATTTTGATATGAAGCACGGCTTAATTTTATTATTGGTTGGGAGAAGTTGAATGGCTGCCAAGAAAAAGGCCGCGAAAACCAAAGCCAGGGCGAAGACGAAAGCTGTCGCAAAGAAAGCGGCGGCAAAGAAAAAAACAGTTGCCAGCAAGGCGGCGCCAAAGAAAAAGGCGCCCGTCAAAAAAGCGGGCAAAAAAGACAAGGGTGTGACCAAAACAGCCGTGCCCGCAAAGGCCGCCAGCAAAAAAACTGTGGGCAAAGCCACGCCGAAAAAGACGAAAACAGAACGTCAGCCTGCTCCGCCTTCGATCTCCTCTCACGCCGGTCCGGTCCCTGGTATTGCGCCTTATATCGAGAAACGGGGCGAGGAATACATGAATGAAGAGCAGACCGAGCATTTCCGCCAGATTCTGCTCGCCTGGAAACATGAACTGATGGAAGAGGTTGATCGCACCGTTCACCACATGCAGGACGAAGCAGCCAATTTTCCTGACCCGAACGACCGTGCCACCCAGGAGTCCGACTTCAGCATGGAACTGCGCACGCGCGATCGTGAGCGGAAACTGATCAAAAAAATCGATGAAGCGCTGATGCATCTGGACAATGAGGAATATGGCTACTGCGATGCCTGCGGTGTCGAGATCGGCATTCGGCGGCTCGAGGCAAGGCCTACCGCCACCCAGTGCATCGACTGTAAAACGCTGGATGAAATCCGTGAGAAACAGATGGGCTGACGGATACGTCCTTTTGGGGACAGCTCAGACAGAACCGGCTCCTCAGGCCGGTTTTTCCATTCTGTGAGGCAAGAATAAGGCTTTATATTCAATAATTTATTTAATAAATCGCGTATGGTACGGATATCGTACGGACTGGCCGGAAGAAACGGCTGGCAGACAACACCTGCCGTGCTGCTACAATGGCCACTCAATCAAGCAAAAGGATATTGCCATGCTCATCCTCACCCGCCGCCCAGGCGAAACCCTCATCATTGAAACGCCGGACGGTGAACGGATAGAAGTCACCGTGCTGGAAGTCAAAGGCAACCAGGTCAAGATCGGCACGGATGCGCCGGACAATATAGCGATTGTGCGGGAGGAGTTGCTGGAGAAGTCGCCGACTGAGTCCTGAAGGTTTGCAAAGCCGCATTAAAAAAGCCAGCGCCCGTGGTTGCACAAGACGCCGGCTCGTTGCTAGCTTCCCTAAACGAGTATTCTCAGCAACACACAGAACGTTGCATCCATGCGCTGTGGTGACTCTGTTATCGGTCGGTTCGCGGAATTACTTAATGACCAGTAGACCGCCAGAAAAAGGCCCCACCGAAGCGAGGCCATTCACATCAACCTAACAATCATCGCACTGCTCGTA
>CBFDBP010000319.1:0-3493 GCA_965603065.1 uncultured Gammaproteobacteria bacterium
GGCCATTCCCTGCGAGGCAAGCCTCGCCTAAAGCGCCTACTGTTGGTGCGGCTAAACGCTTCCTGGCCCGCTGAATGGGTCAATATCAGTGGTGGGGTACACTAGGCGGCTGACAGCTTGAGAGGGGGATTGCCGGGTGGCGCGAGGTCCGGTGTGCGGTCCAGTACCTCAAAGGCATCGTGCCGTACGTGGTTGTGTTTCATTTCCTCACGCAGCATATCCTCGCTGACAATACCCTTGTCGACACATTCCTTGAGCAGCCCGAAAAACAGCCTGGTCTGATTCTGATCAGGATGCTCCTTGTAGTTGCCAAGCAAGCCGTACTCACCAAACAGGTGACGGCGGGCGCGCATAACCCAGGCAACCGGCGGAAACAGACGGAAACGTTCCGCCGGACGCCAGTCTATCGGTAGGCCCGCTTTCCACGGCTGTGTCTTGCGCCGCGTCACGTGCAGCATCTTGGTGTTTGCGGTGAGTTTGTCGAAGTCGTTCCATTCGGGTTCGAAAAAGTCAATCGACTCAGGGTCTTCCATGCGCAGGCAGATCCAGGGCATGTAATCCCGTTTGAACTCGAACATCTCGTTGAACTGCGCTTCAACCTTCCAGTGCGTCAGTTTTTCGCAATCCAGCAGCATCACGCTGCTGGCCTTGCAGCGGTCGACCAGACCCTTCGGCCCGGAACGCATGCGGCACATAATGGCTTTGCCGTGCATATCGCGCGACAGCAGATCCCAGATATCGGCGACAGCGAAAATATCCGGGTCGATGACAACGGCGCGGCCCTGGTAGCCCATCAGCTCCGGCGGCATGAAGCGGGTTGGCGTGAACGACTGCAGATCGTCATTCAGCCAGCTGCGTTTGACGCCATCACGCAAATACAGCTGCCCTTCACGCGCCTTGAAAAAGGGGAAATCGCGAGTGTGCATGATGTGCACATCAAAATCATCACTGTGCTCCGAGTTGCGCCGTAACGCATACTCGGCAACCAGTGCGCCTACGATTTGCTTGTGGTTGGTCTGGATGAAAACGCCGTAGTTCATTTAGAGTCTGGGCCTCGAAATGGATTGCTCGCCGAGTTTATCAGAATGCTGTATGTGTCTTAAACCCCACAATACAATCCCGCTATGCCGATCTGATCAGGCGACACCCGGTGCTCTCCTCGTTACGATCTTATCATGCCAATAATAATGAGAGCAGCAGGACAGCTGCTTCATCAGTCCAGTAACGATATCAAGATTTACGTGTACAATCGCTGCCAACAACAGAAAACGCCATGCGTATCAATGGCCAAGGATCAGTTTCAGTAATGTGTGGGATTACCGGATTTCTATACCGAAAAAAGCGTCCAGACAACGCCGCATTATCTCAGGATGTAGTGCAAATGGCGAATCGACTGCGCCACAGAGGGCCGGATGCAGGTGGTTTCTGGACCGATGCGGAGACAGGCATCGCATTAGGTCACCGACGGCTTTCGATTATCGATCTTTCGGCAGCGGGTGCCCAACCCATGCATTCAGCCAGTGGGCGCTACGTCATGGCCTACAATGGTGAAATCTATAATTTTTCTGCAACGAAGGCACGGCTTGAGTCAGAGGGATATCCTTTTAGCGGTCACTCGGATACCGAGGTCCTGCTGGCTGCCATTGAACGCTGGGGGCTTCAGCAGGCGCTGGAGTCTGTCCATGGCATGTTTGCATTCGCGGTGTGGGACCGTGAAAAGCGTGAACTGTCTCTTGTTCGCGATCGTGTCGGGAAGAAGCCGCTTTATTACGGGTGGTGCGGTGATGCGCTACTGTTTGCGTCGGAACTGAAAGCGCTTCGCTTCCACCCGGAGTTTGATGGCATGATCGACAGAAGCGCGCTTGGCCGGTTTATCCAGTATGGATGGATTTCCGAGCCTTTGTCGATTTATAAGAATATACGCAAGTTACAGCCTGGATGCTGCATCAGCATCAGGGCTGGCTCCTTACCCTGGACAAGTCAGTCACAAAACTATTGGGCGGCCAACCGGGTCATGGAGGCAGCCAGGAAAAAACCCTTTCAGGGTTCTTTTGGACAGGCAGCGGATCGTCTCGATGAGTTGCTGACACAGTCTGTCACCGAACGTATGGTGGCGGATGTCGATCTTGGGGCGCTTCTTTCCGGTGGTATCGATTCCAGTACGATAGTTGGTTTAATGCAGAAACACTCCGATAGGCCCGTAAAAACCTTTTCCATCGGTTTTGCCGAGAAAAAATACAATGAGGCGGAATACGCATCAGCCATTGCGCAGTATCTGGGCACAGATCACCACGAGCTTTATGTGACACCCAGAGAGTGTCTCGATGTTGTGGACAAGTTACCGGCAATTTATGACGAGCCGTTTGGTGATATTTCACAAGTCCCGACATTTCTCGTGGCGCAAATGGCAAGCCAACAGGTAAAAGTTGTGTTGTCGGGCGATGGAGGCGACGAAACATTCAGTGGCTACAAGCATTATCCCGATGCGTTGAAACAGTGGTATTGGTTCTCGAAACTACCGCACAGTCTGCGCAATCTGGCAGCAGACAGCCTCACCGTCGTTGGAGACGGCAGTTGGTATCTTTTCAAACCGTCCGGAACTGCGGAGGACGGAAAACTGCCGGGCTGGCGAAAATTCGCCGGTAAACTACAGCGCAAAACCCGCAGCTGGCGCTCTGCAACACCACAGGATGTGTTGGCCAAGCATTTTGAGCGCACCCACCGACCTGACTCTCTGGTTATCGATGCCGCAGCGGGTATCAGCAATATGAGTGATCCCGCTGTCTGGGCCCACGACGTCGACACGCTTTCAGCCATGCTGCATTTTGATTTTGTCGGTTATATGGTTGGCGACATACTGGTAAAGGTCGATAGAGCCAGCATGGCTGTTGGATTGGAGGCCCGCTGTCCGATATTGGACACACGGGTTACCGAGTTCGCCTGGACACTGCCACGCGATTTTCTCATGGGTCAGAAGGGTGGCAAGAGGATATTGAGGGAAGTTCTGCAACGTTATGTGCCGCGTGAGTTGACCGAGCGTCCCAAGCGGGGCTTCGGGGTGCCGATAGACGATTGGTTGAGAGGTCCGCTGAGAGACTGGGTAGAGGAGCTGATTTCGGTATCCAGGTTGCAAGCCTATGGGTATCTCGAGCCAGCGGCTGTACGGCGTCTTTGGGAGCAACATCTCTGCGGCTGGCGCAATCACTCGAGTATTCTCTGGTCAATTGTTATGTTTCAGGCCTGGTTTCAAGAACTGGAGCGGGACCCCGATTTCTGAAAACGGGACAAGTTATTTGCGCTCCATGTCGGTTTGCACCATGATGCATATCAACCCGAGTTGGCCACCATCACTGATGCCAGGACCAGTGATATTGCGGTGGGCCGTAGCTTGGAATTCTCCGAAGGCGGCATAGCGGCTGTTGGCCGTGGCTATAATAATACTAAGGAGTACAGAAGTTGGTCGACATAAGTTTTCTGGACACGCTGTACCCCA
>CBFDBP010000320.1:0-3486 GCA_965603065.1 uncultured Gammaproteobacteria bacterium
AAGGGGCTACTCTTGGTGCTGTACGTTCGCCCACCCATGGGCTCGTGCTGCTGACGGTACTTCAACGTCGTACCGGTTTGTTCAACGTACTCACGAGTAAAAGGATATCGATATGACCGCTTCCTCCCAGACAACCAGTCAGCAGGCGTTTGTATCCCGTGCGCTTGAAGCGGCCGTTCGTATCGGTCTGGTTTTCCTGCTGCTTGCCTGGTGTTTCGAGATTGTCCGGCCGTTCATTACCCCGATTGTCTGGGGTGCCATCATTGCTATCGCCGCCTATCCAGGCTATATATGGTTGCAGGCCAGGCTGGGTGGACGCGGCAAGCTGGCCGCAACGCTGTTCACGCTTGTTATGCTCATCGTGGTGATTGCGCCGACCGTGATGCTCAGCGGCACGCTGGTCGAGGCTGTAAAACCGCTGGCAGTGAGCCTGAGTGAAGGAAGTCTGACTATTCCACCGCCGCCGGAGACCATCAAAAGCTGGCCGGTCATAGGCGAGAATCTGTCTGGCTTCTGGACGCTGGCGTCGCAAAACATACAGGCTGCCCTGCAAAAGATCGGGCCGGAGATCAAGGCCGTCGGCACCTGGTTGTTGACCACGGCCGCCGGTGCCGGGTTCGGTATCCTGCAGTTTGTTTTTGCGATTGTCATCGCTGGTGTGCTCATGCCGCAGGCCGGTGGCGCCTCTCGAACTGCGCACGCGCTTTCCACGCGGCTTGCCGGTGACCAACACACCGATCTTGTCGGCCTGGCGGAAAAAACCGTGCGTAGTGTCGCCTCGGGGATACTCGGCGTGGCGCTCATCCAGTCACTGCTGGCCGGGCTGGGTTTCATGGTAGCCGGTGTGCCCGCTGCGGGTTTCTGGGCGCTGCTTTGCCTGCTGTTGAGTGTGGCCCAGATAGGCATCACTCTGATCCTGATCCCGGTCATCATCTACCTGTTCAACACCGCCGATATGGTCACCGCGGTTGGCTTCCTGATCTGGAGTATCCCGGTTGGTCTTATCGACAACATCCTCAAACCGATTCTGCTGGCGCGTGGCGTCAAGACGCCCATGGTGATTATTTTCATGGGGGCGATCGGCGGCTTCCTGGCCTCGGGTATTATCGGTCTGTTCGTCGGTGCCGTCGTGCTCTCGCTGAGTTATGAGGTTTTCCTGCTGTGGCTGAACCAGGGTGTACAAGAGGCGAAGTCTGATTTTAATATGCCGGCTGTTGAAGGCACGCGCACCGAATAGCCTGTATCAATATGAGTTCTGTCTTTGGTGATTCTAACTGACGAGTGCGGAAGCTGGCCGGCATAAGTTTGCGGGACCGTCGGCCGCATGGACGCGGCCGTCGAGCGTACAAGGATGTATTAACAGCGTGTCCCGAAAGCTTATACCGGCCAGCTTTCCTACACCTTAGTTTTTTTGTGAGCCGCTGCCAGCTCGTGGTAAAGCGCGGCGTACTTGTCCAGGCTCCGGTCGATGTCCATGGTCTGCTTGATCCACTGATAACCTTGTGTGGCAAACCGGGAACGCCGTGCCGGGTTTTCCAGCAGTTGACGCAACGCCGATGACAGATCTTCGGCACTACGATTGCACAACAGGAAGTGTGTGCCCGGTGTTCCCAGATCATGAGACAAACCTTTGAACGGTGTCACGATCACGGCGACCTCTGATGCCATCGCTTCGAGCACCGAGTTGGGCATGCCTTCGCGTTCCGAGGGCAGCACAAAGATATCGGCAGCGCGTTGATACTCCTCGACGTTTTTACAAAGACCGGTGAAATGTACACGTTCGGGGGCGCCTGAGGTGCTGATGGTCTTTTTCAGCTGACTCCTGAAGGTTTTCAGTCCCGGCTGCTCCAGATCCTTGCGAGGTCCCACCAGTACCAGGTGGACAGTTGGAAACTCCCTGGCCAGGCGCGCCCACGCTTCGAGTAGCAGGTGACTGCCTTTGCGTGGCATGACGCCGCCCACCGTTGTGATCATGATGTCACTGGCAGCAATGCCAAGCGTGCCCCGAATGGCCTGCCTCTGCTGTGGGTCATCGGCGGGGTGAAAGCGTTGCAGGTCAACACCGTTGGGGATGATCTCGACGCGTGTCCGGATACCCGCTTGCCTGACAAAATCAAGTAAGGGTTCATTGTTGGTGACAATGCAATCCAGCAGGTTGAAGAGTTTTTTTTGCGCCCGTTGCGACTGGGACCATTTGAACCAGCTCTTTTTACTGCGTTTCGGCGGTGCGACGGTAACCGCATACAGCATCGGAATGCCCATTTTGCGCAGTTGCCGGAGCAGGGGAATCGATCTTGGCTTCAGCGGCCCGATCATCTGCAGGACATCGGGGCGGTATTCGGGATGATGGCAGCACTCAAGCAGTTTTTCATTGTAGATCCGGGTACGTTGTTTTCCTTTGCTATCGGGCAGGCGCACACGATGGACCGGTGTGCCGGCAACTTGCGCCACCGGCATGAATTCGCCAGTCGGATACCGATCCCAGTGCAGGGCTTCTTCAGCCGACGTCATTTCTTTTGCATGCGGTGTGCCGGTGTAGACCCGGACATCCAGATCACGCTCGCGCAATCCGGGTAAATAGCTCATGAAGCGCAGCTGGGAACCGCCATAGGTCGGATAAAAAACCGGGGACGCCAGACAAAGACGATGCTTTGGTGAAGAACTCATTCAGGACGGAGACGGATGATCAGATCGGCGGGATGCTATCACGAGCCCTGCGTCATGCGTAACAGGCGCTTGCCGGTATGTGTGCCGAATCGCGCGAGCTGTTGGGCATACCAGGCGAACTTGTTGGATTTGACCCAGTTGATCTGCACCATACGGCGTTCGCCATCGAAGCGCTTGTAACCATGGAAGGATTTGTTACTGCGGCGGAAGGCCAGCATGGTGCCACCCACGGGGGTGACTTCGGCAGCGAAGTCTTCGATATCGTTTTTGGAGCGCAGAAAGCGCAGTTTGCCGCCTTCCTGGGACCACTCCGGGTTGAAGTAAATCAATACCGTAATGATCTTGCTCCAGTGGTCTGTGTGGATGTTGCCGTCGCTCATTTCGGAATACTTGCGAACGGTGATGGTCTTTTCAGTGCCGTCCAGGCTGACACCGAACTTGCGCTCGACAGCGGCTTTGAACGCCGGACTGCCGACTTCATCCAGCAGTTGCCGGAAGCTCGGGCCGTAGCTGAGGTCTTCCGGTTTGAAATTGGCGGGCAGGTCTATCTCGGGGTAGTCACGGTTGACTTCTGCAAGCGCCCCTGTATCCATGACGCCTTTCGCGACCACGAAATCAAACGGGTCATGTTCCAGTGGCGTGTTTTCAAATGCAGCAATATTCAGAATCGCCATGTTGTCTGTCCTGAGATGGGGATAAACATCCCGGCTGGTCCAAACCGGCTGGTCCAAATTAGTGCGCATTATCCCATAGATCGGCGCTTAGGCCATAGCAACAACCGGGTCTGGATTGTGGGAACCTTTAGCCAGATCAATTAAC
>CBFDBP010000321.1:0-3486 GCA_965603065.1 uncultured Gammaproteobacteria bacterium
CGACCAAGGCGCAGATCCCATCGCTCGAGGCAGAGCTGGAAAAACAGAAAAATCGACTTGCTACCATCAGCAACGCGCAGGAATACTAGGTGGCTGTCCGTACTTCCTGAAGTTGAATATCGCCAGCCGTTCAGTCGGCTGCAGCAGCATCCTGGCGGTTTTTCAGACGGCCGATGATATCGGCGTATTCCTGACCCAGTTCTTTGAGTTCCCCGAGTTCCAGCAACGATGGGGGGGCGCCAACGGATTTTATCGCTCGCTGGATGTCCTGCATTCGATTCACGATCTGGCCAAGGCGGGAAAGCAGTTTGATGTCATCATCAGGGCGGCTGCTCAAGATTCATTACCTCGCTTTCAGAGCGGTTTACAGTGGCCGTGCAAGTAGCAGGCTCGCACAGTAACCCTGACAGGGTATTACCCGTGATTGAGAAATGCATCAGCTTTTTTGCGGCACAATCAAAAAATGCGGATACAATGCAACGTATATGGGCATGACCGCACAGCCAATCCTGACGACAGACGCGCCGGTCATCAGTAGCCGTGGTCTCACCAAGATGTTTGCATCCCGGGTCGCGGTCAACGGTGTGGATTTCGATGTTTATCCCGGCCGGTGTTTCGGTTTTGTCGGCCCCAACGGAGCGGGCAAAACCACCACTTTGCGCATGGCCATGGGTCTTACGCCATTGAGCGGCGGGACACTCTCGGTTTTCGGTCTGCCGGTCAGCGAAAATGCGTCTGCGATACGCGCCCGTGTCGGTATAGTTCCCCAGGCCGACAACCTGGACCCGGACTTTACAGTCGAGGAAAATCTGTACGTTTACGCCTCCTTTTTCGGACTCTCGCGCCGACAGGTGGCGCCCCGTATTGAGTCTTTGCTGAAGTTTGCGTCGCTGACGGATCGTCGCCGGGCCAGGACCGACACGCTTTCCGGCGGTATGCAACGGCGACTGACTATTGCCCGTGCATTGATCAATGACCCTGAGCTGGTGGTGCTGGATGAACCGACCACCGGTCTCGATCCACAGGCCCGCCATGTCATCTGGGAACGACTCACGGAACTCAAGCTGCGTGGCAAGACGCTGCTGCTGACTACCCACTACATGGAAGAAGCAGAGCGCTTGTGCGACGAACTGCTGATCATGGACGAGGGTCGCATCCTCGATCAGGGCAGCCCCCGGCAGCTGATCGAACGGCATGTGGAACCGGAAGTGATCGAAGTGCGCAGTGGCGGGGGACAGGCTTTGCAGCAAGTGGCCGAGGCATCGGGCTGCCGGTTGGAGCACATGGGCACCTGTCTTTACTGCTATACGCGCGAACCGGCTCAGCTGATCGCGGCGCTGAAGGATGCACATGGACTGACATTTCTTCACCGCCCTACCAGCCTGGAAGACGTTTTTCTTCGGCTTACCGGCCGAGAGTTGCGCGACTGATGAATCTGTGGCGCATTCCCAGGGCGCGTGTCGGTGCGCTGGCTGTATGGCGGCGCAACATTCTCGTTTGGCGAAAACTGATCGTGCCGGCTGTGCTGATGAATTTCGGTGAGCCCACGCTCTACCTGTTGGGGCTCGGTTTCGGCCTGGGGCACTTCGTCGGCGAGATGTCAGGAATGTCGTACCTCGCCTTTCTGGCCTCCGGCATTATTGCCTCCTCGGCCATGACCACGTCCAGTTTTGAGGGAATGTATTCGGTTTTTACCCGTATGGTGCCGCAAAAAACCTACCAGGCGATACTCGCCACACCGCTCGAAGTCGACGACATCCTGGCCGGGGAAATGCTCTGGTGTGCAACCAAGAGCGTATTCAGTGGCATCGCTATTCTGGCGGTGGCGGCGGCGTTGGGTGTCGTGCAGGGCTGGAGTGCCCTGTGGGTGATTCCAGTGGTATTCATGATCGGTCTGTGCTTTGCCGGTCCAGCCATGGTGATGAGCGCACTGGCCTATAACTATGACTTTTTTAATTACTACACGGTGCTGGTCATTACACCCATGTTTATCCTCAGTGGTGTTTTTTATCCCATCGACACACTGCCGCTGGCGATGCAGGGGTTCGTCCAGTTCCTGCCCTTGACGCACGCGGTGATGCTGACACGCGCACTGGTTGTCGGTGCCGATCTGTCCCAGCCCCTGGTTCACGTTGGTGTGCTGATGTTCTATGCCGTGGTCGGCTACTACGTCGCTGTGGTGCTGGTCAGAAGGAAAATGCGGCTCTAGACCGTCTTGCCGGCCGTTAATTGGCTGCACTGTTATGCGGCAGAGTTCCAGTGGCAGGCGTAATTTTGATGTGTTGTGGTGCGCAGGCAGGCTTGCCGGACGCGATACATCACGGGTCTGTACGGCAGTAATGCGCGGGCAGACCGGCAAGTCCGGACTGCCGATAGATTACTTCATGATAGACATTGCCAGGCGCGCCATGTCCGGAAGTTGGTACAGCCCGAGACCGATTACAGCGAGCATGACCATCAGTGTTACACCGCCGGCGACGTTGACCAGGGCGTTCTTGCTGCTGCGTTGTTCCGCCAGTGTCTGGGCAATTTCCGGCAAGGTCACCAGGCCGAGAAATTTATTCTGTCGGTAGACAAACAGGCGTCGGCATTGATTACTACGCATTGTTTTTATTGCTGTTTCACAGGAAACATCGTCGCTTACCGAGACCAGGTCGCGGGTGCATACCTCACCGAGGGTGACTGATTTGGGGTTCTTGCCGGGACCGACTACGCGCTTGATAAGATCTTTCTCGGTGAACAGGCCAATGACGCGGCCCGACTGGTTTACTACTACCGATCCCAGGTCTCGCCTCGCCATGAACGCCACAGCCTCCTGGACATCAACGCTGTCCTCGAGGGATTCTGTCGGGGTGTTAACCAGTTTATCTATGCGGCAAGCCATGAATTTCCTTCCTCCTTTGTTTTATTGGAATTAGACATACTGCTCTGAAAATAGCAAGTTTCGAACCAGCTGAAGCCGGTCGAGAAGGGTTATTTGCAGAACTTCATACCGACACCGGACTGTTCAGCGCGGATGGCAATGGCAGACACCCGGCGCAGACGTACCAGATTCGATGCATTCAGGTGAAGCGCAAACATGAGATTCAGGCGTTTGTTTTTGGGCACGTGGAGGGGGTTAACCTTGAGGAAAATACCGGCGGTGCTGATATCGGTCGCGGTGCATCGGGACGCAGGGCCCCCTGCGTCCAACAGATAAACGCTCACATCGACCGGTTTGCGCGTTGAAAGACGTCGCTCCATAAAAAACCCCCCACACAGCCAGTTTTCGATCTTTTTAGTATTATCAATTTAATATAAGCAATTTATGTGCTCGCAATTCAAACAGCAATTAAAACATAATGATAGCGTCACTTTATCGAATTGGCATTAAGATTTAATGTAAGAGATCCATTACACTATTCTTGGATTCCTTACAGACTGGCGCTGTTTATGTGGCATTCCGCTACGGTTGTTCGGTGCAGCGCCGGCGGGTAAAAACCGCGG
>CBFDBP010000322.1:0-3440 GCA_965603065.1 uncultured Gammaproteobacteria bacterium
GACACGGGGATTTTCAGTCCCCTGCTCTACCAACTGAGCTACCTGGCCTTGGAAATGAAGCGCGTATTAAACCGGGCACGGCCCGGCCAGTCAAGCCAATGGCCATGTTTTGACGGAATATCTCAATTTTCAGCGGAATGTCAGTCACAAAGTGGAACAGATTTGAAAATTCAGCCTGCTTTTTACTGGCCGGGTGGTACAAAATCGGGTGGCGTATCAGCACCCTCGCCGAAGAAGAATTTTTCCATTTGCTGCTCCAGAAATTCCCGCGCCTTCGGTTCAATCGGGGAAAGACGGTATTCGTTAATCAACATGGTCTGTTGCTGCATCCACTGCTGCCAGGCCTCCTTGGACACATTCTCGAAAATGCGCTTGCCCAGTTCGCCCGGATAGGTCTGCCGGTCCAGGCCTTCCGCCTCTTTACCCAATTTCACACACTGCACCATACGAGCCATGCGTATCCTCTCCTCGATTCGACTGCTGCAGTCGCGTCAGCAAGCGTTGTACGGGCGCTGCCAAGCCGAGCGCGCCGGAATTCAGCGAGTTATACCAGACTCCCTGACCGGCTTCCATCACAGAACCCACGGGGTTTGGCAGCTTTATACAACACGGCGTGATATCCAGATGAAAGTGACTGAAGCTATGCCGAACCACCGGCCAGATCTCCGCCTCCGATGCCGGTCGGATATTGCTCTGGTCGCACCAGCTCTGCAGGGCTTTGTGATCGGCAAATTCAGGAAAACTCCACAGTCCGCCCCAGATGCCGGTGGCCGGCCGTTTCTCCAGGAATACCTCCTGATCAGGATTCACCAGCAGCAGCATCTGCACAGCACGTATCGGAAGGTCGCGGCGTGGCCGTGGTGATGGCAACATCTGCTGGCGCCCCTGCTGGCGGGCCTCGCAGCCTGTATGCAGGGGGCAGGTATCACAAGCCGGTCTGCCCCGGACACAGACGGTGGCGCCAAGATCCATTATCGCCTGGTTATACTCAGCCACCCGCCGTGTCGGTGTCACGGCTTCTGATAAAGACCACAACTGTTTCAATATCGGCGTCTTACCGGGCCACCCCTCTAGCGCATGGTAGCGTGCCAGCACGCGTTTGACGTTACCATCAAGAATGGCATGACGCTGACCGCAGGCCAGCGACAGAATGGCGCCGGCCGTGGAACGGCCTATCCCCGGAAGTTGAACCAGGTCCTCGACCCGCTCAGGCAAACAGCCGTTGAACTCGTCACGAATTTGCTGTGAAGCCTTGTGCAGATTGCGCGCCCGCGCGTAATAGCCCAGGCCGGACCAGTGGTGCAGCACCTCATCGAGAGATGCGACGGCCAGTGCCTGCAAGGTCGGGAAACGCTGCATAAACCGCCGGTAATAAGGAATGACCGTCTGCACCTGGGTCTGCTGCAACATGATTTCCGATACCCAGACGCGATAGGGCGTCGGCTGCTGTTGCCAGGGAAGATCCTTACGACCGTGGCTGTCGAACCACCTCAAAAGTCGGTGGGAAAAATCGGCGGACGCCATCATTATCGACCCTGTTCGGATAATAATCGCAGCCAGCAGGCCGCAATGTAATATCAGACCTTGTAATAATCTCTGTACCAGGCGACAAAGTTGGCGACCCCCTGCTGCACCGACATATCCGGCTTGTAACCGACATCGCGCACCAGATCCTGCACATCGGCATAGGTATCGGGCACATCGCCCGGCTGCAGTGGCAGCAGATTCTTTTCGGCCTTCATGCCCAGACAGTCTTCAAGCACTTCGATGTAATGCATCAGCTCCACCGGCTGGTTATTGCCGATGTTGTACAGGGCATAGGGTGCTGTGCTGCTGGCGGAATCCGGGTGTTCACCCGACCAGTCCGGGTTGGCTTCGGGCACACGGTCCAGGATACGAATCACACCTTCGACAATATCGTCGATATAGGTGAAGTCACGTCGGTGCTTTCCGTAGTTGAACACATCGATCGCTTCACCGGCGAGAATCTTGCGGGTAAACAGAAACAGTGCCATGTCCGGCCGGCCCCAGGGGCCGTACACGGTAAAGAAGCGCAGCCCGGTGGTCGGCAAGCGGTACAGGTGGCTGTAGGTATGCGCCATCAGTTCATTGGCTTTTTTGGTGGCCGCGTAGATGCTGACCGGGTGGTCCACATTGTCGTGCACCGAAAACGGCATGTTGGTGTTGGAACCGTAAACCGAGCTGCTGGACGCATAGACCAGGTGCTGCACCTCGTTATAGCGGCAACCCTCGAGAATATTCATGAAGCCAACCACATTGGTATCAATGTAGGCATTCGGATTCTGCAACGAGTAGCGCACGCCCGCCTGGGCGGCAAGGTTCACCACAGCATCGGGTTTATGCCTGGCAAATAACTCAGCTATGCCGTCACGATCTTCAAGGTCGATACGAATATCAGTAAAGCCGGGATTATCTGCGGTACGCGCCAGGCGCGCCTTTTTCAAGGCGGGATCGTAGTAGTCATTCAGATTATCGATTCCGATGACTTCGTCACCCCGTTCCAGCAGACGTAACGCCAGGTCACTACCGATAAACCCGGCCGCACCGGTGATTAAAACTTTCATGCTTGCCCCTTCACTTTCGAATCTTATAAACGGCCGTCAACCTCACTGGCCGCCAGCACGTGCTTGACGTCATACAGTACGCTGTTCTCCTTACCAAAGACACGGATACCCTTTGCACCCAGCTCATGGAACTGACGATGCGCCACGGCGAGCACCATGGCATCGTAACGACCCAGCCCCGGGTCCGTCACTGGTTTTATGCCGACTTCTGCAACACGGATACAGCTGGCATTATGGGTACCGGTCGGGATCAGTTTGCGTCGCTTCTGCGGCCACCCGCTCAATATTGTGCACGATCTGCACCGCCTCGTTGCGCAACTCCCGCTTGATCAACCAGGGGCCAAGCAGCGGCGGAATCCAGACATCCGGCGCCGCTTCGGAACGCATCAGGATGCGGGTGCCGGCCACTTCCTGCCACAGATTGAGGCGCATAGAACCGTAACTGAAATCACTCAGTTCCGGAATGACAACAGCCGTTATAGAACCATCGTGTGCTTCGACAACGTCCTGCACGCGCTCGAGGCGTTTACAATAAAACCACAGACAGGTCCGGGTCACAGTTCGCAGCCGATAATCCCCCGGCTCGCGCGTGGAGAGAATCTCGCTGTGTTCGACAGCGGGGATCAAACGCTCGAGGTGCTTGTAGTCTGTCAACACCGCCCGCGCTCTGGATTCAGCAACATCGAGCAGCGCGTCTACTTCAATAATGAAACTGCCGCTCTGGTAGATGACGGCGGCGTTGTGAATCGTAGCCCCGGCTACCGGGGCGCTGCACAGCAGCCAGACCAGCAGCCCCACGACTCTCATCTATCGAAACAACCCTTTGAGCTTATCGACCTGGTCACTATCGAGGCC
>CBFDBP010000323.1:0-3440 GCA_965603065.1 uncultured Gammaproteobacteria bacterium
TCGGCTACCAGTGGTAGGTCCATGACGGTGTGCGCATCCATCGTGAAACCCCTTGCGGCCGCATTCAGACTACTGGCGGTTATTGTACTGTCCGGCACAGTCGGCGGTGCCTTTGCGGCAGATCCGCCCATACCCGACGCGGATATCGTCGAGGCGAAGATCAAGGAGGTGGAGGCTACCACCGAACTCGATGAGACGACCAGGAATACACTCACCGAGCTTTACAGAAAAACAATCAGCAACGTGGAGTCTGCGCGCGCCAAACAACAGCACGCCGATGCTTTTGCCGAGGCCAGAAAAAGCGCACCCGATGAGGCGCGGATCACTCGCGAAAAACTCGACAAGGCGAGGCAGGACTCGCCCACGGTAACCGTGAGCGTCAGCGAAGAAACACCACTCCAGGAAGCCGAGCAGCAACTGCTGAACGAGGAAGCCAACCAGGCTGCGGTCGAAGCCAAACTGTCCGAACTGAAAAAGCAACTGACTGACGAGACCGATCGACCTAACACCGCGCGGCAGCGGCTCACCGAGGCAAAAAAGGCCCAGGAAACGATCGGGGCCGAGATGAAAAAGCCGGCACCTGCCGGCGAATTACCGCTCTTGAGCGAAGCCCGGCGCTGGAGCCAGCAGAGCCAGATGATGGCGTTGAGCAACGAGATCCGCATGCTGGACCAGGAATTGCTCAGTCAGCCGATGCGCATCGATCTGCTGAAAGCCGAGCGCGACACGGCTGAGCGCAGCCTCGAACGCATCAAAGTAAGAATCAAGCTGCTCGAGGAACTGGTCGCCCAGAAGCGGCGCACCGATGCCGAGCAGGCCAAGCAGGATGCGGAAATAGCCCAGGCTGAAATGGCCGGCAAACATCCACTTGTTCAACAGCTCGCGGCGCAGAATGCAGACCTTACCGATGAACTCGGTGAAGTCTCTGCCCGCCTGGAGAAGATCTCTGCCGGTGACAAGTCGGCTATTAGAGATGCCAAACGTATTGAAGACGAACTCCAGAGCACCAAGCAGAAACTGGACATTGCCGGTCTCAGCCAGGCGCTGGGTCGGGTGTTGCTGGAACAGCGCCGCCTGTTACCCGATATTCGAGCCATCCGCAAGCAGGCCAAGGCGCGTGAACGCCTGATTGCGGACGCCGCCCTCGCTCAGATACAGCATACCGAGGTGTACAAGCAACTGCGTAACATCCCGGCATTTGTCGAACAACTCACGGCCGAACTGCCGCCCGAGCAGGCCGGTGAAATCCGCCAGGACCTCAAAGATCTCGCCCAACAGCGGGGCAAGCTGCTGGAAAAAGCCCTGTCGCTGGATGAAACCTATCTGCGTGCGCTGGGCGAACTGGATTATGCGCAAAACCAGTTGATCAATGCCATCGAGGCCTACGACACCTTACTGGCGGAACGCTTGTTGTGGATTCGAAGTGCACCACCGCCGAATCTGGCCATGGTGCTGGAGATGCCGCTGAAATTCCTTCAGCTGTTATCACCGTCACACTGGCTGGGCGCCGTAGAGATCCTGATCATCCGCTTCACCACTTCGCCGGTTCCGGTTCTGGTGCTGATGGTATTTGCCGTGCTTCTGTTCAAGTCGGCACGGATACGGGCAGCCCTGTTAAACACCGGCAAACGGATCATCAAACCCCGCTCTGACCGCTTCAGATACACGCTCCAGGCAGTCGGGCTGACACTGCTGCTCGCAGCACCCTGGCCGTTACTGCTGGCGACCGCGGGCTGGCAACTGGCGACCTCCCTGGAGGCGACAGCATTTTCCAAAGCGCTGGCACGCGCATTGATCTTACTGCCCCCCGCTTTCTATTACCTGATGGCATTTCGCGTCATGTGCCTGCCCAGTGGCCTGGCCGAGGCCCACTTCCGCTGGCCGGGATCGGGCTGTCAGGCACTGCGTCGCCAGTTCGGGATCCTTATGATCACTTTCCTGCCCGCGGCCTTTGTTGCCGTGCTGACCATTCACCTCAGTACTACAGGTGATAGTGGTGGCCTGGGGCGGCTGGCGTTTGTGCTGATCATGTTCTCGTTGTCGTATTTCTTCTACCGGCTGTTCGGCCCCAGACAGACCACGCTGGCCGGTTTCACTGCACGCCACCCTTCCAGTGCCCTGGTCCGCTTCCAGTATCTGTGGCTTGCATTCGCGCTGGTACTGCCGGCCACGCTGGCCGGCCTGGCACTGGTGGGATTTCTGTACACAGCGGGAACACTCACCGGCAGCCTGATCGATACGCTATGGCTGATACTGGCATTCATTGTCATTCACCAGCTCGCGGTACGCTGGTTGCTCGTGGCTCGCCGTAAGCTGGACTTCGAGGCGGCGCTGGAACGTCGTCGAGCAGCGCGTGCAGCCGAACAGCAGGCCGCTGAAGAACAGTCCGGCCGGCCGGGCGGCGATGAAGGTATACAGCACGAGGAAGAACCCGAGATAGACCTGGTTGCGTTGAACGAAGAGAGTCAGAAACTGCTGAATACGCTGATCCCGATTACTGCGGTCATCGGCTTGTGGTTCATCTGGTCCGATGTACTGCCGGCGTTTGGCTTACTGGATAATATCGCACTCTGGCACCACAGCAGCGTGGTCGCAGGTGAAACGCAGCTGGTTCCGATCACCCTGGCCGATCTACTGCTGGCCGTACTCATTGCCATCGTCGCCTTTGTCGCCACCAGACGATTTCCCGCCTTACTCGAAATCATCCTGTTACAGCGTTTTTCGGTCAGTTCAGGGGCACGCTATGCCGCCACCACGCTGTCGCAATATTCGATTGCAGCTGTCGGCACCCTGCTTGCTCTCAGCACCATCGGCGCCAGCTGGTCGCAGGTTCAGTGGCTGGCCGCAGCCCTGAGTGTCGGTATCGGCTTTGGCCTGCAGGAGATCGTGGCCAATTTCATCAGCGGTATCATTCTTCTGTTCGAACGCCCCATCCGGGTTGGCGATATCGTCACCGTCGGTGATACAAGCGGGACCGTCACCCGAATCAATATTCGTGCAACCACCATCCGCAACTGGGATCGACAGGAGCTGCTGGTACCCAACAAGGAGTTCATTACCGGCCGCCTGCTCAACTGGTCGCTGTCGGACCAGACCACCCGTATAAAGGTCGCCGTTGGCGTGGCCTACGGCAGCGACGTACAGACGGCGATGGTGCTGCTGGACGCCGCCGCCAGGGAACACGAGAAAGTACTCGACGAGCCTCCACCCTCTGTCATTTTCGACTGCTTCGGTGATAACAGCCTTAACCTGACCCTGCGCTGTTTCGTCGGAACACAGGAAGACCGTATGCCAACCCTTACCCAGCTGCACGGGGCAATCAATCAGAAGTTCAATGATGCCGGTATCGTGATCTCCTTTCCGCAACGGGATGTACATCTGGATACCAGTCAACCGCTCGAAGTACGCGTTCGTAATGATGACGGTGACAAGTCTCCCGG
>CBFDBP010000324.1:0-3438 GCA_965603065.1 uncultured Gammaproteobacteria bacterium
CCGGTTAAGGTGTAAATACGGGGATGGGTCGAATAGCAGGAGGATAATCATGTTCAGAACAGCCGAGCTTGGACAGAAGGTCCCGAAAAGTGAGTTCAATCAACGGGAACCCTTAATGCGGCAGGCATTGCTCGAGGTGCAGGCAAATCTCAGGGTGAGCAGCGGATTTCCGGTAATTATTCTGTTTGCAGGCGTGGATGGTGGCGGCAAGGGGGATACCGTTAACCTGCTCAATGAGTGGATGGACCCGCGCTGGCTGATAACCAGGGCCTATGATGAGCCTTCCGATGAAGAACGTGACCGGCCGGAATACTGGCGCTTCTGGCGTGACTTGCCGCCGAACGGCCACATTGGCCTGTTTCTGAGTTCCTGGTATTCGCAGCCGATACTGCGCCGGGTATATGGGAAGAGTGATGCGGCAACATTCGATGACCGGCTGGATCGGATCCTGGCATTCGAGAAGGCCCTCGCCGATGACGGTGCATTGATCCTCAAGTTCTGGATGCACCTGAGCCGGGATGCACAGAAGCAACGTCTGAAGAAGCTGGAGAAGAATCCCCTGACGAGCTGGCGTGTCACCCAGCGGGACTGGGACCACTGGCACATTTATGACCGGTTCGAGCAAGCGGCGGAACGGACCATTATGCGCACCAGCACCGGCCATGCAGGCTGGACGATCGTCGAAGGTGTGGATCCGTATTTCCGAAGCCTGACCGTCGGGGAAATTGTACGTGATGAGATTGCCAAACATCTTGACGAAGCTCGCAATAAGGCGTTAATGCTGGAGGAACTGGCAGCAGAGCGCAAGTCGCACACGGCGGAACAACAAATGGTGGGCGAGGTGACGGCAGGGGCGGATGCCCCGACCATATCCCCGCTGAAGGGGACCACAGTGCTGTCCAGTCTGGACCTGTCGCTGCAGTTATCCAAATCCGACTACAAGAAACAGTTGCAGGAATGCCAGGCACGGCTGAACCTGCTGCATCGCAAGGCACTCAAGAAGAAGATCTCGACCATCCTGATATTCGAAGGACCTGATGCTGCCGGCAAGGGCGGTGCAATCCGGCGTGTCACCGCGGCACTGGATGCCCGCCACTACCAGGTCCTCCCGATTGCTGCACCTACGGATGAAGAACGGGCCCATCACTACCTTTGGCGTTTCTGGCGACATCTTGCCCGCGCAGGGCGCATTAACATTTTTGACCGCAGCTGGTACGGGCGTGTCCTGGTGGAGCGGGTAGAAGGGTTTGCCTCCGAGGATGAATGGAAGCGGGCCTTTGCCGAGATCAATGAATTCGAGGAACAGCTCACGGACCACGGGATCCTGCTGCTGAAATACTGGGTCCACATAACCAAGGATGAGCAGCTGGAACGCTTCAAGGCCCGTGAGCAGACGCCCCACAAGAGCTGGAAACTTACCGAAGAGGACTGGCGTAACCGAGAGAAATGGGATGATTATGAATGGGCGGTCAATGATATCATCGAGCACACCAGTACCCATTCGGCTCCATGGGTACTGGTCGAGGGCAACAACAAGCGCTTCTCACGCGTCAAGGTGATCAGTACGTTCTGTGACCGACTGGAAGCGATGCTTGATGGTAAATAATCCGGCAAGGGCGACTCGGGGCTTTCCGGCTTTGGTATTGTCACTCTGGCCTCCCTGTTTCCCATCATCGGTGTGCTGCTGCTTTCTCTGTACGTTTCATACAGCGTGACTCCGGAAGAAATTATTGAGGCCACCAGGCAAGCCGCAGCGGCAGCGCAGACCGTGGAACCGGCCTGGTATGAACGCAGTCCCGGTGAGGAGATCGTGCTCGGGGTGCGCGCCATCCTGCCGCTGGTATTGTTCCTATTTGTGGTGCTCACACTGGTGTTGAGGGAAAAGCTCGATAATAAGGGCGAGATACTCTACGGCATCGTCCTTACCGTCATCGGGATGTGCATCTTCAATCTCGGACTTACCTACGGACTGTCCAAACTGGGTGCCAATGCGGGTGGCCTGGTACCAATGGCGTTCATGGAAGTATCCGGAATGCCGGCATCGCCGCTCTATGTCTATGCGGTGGGGCTGAGTCTGGCACTGGCGTTTGCCTGGTTCCTGGGCTTTGGTGCGACGCTGGCGGAGCCGGCGCTGAATGCCCTGGGCATTACCACCGAGAATCTCACCAATGGCGTATTCAAAAAGAAGACCCTGATCAACGCGGTATCCATAGGTGTCGGGTGTGGTATTGCGCTTGGTGTAGCCAAGCTGATTTTCGATCTGCCACTGGTCTGGCTGATACTGTCCGGCTATCTGCTGGCCATGGTGCTGACGTTTTTCTCCACCGAGGAATTCGTGAACGTGGCCTGGGACAGCGCCGGGGTCACGACCGGGCCCATCACCGTTCCCCTGGTGCTGGCCATGGGACTGGGGCTTGGCGACGCTACGCATGCCGTGGAAGGTTTCGGAATTCTTTGCATGGCCTCCATCGGGCCCATAATCACGGTCATGATCACGGGTTTGTGGGCACGCCACAAGGTGAGTGCGCAAACCAGGGCGGCAAGCCGGGTACCCTCAGCGACACATACACAGGAGGCCGAGGCCATCTTATGAGTGAACAAAACATTACCTATCTAACCGATGTGTCCCTGCTCACCTGCGTGGTGCAAAGCGGTCTCAGCGAGGTTATCCTCAAGGCAGCACGCGATGTGGGCGCTACGTCCGGCGCCATCAGCCATCACGCCCGGGGTACCGGGGTGCGTGAGCGTCTGGGCCTGCTCGGCGTTGCCGTGGAGGCGGAGAAGGAGGTCATCAGCATCCTGGTTTCATCCGAGCAACGCGACCTGGTGTATGACACCCTCTACCGGGCCGCCGATATGAATATACCGGGCAGAGGCTTCATCTACATCACGCCGTTGGAGAAAGCCTCTATTTACATTCCGGAAAGTATGATGGCGCAGCTGGATACAAGCGAGGAGCAGGCATGAACGACAAACTGGTTGCCGAAAAATCTGTTCCGCGTGAGGCCTGCAAACTTATAAGCTGTGTATTGCCCGATGACGGTACTGAAAAGAAACTGATACGCGCCCTGCGTGATGAGAAGCAGATCACCCGGGCCAACAGTATAAGCTGCATGGGCATGGCGGTGCTGGCAGACGCCAGGACGAAGTTCGGTGAACTGCCCGAACCGATCCTGGTGAGAAAAGTCGATGTGGTGGTGCCGGAAGAAAAGGCCGATGATCTATACGACTATATCTACGAGAAAGCGCACATCGGCCGTCCCGAGGGTGGTGCCATCTGGCTGGGTGCATTGACCCTGGTCTCGCCGTTTGTCCTGCCGGCAGATGTGCCGGTAGAAAAATCCAACTGAGTAAACCTGACAGTTGCATAACTTTCGATCTGCATATCAATTTCACCTTGTCTCGCCTGACGGCGATTCACCTTGTACCCCAGGGCAC
>CBFDBP010000325.1:0-3426 GCA_965603065.1 uncultured Gammaproteobacteria bacterium
AATGTAAATTAGATAAATCCCGATTCAGGTTTCTTGCCTGTTTGAGCATTTCTTTGACACCTATTCGTTGATGTCCTGGATCTTGACGAGCATCTCCGGCCAGGCGCGCTGATTGTCCATATCGAACTGTGCGCCTTGCTCATCGGCCCATTTGAAGCGTTTCAGGGCCGGCGTTTGGCTGGTTGCCTGATACAGCCAGTACGCTTCTTCACGAAGGGCTTCTTCAATCGGCGGATCGATGGACGCATAGACGGCCTGTTTGGTGGCATTGATCGACGCGGACGGCCACAGCGCAATGCGCTTTGCCAGATCTTCAACGAAAGGTCCGATCTCGTCCGCGTCCAGCGCACGGTTGATCGTGCCATACGCTTCGGCCTGATCGGCATCAAAGTCACGCGCACCCAGAACTATCTCAAGCGCACGACCCAGGCCGACCTGGCGCGCCATGCGCGAGGCACCGCCGCCGCAAGGCAGGATGCCCATGCCGACTTCCATCTGCATGAACCTGGCTTTGCCGCGCGCTGCGAAACGCATATCGCAAGCCAGCGCAAATTCATGGCCGCCACCCCGGGCAAAGCCCTCGATCTTGGCAATCGTCGCCTGAGGCAGTTTGCTGATCCGCTCCAGCACAACCTGCAGATCCAGCAGCTTCACTTCGTCGCGCGAGACGGCTTTGCCCGACATATCCTTCAGGAATTTGGTGTCAGCATGCGCGACGAAGATATCCGGGTGAGCCGACTGAAACACGGCCACCTTCACGGTGTTGTCAGCTTCCAGTTTCTGCGCCAGGTTGTTGAGATCTGCAAGCATCGGCAGGCCCTGGATGTTGACCGGCGGGTAGTCGAACGTGACCCATGCAACAGCGTTTTCGATCCGGACGATGAAGGTGGTGAAGCTGTCGTAGATCATGGCGCATCTCCTGGTGGTGGGTGATCAGCTGGTGCGAGAAAAGATAGTTGTTCGCGAATATTAAATAAATAACTTATTATTGATTTCATAATTCGTGATTTAGATATAATCAAATGGATACCGAAAGTGTGCGGCTGTTTGTCCTCGCCGCCGAAAAACTCAACATCAGTGCGGCCGGCCGAGAACTGGGCATGGCGCCGGCGGTGGCCAGCGTCAGACTGGCGAAACTGGAAAAAACGTTGGGGGCCGATCTGTTGCGTCGTTCGACGCGGAAAGTGGCCCTGTCGCTGGAGGGGGCTGAGTTCCTGCCCTATGCCAGGGAAATCCTCGCACAGGAGAGCGCCGCGCACGCCGTATTGGGGCGTGGCAATGCGGCGGCAACGGGCACGCTGAGATTCACTGCGCCCAGTACCTTTGCCCAACTCTACGTCGCGCCGATCCTGCCCGAATTTCTGGAACGGCATCCCGGCATCCGTCTCGACCTGCGACTGAGCGATATGGAGTTCGACCTGATCCAGGGCAGCTTCGATCTCGCCCTGCGCAATGCGGCGCTCGCGGATTCCAGCCTGAAGGGGCGCAAGCTCGCCGACGACATGCGTATCCTTTGTGCGTCGCCCGATTATCTGGATCAACATGGCATGCCCACACATCCAGATGAACTCGCGACGCACCAATTGATCGCATTCAAGGAACAAACACCGATCCAGCTGGTTGGGCGCGATGGCAGCGCAGGGCAGTTCAATCCACGCGAAGCCGGGTGCCGGCTCATCGTCGATGACGGCTTGAGCCAGAAGATCGCAACCATCGCTGGGGCAGGCATTTCGATGAACGCGCTATGGAGTGTTCACCGCGAACTCGCCCACAGCTCGCTGGTCCGTGTCCTGCCCGACTACAAGGTCGACGACCAGACAGCCCTGTGGCTCGTCTATCCAAAATCGAACGTCCTGACCGCAAAAGTCAGGATCTTCATTGATTACCTGATAGAAAAAATCGGCAACGCTCCGGACTGGACCCAGGCCTGATCGCGAATAAAGGGGTCGCCCATTAGCCGGCCCCGGTCAATAGCCAAAACGACTCCCTGCCGTAAATTAGCATAAAAATACACTTTATCCATCGTTGCATACGAACATCGCACCCGTTATGTCTACGTCTTTGGCATCGGAGTCAAAACGCTCCGCACCAGTCACCCATCTGGATTAAGGCAGGGAGCGTCCTTTGTTTCCCCGCCCTTGGTACCTCGGTACCCCACACAATCTTCGGTGCCAAACCGTGTCCAAAATGTTTTCACAGAATCTATGGCTCAGCCTTGGCTGTCCAGACCCGAGTAAGCTCACGGTTTGGGCGAAACGTAAACAACGATGGCCGACTGAGATGTCCAATCAGAACCTATGGTTGTGCCAGACCCCATCCTGGTTCATCTCAGCCGCCCAAACTTAACCCGGAAACATCCGCCTGGCATCATAAGGTACTTGATGCTTGAGCATCATCCAGCTTGCTCTTGCCAGTTTCCGGGCAACGGCCCGGATGGCGATAATACCATTCGTCTTGGCCTTTTTTCGTTCATAGAACCGTTGTGCCAATGGCTCAAAACGTACCGCAAAATGTGCCGCCTCAGAGAAGGCCCAGGAGAGATATTTGTTGCCGGCTTTGGCGTTGCCTTCGCCTTTCTTTTTACCATTGCTGGTGCGCTTACTGTCAACGCAGCGGCAGTACGAAGCAAAGTTGCCCGCACCGGCAAAACGATCGATAGTGCCGGTTTCCAGCATGATGGTCAGCCCGAGTATTTTTCCAATGCCGGTGATCGTTTGGAGTATTTTAAAGGCTTCCGTTAGCTTCACTACCTGGTAAGCGGTTTGCTCGAGCCCATCGATTTCCCGTTGAATGACCTGATAGACCGCTAATCCCGCCTGTACCGCCTGAAGCGTGTAGTCGTCCACGAGTGGAGGAGCAAACTCAAGCTTGCGCAGTTCTCCCGATTTGATCCGCAGCCCCGTTGAACGCCAGATCTGACTTTGCACACTGATCAGTTGACTACTGGCTGTTCTGACTAACGAGAGCCTTCGTCGCAACAGATCTCTGATTGCTCTTTGTTCTTTGGGATAGATATACCCCGTTGGCAAAATACCAAGCCGCATGAGGTGTGCGAGATGGAAGGCATCATGATGGTCGCCGCTGTATTTCAAACCATCGTATTGCTTAACCGCCGCCGTGTTGACCAGCCGAAGATCATATCCATGTTCTTGTAAACCATCGACCAGCCAGTACCAGTTGAAGGTGGATTCCACTGCGATGCCGTGCAAGGTTTCATCGTAAGGGGATAACACCTTGAGTGTCAGCGATAAATCATTGTTTAACCGCTTTTCAAACACACGCTTGTCCTCATCGTCGATCACAACCACAACGTGATTGTTTGAATGTAAATCTATTCCGCAGTAATGTGACATGTCAGTCTCCTCATCTTAGTGAACAGCCAGTGTAACAACTGACTGTGAGGAGGCTGGCTAGAGGATTATCAGA
>CBFDBP010000326.1:0-3422 GCA_965603065.1 uncultured Gammaproteobacteria bacterium
CGTGCAGTCAAAAAACTCATCCGTATCGCGATATCAACATCTTAGCATCTATTGTCCGTGTCACAATGCCTTTGTATTTTGCCTCAAATGAGGCTTAGAATTGGATGACAAATTCGAGGTAACGGTGGGGATTCTTAATGGATTGGGGGCGCATAGTGGCCTATATCACTGGGACCGTGGACCAGGAACTCCTGCTGCGTAATGAGTATCTTGCTGCTGAAAACCGGATCCTGAAATCTCAACTTAAGACCCGGTTGCAGCGGGCGGGCCATGTCAATTACGCCACCTCAAAAAGCGGGGTAAACATGATGATGCAGAGCATCGCCCAGGAAATGGCAGCCAAAAAGATTCGTGTCAACAGCATCGCACCGGGAGCGATCCCCACACCGATCAACACCGCCGCGTGGAGCACGCCGGAAGCAAAAGCGGAACTTCTTGAACTGATCCCCTACCAGCGTATTGGCAACCCGGAAGACATTGCCCGCGCTGCTGTGTGGCTTGCCTAGGATGAGTCCGAGTACGTTACCGGCACCAGTCTGTTCGTCGATGGCGGCATGACCCCGTACCCCCGTTTCCGGGAAGGCGGATGATCCGCGCCGGCCTTGCGTCTCGCGGCGCCCACTCGCCAGCCCCGGTCCGTGGCCTCAGGGCTGCAAGCCCGGTGGCCTGTCCGCAACAAACCAGCGTGGATGCCGGCTTCGTCTTGAATCGAAAACCATGAACAAACACAAAACCTTTGCCCCCGGGCCTGGTGCAGAGCGCGAACGTCTCAATGATCGGGACTGGCAGTTATGGGGGCCGTACCTGGCCGAACGCGCCTGGGGCACGGTGCGCGAGGACTACAGTGAAAAAGGCACGCCCTGGGAGCATTTCCCGCATGACCATGCCCGTACCCGCGCCTATCGCTGGAGCGAAGACGGTCTCGGCGGCCTCTGTGACCGGGAGCAGCGCCTGTGCCTGGCGCTGGCGCTCTGGAATGGCCGCGACCCGATCCTGAAGGAGCGCGCATTCGGCCTGACCGGCAAGCAGGGCAATCACGGTGAGGACGTCAAGGAAGTCTATTTTTATGCCGACGCCACGCCGACGCACAGCTACCTGGACTATCGCTACTGCTACCCACAGGCCGCCTATCCCTATGCCGGCCTGGTCGAGGAAAACGGGCGTCGTTCGCGCACAGATCCACCGTACAATCTGGTCGATACCGGCGTATTCGGGCAGGACCGCTACTGGGACGTGCGCATGGTATACGCCAAGCAATCCCCCGGCATCATCCATCTGCGCATCAGCGCGACCAATCGCGGCGACCGGCCCGATGAGATCTGGCTGCTGCCGCAACTGTGGTTCCGCAACGACTGGTCGTGGGGTGACGAGTCGCCGCGCCCGGAGATTACGCCGAACCCGGACACACCTGCCGGTCTGTGGAGTGTCATCGCCGATCACCGCAGCCTGGGGAAGCAGTACCTGTACGGTCAGGGCGACGCAGAGCTGCTGTTCACCGAAAACGAATCCAATCACGAACGCCTGTCGGGTACGGCCAGCCCATCGCCCTGGGTCAAGGATGCCTTTCACCGCTACCTGGTTGAGGGCGAAAGGCAGGCCGTTAACCCGGCACGGCGGGGCAGCAAGTTTGCCGCGGCCCGGCATCTGTCTGCCGCGGCTGGAGAGACTGTCAGCATCGAGCTTGTGCTGAGTGCCAGCGCCCTGGACAAGCCGTTTGCAGACAGTGCGGCAGTGTTCGAACAACGCCGTGAAGAGGCCGGGCAGTTTTATTCCGCGCTGCTGCCAAACGCCGCACCCGAGGACCATGCCATCATGCGCCAGGCCTTTGCCGGCATGGTGTGGAGCAAACAGTTCTTCCATTTCGACGTGGAACGCTGGCTGCAAGGCGACCGCTTGCCGCCGCCGTCCAGCCGCCAACATGGCCGCAATTCGCAGTGGAAACACCTCAAGGCTGCCGACATCATCTCGATGCCGGACTGCTGGGAATACCCCTGGTTTGCCTCCTGGGATCTGGCCTTCCAGGCCGCCACACTGGCGCATATCGATCTCGACTTCGCCAAGGCGCAGATTGAACTCATGGTCAACGAACGTCATCTGCATCCGAACGGCCAGATCCCGGCCTACGAATGGGACTTCGGCGACACCAATCCTCCGGTGCATGCCTGGGGCGCACTGAAGGTGTTTCGTGCCTCACAGGTACAGAACGGGGAGGGCGATACCGGTTTCCTGCAGCGCGTCTTCCACAAGCTGCTGCTCAACTTCTCCTGGTGGATCAACCGTAAGGATCGCAGTGGCAACAATCTGTTCGAGGGTGGCTTTCTCGGCCTGGACAATATCTCGGTATACGACCGCTCCGGCGAGCTGCCGCCCGGCTATACGCTGAAACAGGCCGATGCCACCGGCTGGATGGCGATGTTTTCGGCAAATCTTGTTGTCATGGCGCTGGAGATCAATCGCTTTAACCGGGAATACGAGGATATCGCCATCCAGTGCTATCAGCAGTTTCTCGCCATTGCCAACACCATTGCCGGCAGTGACGACGGTGGCGTATCGCTGTGGGATTTTGACGCGGGATTTTTCAAGGACCTGCTCATCACGCCACAGGGCGAGGCTCACCATATCGATGTGTATTCCTGGGTCGGACTGATCCCTTTGTTTGCCTGCGAAGTTATCGACCAGCGCCTGCTCGAGGCCGCGCCACGCTTTCGCGAACTGCTGCGCGGGCACAAGGGTGGACTGTTTCGCGGCAATTACATCTGCGCCTGCCCAGAGTGGGAGAACGATCACGGGGAACACCTGCTCGCCCTGGTCGATCACTCGCAACTGCCGCGTATCCTGAAACGCTTGCTGAACGAGGATGAATTCTTCTCGCCCTACGGCATCCGCAGTGTCAGCAAGGTGCATCAGCGGCATCGCGACCTGGGCCATATCCCCGGACTCGGCAAGGCACAGATCGAATACGTCCCCGGCGAATCCAATTCTTTCATGTTCGGCGGCAACTCGAACTGGCGCGGACCCATCTGGATGCCGACCAACTATGCGCTGATCCAGGCACTGGAGAAGTATCACCGATTTCTCGGCGATGGTTTCACGGCACCCGTGCCGCAACTCAACGGCCAGGCACTCAATATGCGCCAGATCGCGACGATGATCGCCGACAGGCTGGTCTCGCTGTATCGGCGCGATGCGAACGGCTCTATTCCGGCAATGCGAGGCGATGCCCCGTTTGCCGGCAGTGACGAGCCCTTGTACAACTTCTACGAATATTTTCACGCCGAGAACGGCCAGGGTCTCGGCGCGGCTCACCAGACCGGCTGGACCGGCCTGCTTGCCAATCTGGTCATGCGCGAGTATCAACGGGACATCCCGGTACGCGGCACGGGCCATGAAAAATGATCATCGTGCTGATTGGAGTTTCCGGT
>CBFDBP010000327.1:0-3412 GCA_965603065.1 uncultured Gammaproteobacteria bacterium
TACGGTCTGCATATCAATTTCACCTCGTACCCCAGGGCACCCTCTCCTCCAGAGGGCCCTCTCCTCCAGAGGACCTTCTCCTCCAGAGGACCTTGTCTCGCCTGGCGGCGATTCACCTTGTACCCCAGGGCACCCTCTCTCGCCTGACGGCGATTCACCTTGTGAAAACAGGAACGTACCACGCAATTCAAACTATCTGTGGAATTCACCAATAGTGAGGTAAGCTGTAGGAGCGCCGTCCCCCGGCGCGAATCGCGGCCAGCAGGCTGCTCTACAGAAAGATTGCAATGACTGGGTAACCTGGTCGTTAGCATTGTCCATACTCTCCGCCTATAGACATCCGTCGAGCTGATCTTGATAATGCCGCAACGCTTTTTTACCGAAAGCGTTTTAGGCTGCACTCTCCCCCTATTGAGTGCGGCCATTTTTTTGCTTTACGTGCGACAGGCCACCATCCTGGCGTTAAGGAATAGTCTTGACTGACCGATAACAGAGGCAGCACAGCATACGGTGGCCCCGTTCTGTGTGTTGCTGGAAATACTCTCCTCCGAGTCAGCAACGAGCCAGCGCCTTAAACTCCTCCAAGGCGCTGGCTTTTTTATACTGTTTTGCAAACCTTTTACGTCCAAAGGTCGCAGTTTGGCCACAAGCCGCCGATCTGCGCACCCGGATAACAATTCGGCGTGTGGGGACATTACCCCCTCCTGTAATACGGCCTAGGATGCCTGTGTATTCTGGAATAGGCAGCAAGCGTCATGGAGCGACAGATACCACGTCAGTACTGGACCTGCACAAGGGAAATCGGTCAGCCCTGCTATCTTTCAATCGATGGACGAGTCCGGATGTTTTGCAGCCGTAAATCCAGTGAACGATGCTATCGCTCGACCGATGGACGGTTCCAGGTCCGCGACACTTGGAGCATTGACAAAGTTCGGGAACCCAACTGGCTGCTTGTTGATTTTTTTACCGGTCATTGCTACCGCTTCTTTGTGCGAATGCAGGCGGAGCAGGAAATGGGGGCGTTACTCGCTCAGGCCGATAGTGTTGGCGTCGGGATCCGGCAACACGACTAACCAGTGGGTGTCGTTAATCACATCCCACCCTATCGACTACTCGGCGACAAGAGTCGGGCTTCTCGCTGGTCTGCCAAAGCGCGAATGCCGCATTTCGGCCAGTTCTGCCGTTCAGCCGATTTCAAACACCCATAAGAAATATGGTCCATGGTCAACAACAAGGAAATAGAGCCTAAACAGGTCGCGGATTTAATACATGACTATATGGATTGGATATACTGGTATATGACGTATCAGAGCAAATCGGGCTAAAGACGAAAACATGGCCGCGCTACCCCTTAACAATTCCTGACCTGAATCTTTAGTCTATGGATGCTGCCCCATGCTCGGCAGCCAACCCGTGAATGCCACTATTGCGTCAAATTCTTGCCGATCATATCTCGTTGTATCGGTATTTGGTAACAACTTCATTTTTCCGGGAATGATTTTATTGTCTCGCCAAAATACGATTCCACTGACTGACAGCGGCTGATCCGGTAACATTGCCTGTCCCGTATCAGCAACCAGCAGCAAGCGGATCAATCTCACCTTGGCCAGGGAATACTTACGCGTTCGCGGCGCCCGCCAGAACAACCTGAAAAATATCGACATCGACCTGCCGCTGAACGAACTGATCGTGATCACCGGTGTCAGTGGATCGGGCAAGTCGTCGCTGGCTTTCGACACTGTGTACGCGGAAGGACAGCGCCGTTACGTCGAGACCTTCTCGCCCTATGCGCGCCAGTTTCTGGATCGCATGGATGCGCCCAGCGTCGATCGTATCGACGGTATTCCGCCGGCCATCGCCATTGACCAGACCAACCCGGTTCGGACCTCACGCTCCACGGTCGGCACCATGACCGAGCTCAACGATCATCTGAAGCTGTTGTTCGCGCGCGCTACCCGTCTTCACTGTGGCGGCTGTGGCAAACCGGTGCGGCGCGATACACCGGACAGCATCGTCGATGCGCTGTTTGCCCGCGCCGGTGAAAACGCACCGCGCGCCCTGATCAGCTTCGCTGTCGAAGTGCCGGATAACTTCAGCGATGACGAAATCGAAGGCTTGCTCGCCCAGCAGGGTTACACCAGAGTTCACAGGCGACGGGATAAACGGCTGGAGGTCATTCAGGACCGGGTGCGTTTAACCGCCGGGCGGCGCGAGCGAATTGTCGAAGCCCTGGAAACGGCACTCAGGCACGGCCACGGACGGGTAACAGTGTACGCGCTGGACGCTAACGGCAAGGCCAGTGAAGGCTGGCGCTATTCCAGCGATCTGCACTGTGCAGACTGTGATATCCATTATCATGACACGACGCCGAATCACTTTTCCTTCAATTCACCCATCGGCGCCTGCGAGACCTGTCGCGGTTTCGGAAGAACGCAGGGTATCGACTACGGCCTGGTGGTGCCGGATGAAAACAAAAGCATCGCCGACGGCGCGGTGAAGCCCTGGCAGACCGAATCCTACCGGGAATGCCAGGCTGACCTGAGGCGCTTTGCCGGCAAGCGCGGCATTCCCACCGACCTGCCCTGGAAGAAGCTCAACAGAACACAGCAACTGTGGGTGCTGGAAGGCGAGGGCGACTGGGAAGACGGCCTCTGGTACGGTGTGCGGCGCTTCTTCGACTGGCTGGAGACCAAGGCCTACAGGATGCATATTCGTGTGCTGCTATCGCGCTACCGCTGCTACGACCTGTGCCCGGCGTGTCGCGGTGCGCGCCTGAAGACGCAGGCACTGTTGTGGCGGCTGGGCAGCAAGGTCGACGCCGATGGGGTGTTGAGCGCCATGCAGCGCTTTAAACCGGCTGGCCTGGCGCTGGCTGACAAAACCTGGCAGCGACTGCCGGGTCTGACGATACACGATGTCATGCAGTTGCCCATCGAACGCGCTGCACGGTTTTTCGAAACGCTCGAGTTGCCCCGGCCACTGGATGAAGCTACCGGCCTGCTGCTGGTCGAAATTCGTGCACGCCTAAAGTACCTTGTCGATGTGGGTCTGGGCTATTTAACACTCGATCGCCAGTCACGCACCCTGAGCGGCGGTGAAGTGCAGCGTATCAACCTGACCACCTCGCTCGGCACCTCGCTGGTCAATACGCTGTTCGTGCTGGACGAACCCAGCATCGGCCTGCATCCGCGCGACATGCAACGCGTCATCGGCGTACTGCAGCGTTTGCGCAATGCCGGTAATTCACTGCTGGTGGTCGAACACGATCCACAGATCATGCTCGCCGCCGACCATATTCTCGATATGGGCCCGGGGCCCGGTGAACGCGGCGGTCAGCAGGTGTTTTTCGGCACCCCCAGACAGTTGCTGCGATGCAAGGCGTCGCTGACTGCGCAATACCTGCGTGGCGATA
>CBFDBP010000328.1:0-3409 GCA_965603065.1 uncultured Gammaproteobacteria bacterium
CGCAGTGCGGAAAAGATCGAGGTGATGCACAATCAGAATGATTTGATTCTGGAACCGGGAGAGATCGATTTTTTCCCCCGGGTATTCGGCGATCGCGCCAAGATCTACCCCAGGGGTGGTCACTGCGGCAACATGGATTACCGGGACAACGTGGCCCACATGGTCAACGTCTTCAGGCAGTGAGGCCGGCTAGATTATGACAACAGCAAAGAATAATTTTCCTGCAACATGCCTGCTCCTGATCGGCGTTCTGGCCTTTACCGGTTGCAGCACCAAACCGGTCAAACCGAAGGGTGAGGACATCATTCCGCCGGATTTTCCGGCCGATCGGGTGTTGGGGGAAGCCCTGGAGTATCGCCAAGCGACGGGTATTTCCGATCCCTGGGAAGGTTTCAACCGCACCGTGTTTCGCTTCAACTATCGATTTGACAAGTATGTCTTCCTGCCCGTGGTCAGGGGCTATCAGGCGGTCGCACCGGATATTGTGGAGACAGGTATACATAACTTCCGTCGTAACGTCGACGACGTCACCACGCTGGTCAACAGTATTCTGCAACTCAGTTTCGAGAAGACGATGAATACCATGACCCGCCTGATGGTCAATACGACCATCGGCCTGGCGGGGTTCATCAATGTGGCCAGCGATGTGCCACGCAGTGATGAAGACTTCGGCCAGACGCTGGGCCATTGGGGTGTGGGAACCGGCCCGTTCCTGATGTTACCGATACTGGGTCCTTCGAATGTGCGCGACGGTATCGGCCTGGGTGTGGACTACTATATCACTACGGGGATCCGCGACTGGGTGTTCAACCTGGAATCCTGGCAGTCGTGGACCTGGACCGCCATCGCGGCTGTCGATATACGCTCCCATACCTCGTTCCGCTACTATGAAACCGGTTCACCGTTCGAGTATGAGTGGGTGCGTCTGCTGTATTCCACCAAGCGCCAGCTGGACGTCGAGAGATAACACGTGACCGCTATGAAAAATAAACAGGGAATTCTTGGGCAGCTGCGCGCCTTCCTGGTCGCGTCGCTGGCACTGTGGTGCGCCATCGGTCTGCAGTCTGCGCTGGCCGCGGAGGCGATCAAACTGGGTGCGACGGCATCCCTCAGCGGTGTCTATGCCGGGCCCGGGCAGGACCAGCTGGAAGGCATCAAAATGTGGGTGCACGATATCAACGCGCGTGGCGCGCTGCTCGGGCGCAAGGTGGAGCTGATCTACTATGACGACGAGTCGGATGCCGATACCGTCAGGCGCCTGTATCAGCGTCTGATCAACGATGACAAGGTCGACCTGCTGATCGGGCCGTATTCCTCGGACCTCACCCTGGTAGCCAGTGATGTCGCCGAACAGCACGACTTTCCCATGGTCGCCGCCGGGGCTGCTTCCAGCCGCATCTGGTCGCGCGGTTACAGGAACATATTTCAGGTCGACGCACCGGCCCGCGAATATATGAATCTTCTTATCAAGTCGGCCAAAGACAACGCAGGGCTGACCCGGATTGCGCTCATCTATCCAGCCGCGGAATTTTCGCGTGAAGTGGCCGAGGGTGTGCGCGCCAAGGCCGCCGAGCAGGGTATGGAGATCGTGTTTGATGAGGAATACCCCCTGGACAGTACGGAGTTTACAGACCTGGTTCGTCGAATGCGGCTGAGCGCACCGGAACTGGTCATTGGCGCCACCTATCTGAATGACTCGATTGCGTTGGTGCGGGAAGCCAAAAAGCAGCAGTTGTCGCCCCAGGCGTTCGCCTTTACGGTGGGGCCGGCACTGCCGGAGTTCGGCGACGCGCTGGGTGACGATGCGGACGGCATCATCGGGGTCGTGTCCTGGATGCGCAGTGGCAGAGTCCCCATGGCCTATGATTTTTCGTTCCGCTTCAAAGAGCAGTTCGGCCGCAATGCCGGGGTCCATGCGGCCTACGGCTATGGCGCCGCCCAGGTAATGGAAGCCGGGGTACGCCTCGCCGGTTCGCTCGATAAAGATGCCATCCGCCAGCAGCTGCGCGACATGGTGTTCCGCTCCCTGCTGGGTAATTACCGGGTCGACGAGACCGGCAGGCAAAAGGCCAAGACAATTTTTCTCATGCAGTGGCAGAATGGCTACCGTCTGCTGGTCTCACCGCCGGAGATCAGAGATGCCGCAATCATCTATCCCTTTAAACCCTGGTCGGAGCGTTAGTCAACGGGCTTTATGCGAGAAATCCGGGCAGTCGTCACTCGGCACCTGATCACAGGGGCACTTATTTTTCTCCCACGCTCACGGCGATACGCCATCGAGCGACGCCTGCGCGGCAAGGAAGAATATCGCAAGCTGCAGTCGGCCGACTGGGTTCTCATCTCCTGGGGCAAAAGTGGCCGCACCTGGTTCCGGGTCACGCTGTCACGGTTTTATCAGCTGAAGCACGGTCTGCCCATGCGCCACCTGCTCGAGTTTGACAATCTCCATAAAATGAAGCCGGCTGTTCCCAGGGTCCTGTTCAGCCACAATAACTACCTGCGGGCTTATCTCGAGGACTGGGATACGCTCGATCATTTTAGCGGTAAAAAAGTCGTCATGCTGGTACGTGACCCGCGCGACGTGGCGGTATCACAGTTTTTCCAGTGGAAGTACCGCATGCGGCCGCACAAGATTCGGCTCAACCAGTACCCGGCTAAAGGTGAGGCGGTGAGCACTTTCGAGTTTGTCACCAATCCGGTCTGTGGCGTGCCGAGGATCGTGGAATTTTTCAATGGCTGGGCGAAGGCGTTGCCCGAACTCAAGGACATCCTGATCATCCGTTACGAAGACATGCGCGTGGATCCAGTGGGTGTCATGCAACGGGTACTGGATTTTGTCGATACCCCCGGCACCCCGGAACAGATTGAGCAGGCGGTCGAGTTTGCCTCTTTAGACAATATGAAAAAGCTGGAAGAGAAGCGTGTCTTCTGGGGTAGTGGTGCGCGGGTGAAAGCGGGCGACCGCAAGAATCCGAATTCGTTCAAAGTGCGCCGCGGCAAGGTCGGCGGTTACCGCGATTATTTCGACGACGAGCAGGTAGCGCTCATCGATAAACTGGTGGAGGAGGGACTCGATCCCATGTTCGGTTATCAGACGGCTAACGACAGTGACGATGCACGTGCGGGTGCTGCCGGGCCTTAGCAGGAAAAAGAGGTCCCATACATTTATAGCGTGCCTTGAATAACAGATAGGGCTGTTCAGAACACGCCGTGCCCCAGGGCACCCTCTCCTCCAGAGGACCCTCTCTTGCTGCGCAATTCACCTTGTCTCGCCTGGAGGCGATTCACCTTGTGAATACCTCCCTGTACGCTCGACGGCAGAGTCCCTCGGCAATTGCTCCTGCATCCCCTCCAAAGGGGCTACTCTTGGTGCTGTACGTTCGCCCACCCATGGGCTCGTGCTGCTGAC
>CBFDBP010000329.1:0-3403 GCA_965603065.1 uncultured Gammaproteobacteria bacterium
AGACTATCTTTAATATTGTTCGATAACAATATCATATGGCTCGTTCGAATATTTGCACCCTACGGGCAATGCTTAGCGAGGCGATTGCCTGATATTCAAACCGTGACAACAGAAATAGCGGCTTGGGTGGATGATCGCAATCAGAAGACGCAGCCTGCAGACTGGCGTTTTACTACCGAGGATGCCCGCATCAAGCTGAAGCGACTTTATCCTAAATTATCTAATTGAAGCACTACTAGTTACTCCCAGCACTCAGCGGCTGGCAAGTCACTTTGGCTTCGCATGCGTTCAACTCGCCAGCGTAACCGGTGTTTTGAAACCGGGTGGCTTGATCGCGAGCACGGAACAATCGATCTGATTCAGAATCGTCTCCGCTGTATTGCCCATGATGAAGCCGGGAACACCAGTGCGGGCCACGGTACCCATGACGATAAGATCTGCCCCGATCTGTTTTGCCAGCGCCGGGATCTCTTTGCGAGCATTCCCCTTCACCAGATGTGTTTGGGGTTTAAGATAATTCAGTGCATCCCCCCCCAGATCGCCGGTCACCTCGTGCATCAGCGCGTCCAGACTGGCTGCGTGATCCCGCTTCTCCTCTTCGACGTAGGCAATAAATTTCTCTTCTGGCGTATACAAAGCGCCGCGCACGGCACTCTCGGCAACCGCCTCCCAAGCATGCGCCACATGCAGCTCGGCAAACTCGGATAGCGCCAGGGAGCTGGCCATTTCAAGGATCTGCCGCCTCAACGCACGCCGTGATGCCAGCTCTTCCGCCGGGTACGCGTCGCCTACATCCACACCTGCCATGACGCGCCGGTAGGGCTTCTGCATGCCAGGCTTGATGAGCCAGACCGGACAGGGGCATTTGCGTAACAGGTGCATGTCCTCACTACCGAACAATCGGTCCAGCCAATCCCGATTTTCGGGAGTCTTGATGACCAGGTCGCGCCCGTTACGCAGTACCTCACGGATGATTTCAAGGAACGGCATGCCGACCAACACTTTGGTCTGGATATCGATCCGTGCGCGGTAAGGATCGACCAGCGTTTTCAATTCCTGTTCATGAGCGCTAACCAACGCGGCCTGCAGATCGGCGGAGATAGGACCACCGTCAGGCATCCCGATACCTGCAATCACATGCTCAACAACATCGACGATCGTTAGGCTGGCCTGGTTGTTCTCGGCCAGCATAACGCCTCGCTCCAGGACATGCTTATCTGCCTGCCCATTTTCCACCACGCAAAGAATATCTTTAAATCGTTGCATATCATTCACCTCCTCCAGCATCCTTACATTGAAGCATCAAGATCATGTTTTTCACAACCGAAACAGTCGAGGATTACGTTCTATAAACTTTCGAATCCAGACCTCGATGAACGAATGCTCGCGGCGTACCATGTACCACCAACCCAGCGCGCTGATTGCCAGCGCGCCCAGGGCATTTACGATCATATCCCACATGGTGTCGGTCAGTCCTGACGGATCGTCAAACATGGGTTTCTGCATATTGGTTTCGATAACCTGATCCATGGTGAACTCGAAGATCTCCCACAGGGTACCAACCGCCACGGCAAACAAAAACGCGAACAAGGCCACGAAGCGTGGGCGCATGTGCATGTCGACACGGTCACTCTCGTTGAGCACATAGACAAGTAGAAAACCGAGAATCCCCATCAGCAGTCCGGAACTGGTGTGCAGTGCGATATCCCACCACCAGATCCGTTCGTAATAGCTCTGCATCTCCCCGAGGAATAGCGCCGCAAACACGAAAATGACAGCGAGCACCTGGAACTCGGGCAGGATGTTCACCTGAAACCTGCGCCCGAGCGCGGCTGGCGAAAGTGAGATTGTCATAATCGCCATCACCAGGAAAGCATTTACCCACTGCCTCTCGTAGAATACCAGCACCAATTCCGCCGCCATGATGGCCTGGAGGACAATCAATATCCCCAGGTGGACGCGTCTCGGCAAGTCGCTCGAACTTGTCCCGGAACTTTGTTGTTGGTGCCGTCTGTCCATGTATTATGCGTTTAGAAGTGCGATGGCGATCCCCAATACCAGCAACAAGGTAACTGCAAGGCTCCAGCTTTGCAGGGAGCGCTCACTGGCATCTAGCACTTTCTGCCACGCACGGACCTGCAGGAAGCGGCCTGCAGCGGCCAGTCCTATAGTACGCCACCGTGGTAACACCTGAAATCCCATCGACATCGCCCAACGCTTGCCGCGGCAAAACCACCGCTCAAGAATTAACCAGAAGTCGCCGGGCGTAACAGTTGGAATAGATGGAACCCTGTTTTTTTCTGCCAGTAACCAGACACTGACGCCGATCAAAACCCCAAGGACTAATGGTTGCCACGCATCAACAACTATTTCCATTGGGTCGTCACTCCACATGGCAACCAGTAGTCCGGATGTATAAGCGGCCGCCAACAACACGCTCCAGACAGCCCCTGTCATCGGGGCCGAAATACTGACCACCTGCTGTTGACGCTGCGCCAGCAGATAAAGCCAGCGTAGCGCCAGCAACGTCGTGCACAGCGTCCACCACGGCCACAGGGTTACCATCGTGGATTCAGCAGTGAGTGAATCACCTGCAGCAGGGATCCGAGCCAGATAGAGGCTCATCAAGGGTGCCAGCGCCAGCAGCGAAGCCGCCGCTGCAGCGCCCGCAACCAGCAGTGGCTTCAATACAAGTCGGGACGTTACCTTATCCGCCAGGTGCGAAACTGGAACCAGCGCCGCCAGAGTCAATCCCAGAGTCAGGATAAACTGATGCGCCGTTTCCTGAATGGCGGCTCCTGTCGCCGGCCATTCAAGACCATGTCCAAGGATCATGATGAACAGACTTGTAACAACTATTACGGCGTAGGCAAGCAATGCCCGCGACCGGGCTTGCAGCAACCCAACGACCGTCCCGTAAATGACTGCGACCAGAGCAATCCACTGAATGCCCATCCCCATTTCAGGAAAGGCAAGCTCACCAAGGGGTAACCAGCGCAGCATGCCAACAAGCCCGATGGCAACAGGAACACCGCCCAGCAGCAGAACGATTGCCGCTGGGACCGCTCGAAAGGCCAACGGCAACCAGAAGTGCAACGGCCAGGCGCTTGCCTTCAGGGCAAAGCCGGCGAGCACCATTGACACATAAAAACCTGATGCGGATGACCGGGCTAGCGCGTTGTGCACCGCCTCGAAACCCAGGTCCCCGGTGTTTGCAGCCGCGACCAACAAGGCCTCGAACAAGACCAGGTCTGCCACAATCATGAAACCGAGATAGATACGTCCGGCCCGCCGCGCTGCCGCCTCTCCTCCATCAACCAGTAAGCCCGTGTGGTCAAAATACTCATGCGGCCATGCGCATCTCCGCACGCACCGGTCGCCGGCCACTGTGGCGCTCGCATTC
>CBFDBP010000330.1:0-3384 GCA_965603065.1 uncultured Gammaproteobacteria bacterium
CCTTAAATATCCCGCCGGATTGTCGCTAAAGGGGGAATACCATCACAACCCGAGGAACGGCATGGAAACTGAAGACGTCTTTGTTAACGAGCTGCTCGAGGATCTGGAAAGCGGGCAACTGCAGTTACCGACACTGCCGGAAGTTGCACTGCGGGTTCGTGAGGTCGTTGATGATGAAAATGCCAATGCCGGCCAGATTGCCGAGATCATCGCCCAGGACGCGGCACTGTCGGCACGCCTGATTCAGGTGGGCAACTCCCCGCTGTATCGTGGACGTCAGGAAATCGACCGGCTGCCGATGGTCATTGCCCGGCTGGGAAGCAAGCTGGTGCGCAACCTCGTGACCAGCCAGGTCATGAAGCAGATGTTCCAGGCGACCAACGACGAGATCGACCAGCGGCTGCGGGCCGTCTGGGAACACAGTGTACAGGTCGCCGCCATTGCCCGGGCACTGGCGGGCCAGTGTCCGGGTGTCATGCCGGATCAGGCCATGCTGGCGGGGCTGCTCCACGACATCGGCACGTTGCCCATTCTGTACCGTGCGGAGGAGCGTGACGAGCTTCTGGACGACCCCGAGCTGCTCGATCAATTGATTACCCGGCTGCATGCCGGAATTGGCGGCGCCATCCTCAAGCACTGGAAATTCCCGGATACATTGGTCGCTGTAGCCGCTGAGCACGAAGACCTGGGCCGCAGCCACGACGACCCCGCGGATCTCGTTGATATCGTCCAGGTCGCCAATCTGCAAAGCCATATCAACAACGATCACCCCCTGAGCCAGGCGGAGTGGACACAGATTTCCTCGTTTCACCGCCTTGGACTGGATGTGGACGTACACGAAATTGAACTTACCGATGTGGCCGAGGAAATTGACGAAGTTCAGAAACTGTTCGCATAACTGTCTTTTTTATTTAACGAACCATTGCAGGGCGCGCTGTGCGTACCGGAACGAATAGGATCGAACTGCGTTGAATTGAGCCACGGAATGCACGGAACTCACCGAAACAACGATAAAAAGTTTCCGTGCCTTCCGCGTTTTCCGTGGCTATTTAGATGACATTAGCTTAACTAAGTGCGATTCCTCTATACTCCTTAAAAATATCGGGAAACCGGGACAGGCGTGGGCACTGAAAGAAAGGATTCAAGCCGGCAAAGACTCCGGGCAATGGAGTTTGAGCTTCAGCAGAAAGAAGCTGAAATTGCCATGCTCAAAGAAGTGACCCAGGTCATTGCCAGCGAGTACAGTTTGCAGAAAGTCTTCGACCTGGTCGCCTCGCGTGCCTACGAATTGATACGGGCGCAAACGCTCGTCATCCCCGTTCTTTCGCCTGATCAATCGAGTTATACCTACCGTGCCGCCATTGGAGCCAGCGCCGACGAACTGCTGGATGCCACGCTGTCCATCGATATCGGCATTTGCGGTTGGGTGCTACGTCACCGCAAGGCCTGGTGGCGAGGCATCCTGGATCAGCTCACTGGCAATGAACGCAATCAATGGGAGCAGAGAGCCGGCACCATCATCCTGGTACCGCTGATAGGTAAACAGCGGTTTCTGGGCGGTATCGCCGGCATCGATAAAGCCGGTGGCGGTGAATTCGATGAACGGGATCTGGAACTGCTGACCATGTTCGCCAGCCAGGTCAGTATCGCTATCGAAAACGCCATGTTTTTCGAGGAACTGGATGCCGCCAAACAGCGCGCCGAGGCTTACCGCGAGAAGCTCCAGGAGTCCAATAAACGGCTGTCGCGCAGTAATGAAGATCTTCAGCATCTGGCCGTCCACGATCCCCTGACCGGCCTGCCCAATCGCACCCTGATACTGGACCGCATAGAACAGGGCATCTTCAGTGCCAGGCGCAATCAAAACACCATGGCCCTGATCATGATCGATCTCGACCATTTCAAGGAAGTGAACGATACCCTGGGGCATCCTGTCGGAGATGGACTGTTGATCGGTGTCGGCGAAGCTTTTCAAACCGTGCTCAGGAAACCCGATACGCTGGGGCGACTGGGCGGTGATGAGTTTGCCGTGGTATTGCCACAGGCCGACAGAGATGCGGCGCTCATTGTGGCCGGCAAATTACAGGCGGCACTGCAAAAACCGGTGCAGGTTGAAGACAGCAGTTTTTCCATAGGCGCCAGCATGGGCATAGCGCTCTATCCGGATCACGGCGCTGATCCATCCGTGCTGTTAAAATGTGCGGACGTCGCCATGTATGTCGCCAAACGCAACAGCGATGAATATTCCGTATATGATCCGGTGTATGATGACTACAACCCCGATCGCCTGGAACTGCTGCGCGACCTGCGTGCGGCAATCCAGCGACAGGAGATCGGTATCGCTTTTCAGCCCAAGCTGGATCTGAACAGCGGGGCGATCACCGGGGTGGAAGTACTGGCGCGCTGGAGCCATCCCGAACGCGGCATTATTCCCCCCTATGATTTTATTCCCGTGCTGGAACAAACCGGTTTAATCAAACCTTTTACCCTGCAGATTATCGAAAAGTCGGTGCGCTACTGTAAGAACTACCGGGACAGGGGGTATAAACTCGGTGTCGCCGTCAACCTGTCCGTGCACAACCTGCGCGACGAAAAACTGCCCCGGCAGATCGCCGAAATTCTTGGCCGCTTCCACCTCGATGAACACTGCCTGACGCTGGAAATAACCGAAAGCGCGATTATGCGCGACCCGGAATGCAGCCTGGATATTCTCACCAAACTGGACAAGATGGGGGTTGGCCTATCGGTGGACGATTTTGGCACCGGCTATTCCTCGCTCAGCTACCTGAAACGCCTGCCGGTACAGCAACTCAAAATCGACCGCTCTTTTGTGAGCGACATGATCGATGACAAAGACGACGCCATGATCGTGCGCTCAACGATCGACCTGGCGCACAACCTCGGCCTGAATACGGTCGCAGAAGGCGTGGAAAGCGAGGCAACGCTCAAGACGCTCGAAACCATGGGCTGTGACCTGGCACAGGGTTACCTGATAAGTCGGCCACTGTCGCACGATGACTTCCTGAGCTACCTGCAGGCCGGCGAGTGGAGCGTTCACGGCCACCCGTAGCAGCGGCCGCCTGACCGCGATGTGCCGCGTCAATCGCGCCGACGGGCGGCGCTCCTACAGGGGGGGATGAATCACCGACCCACTGTAGGAGCGGTCACCCGACCGCGATGTTCTGCCACGCCAATCGCGCTGAAGGGCGGCGCTGCTACGTGGAGTCACCCTATGTCATGCCGTCAGGAGATCATACCGCCCCAGCTGGTGGCAGAACTTTATTAAATTAATGCTATATATTTTATATATATATAGATTATATTCTTAATAACACACGCGAATAATGTGTCATGTCATTCTGACATATAGTTAAACTGACATGA
>CBFDBP010000331.1:0-3382 GCA_965603065.1 uncultured Gammaproteobacteria bacterium
CAATAGGTTGCCCCCTTGTTGATCCCCTCACCCTAACCCTCTCCCGGGTGGGAGAGGGGACTTTTACAACACCCTCCTGTGGGAGAAGGGACTTTTGCGACACCCTCCTGTGGGACAAGGTGAATCGCCGTCAGGCGAGACAAGGTGAATCGCCGTCAGGTGAGAGAGGGTCCTCTGGAGGAGAGGGTCCTCTGGAGGAGAGGGAGTTAATGGGACAGCAATGCAAAAAAAACCCGCCAAATGGCGGGCTTTTTTTGTCATAAAGACAGCCTGATTTACATCATGCCGCCCATGTCCGGCATCCCACCGCCGCCTGGCATAGCGGGTTCGTCCCTCGGAAGCTCGGCCACCATGGCTTCGGTGGTGATAATCAGACCCGCTATAGACGCGGCGTTCTGCAGCGCTGCACGGGTCACCTTGGTCGGATCCAGGATACCCATTTCCAGCATATCGCCGAATTCGCCAGTGGCGGCGTTATAACCGAACTGACCCTCGCCTTCATTCACCTTGTTGAGGATGACAGAAGGCTCGTCGCCGGCATTGGCACAGATCTGACGCAAGGGTTCTTCCATGGCGCGACGCGCAATGTCGATACCCATGGTCTGGTCGTGGTTGTCACCCTTCAGGTCAGCGAGCGCAATGCGGGAACGAAGCAGCGCAACACCACCGCCGGGTACCACGCCCTCTTCGACCGCAGCACGGGTGGCGTGCAGGGCGTCTTCGACGCGGGCTTTCTTTTCCTTCATTTCGACTTCAGTCGCGGCACCCACCTTGATAACGGCAACACCGCCAGCCAGTTTGGCCACACGCTCCTGCAACTTCTCCTTGTCATAATCAGACGTTGCTTCCTCGATCTGTTGGCGAACCTGATTGACACGCGCTTCGATCTCGTCGTGGCTGCCGGCACCGTCGATAATGGTGCTGTTTTCCTTGGTGATCAGGATACGCTTGGCGGAACCGAGGTCGTCCAGGGTGGCTTTTTCCAGTGACAGACCGACTTCCTCGGAAATCACCTGCCCTCCGGTGAGAATGGCGATATCCTGCAGCATGGCTTTGCGACGGTCACCAAAGCCCGGCGCTTTGACGGCGCAGACTTTCACGATGCCGCGAATACTGTTAACCACCAGTGTCGCCAGTGCTTCGCCTTCCACGTCTTCGGAAACGATCAGCAGCGGCTTGCCGGCCTTGGCCACTCCTTCCAGCACGGGTAACAGATCACGGATGTTGGAGATCTTCTTGTCAAACAGCAAAACATACGGATCTTCCAGTTCGGCCTGCATGTTCTGCTGGTTGGTGACGAAATACGGGGACAGGTAACCGCGGTCGAACTGCATGCCTTCCACGACGTCGAGTTCGTTTTCCAGCGAGGAACCTTCCTCTACGGTGATCACACCTTCCTTGCCCACCTTCTCCATGGCGTCAGAGATGATGCCGCCGATATTCTCGTCGGCATTGGCGGAAATGGTGCCGACCTGGGCAATGGCCTTGGTGTCAGCGCAGGGCTTGGACAAACCCTTCAGTTCTTCGACAACCGAAAGCACAGCCTTGTCGACACCACGCTTGAGATCCATGGGGTTCATACCGGCAGCAACCGCTTTCATACCTTCGCGTACGATCGCCTGGGCCAGTACGGTTGCCGTGGTGGTACCGTCACCGGCAACGTCGGAAGTCTGGGAAGCGACCTCCTTGACCATCTGCGCACCCATGTTCTCGAACTTGTTTTCCAGCTCGATTTCCTTGGCCACGGAGACACCGTCTTTGGTGACCGTCGGCGCGCCAAATGCCTTGTCCAACACCACGTTACGGCCTTTCGGTCCCAGCGTCACCTTCACGGCGTCGGCAAGGATGTTGATGCCGGCCACCATGCGGTGGCGGGCATCGTCACTGAATTTGACTTCTTTTGCAGTCATATTGCGTTTCCTCTAACTCTTGAATTCTTTACTTGGATTGATAGATCAGGCCTCGATAACCGCCATGATGTCTTCTTCACGCATCACCAGCAGGTCCTCGCCTTCAACTTTGACTTCGGTACCGGAATACTTGCCGAACAGCACTTTATCGCCGACTTTCAAATCCATCGGTACAATATCGCCGCTGTCGTTACGCTTGCCGTTGCCTGCTGCAACAACTTCTCCGCGGATGGGTTTTTCGGTAGCACTGTCCGGGATGACAATGCCACCCGGCGAGGTACGCTCCTCTTCCATGCGCTTGAGGATCACCCGATCATGAAGTGGACGAAGGTTCATTAAAAATTTCTCCTTTAGCTGCAAAGCCTTGATACACGCGAGCGGATTATTAGCACTCACCCTAAGTGAGTGCTAATAATAGCCGGCAAACTTTGAGAGTCAAGGGGAAAAGCTATTCATCATCGCGGCGATATTCCCCTTCGATGGTATGCTGGCCGGATCGGCGCGGCCCGGAAGAATCGCCAAACTGCTGAACTCGAAACTCAGATTTCCTTAAAAACCAACGAATTATCGCCTGCCTGAGCGGGGGCACCAGGAACAAGAAGCCGATGGCATCGGTGACAAATCCGGGCGTCAGCAACAGCGCCCCGGCAAATACCAGCAGCACACCCTCCAGCATTTCCAGCGCCGGCAGCTGGCCCTGTTCCATGACCTGGCGGCTTCGCGTCAATGTCGCCCAGCCCTGGAAGCGCAGCAGCATGGCTCCCAGCAGCGCAGTAAATACCACCAGGGCAATGGTAGGGACGGCACCGATAATGTTGCCTACCTTGATCAGAAAATAGATCTCGACCAGGGGAACCAGCAGAAAAAGCAGGAATAAAATACCAACGGGACTCATGCCAATACTTTATGCCCTGGCCGGTTTGCCTACAAGCGGGAATCCGGTATGGTGCAGCGACAATGGGTAGCGCAAATGACATCCAGATCGTTTTCTGCACCGTTCCAGACACCGACACCGGCCACCGTATCGCGGCTCAGCTTGTGGAATACGGCTTCGCCGCCTGCGTCAACCTGATTCCAGGCGTTGAATCCGTATACCGCTGGAAAGGCCGGCTCGAAAAGGCGTCCGAAGTCCTCCTTATGATTAAGTCCCGCTCAGCCGACTATACGGCTGTAGAGGCGACAATCAGCGCATTGCACCCCTACGAACTTCCCGAAATCATCGCAGTCCCACTGAGTAACGGTTTAGCCGGCTACCTGGACTGGGTACGTACTGTTCACAACGAGGCAAAATGAAACACTGGCTCATTTTACTGCTTGCAGGCTGGCTCCCCTACGCCCACGCTGAGCTGTTCGGTGACGACGAACTCCTGCCCGCCGACCAGGCATTCTCTTTTCAAGCCAGCATGGCATCAGACGATCGTATCCGTGCAGTATGGGACATTGCTGACGGTTACTATCTCTACAGATCCAAA
>CBFDBP010000332.1:0-3368 GCA_965603065.1 uncultured Gammaproteobacteria bacterium
GTATCAGGATCGGCACGGCCAGCATCACAATAATCAATGGCTGGCTCAAAATCTGCTCGCCCTGAAAGCCAAACAATAACACCAGGGTCGCCAGCAGAGCCCCAAGCGATACCGGGTGCATTATCTTCAGCACACGGTTCAAACGAGATTCACCACCGCGGCCCAGCAGATACCTGCGCCACCACTGCGCAAATGCAACCGGGATGACGATATACAGTAACACCGACAGAAAAAGTGTTGCCCAGGGCACAGTGATCGCCGACAGTCCAAGCAGCAGGCCTACAATCGGTGCGAAGGCGAATATCATGATGGTGTCATTGAGTGCCACCTGGGTTAGCGTAAAGTGTGGCTCGCCATCCGACAGATGGCTCCATACAAAAACCATGGCCGTACAGGGCGCGGCTGCAAGTATGATGAGACCTGCGATATAAGAGTCGATTTGTTCAGCCGGCAGGTAGGGCGCGAAAATGCCGCGAATAAAAATCCAGCCCAACAATGCCATTGAGAAAGGCTTTACCGCCCAATTGACGAACAAGGTTACACCGACACCTTTCCAGTGTTCCTTGACATGATGCATGGCAGAAAAGTCGATTTTGAGGAGCATCGGTACAACCATCAGCCAGATCAAAACAGCTACCGGCAGATTCACCTGTGCAACCTCCATCCGCCCAATCAGCTGAAAGGGTTCAACGAAGACGTGCCCCAGCCCAATACCGGCAACGATGCAGAGAAACACCCACACCGTCAGGTAACGTTCAAAAAAACCCATAGCCGCATTGCCGCCTCGTTTTGCCGTTGTTTCACATTGCATACTCATATCAAACCTTCGCTTTTATTCGATCGCTCAAGCGCAGCAGGCACTGCCGGGACGATCGGGCATCTGGGCCAGGGTACGCCGGTCGTCGTTAAAGGGCGCCTGCCCGGCAATACCTTTTGCGGTTTCAGCGAGCACCACAAGCGCCCAACCGGGAAGCTTCGGGTTCAAGCGGTAATAAACCCACTGCCCTTGACGGCGGTCGAGGACAATCCCGGCTTCGCGTAACAGGGCAAGATGGCGGGATATTTTGGGTTGAGTCTCACCCAGCGCATGGGTCAGTTCACAAACACACAATTCACCGTCCCGGCTCAGCAGCACCAGAAGCCGTAACCGTGTCAGGTCACCGAGAATTTTGAAAAACTGGTCAGCTTTTATATTCATCAATTCATATATACGCTCATCGATATATATGCGCAAACAGATATTGCTATCGGAAAAAAGAAATGGCGGCCCAGTGCAGCCGCCATGGAGGAGTATCAGAAGATCTCAGGTCCGTCTGAGTGAGTCCCGCGATTCTTAACAACTTATTATTGGTGAGAATAATACTATTTCAGCAAACCCAGCGGTATTGGGAATAACACTGTTGCGGTAACTACGAATTGACCCGTCTTTGCTTGCAGTGTCAACATCATAAGCTCAGAACGTATTAAGATGGGGCAGCCAGGAAGGCGACTCTAATATCAGGGCGGTGTACCTATGGTTGGGCACACCTAATAGAAAATGCTTGGGGGCTGACTTCGACTGGGTGATGGGTGTTTGGATTCCCATCACCCTTTTCTTTGTCTTGTGCGACGGCTAAGCACTAAACGCAGAAATCAGCCATACGCACCAGATCCGGGAGAGACCGGGCATCCATCTTCTCCATCACCCGCCCCCGATGCGCTTCAACCGTGCGTATACTCACGTCCATGAGCTGGGCAATGTTTTTGTTCGACAGGCCCCGCACAATATACTCCATCACTTGCTTTTCACGCGGTGAAAGCCTATTGCACTTCACTATCACCCTGGCCTGGTGGAGATAATCACCCATTTTCGCGGCATACTGGGCAAGCACCTGTTCAATACTCGCCAGCAGGTCGCTATTGCGAAACGGCTTTTCAAGGAAATCCGCTGCCCCCTCCTTCATCGCCCTGACGGACATCGGCACGTCCCCGTGTCCGGTGATGAAGATGGTCGGCATGTCCAAACTCCTTATTTTCAATTCTGACTGGAGTTCCAGCCCGGACATCCCCGTCATCCGCTGGTCGAGCACAAGCACGCCGAGGCCCATCTCTTCGATTTCATCCAGAAAAGTTTCCGCTGAATCAAATGTCTTGACGGTAAAGCCGGTTCCCTCGAGATAGAGACTCAGCGCGTCGCGTACCGCTGCGTCATCATCCACCAGAAATACGGGCAACTTCGCATCCATAGAAAAGCTCACACAATCCCTATGCCCTCGAGGGGCGCCGCCGTTATCCGGGCGCCGGTCTCCTCCGGGCGCGCCTTATCCAACTGAACCGGCATACGCCGGGTCCACCAATCAGCTGAACCAACCACATCAGCCGACACCTGATCGTATCGTTCCTCTAACGTCTTGACAATAGTCACTGGCACGCGGCTATGCTTGGCAACATCGGCGGCTACTGAACCCACGGTCAAACGCGACAAGCCTGTGCGCCCATGGGTTCCCATCACGATCAACACGGCGTCCTCCTGAACCGCAACTTCCTGAATTCGAGGGGCCGGTAAACCACTGACCAGTAGCATTTGAGCTGTCGCCAGTACCTGGGGTGCCGATTCGTGTCCACCCACCTCTTCAAGGAAAGCCGTCAACATACCACGGGCGACATCCTCCATTGGCCGGCTCTGGCCTGCCGCCCCATGCCCGTTACTCCTGTAGAATCCCGGTTCGTTATTGGGTTCATGAACGACATGCAGGACAAGCAGGGGCGCTTGCACACAGCTGGCAAAATGGGCCGCAAACAGCACGGCCGCTTCGGAGCATGACGAAAAGTCGACAGGCACCAGTATCGGACGCCGCTCAGCCAGGAAATTTTGCGGGGTATCTTCGATGAACTGATCGGACATTGCTGCTCTCTCCATGAAAACGGGGTCAGGCTCAGCCTGCGGTGATGAAAACGACCGTTAGCTGCGCAGTGATGCAAGCAATATTAATAGACGTATATTACAGAAATATGACCGCAGCTCAGGTACAAAGGAATATACTCAGGAACCAGGTTTCTCATTTTCGGGCATCCACCGGTAGAGAGTTCCTGCAATAGTCTTTACCCTGAATATCTTTTCGTGGTCAGGTTCAGCCGCCAGCTTGCTGCCGGCACACGACCCCCCAAGCAGAGGGCTTGCAGATGGTTCTTCGCCATAACTATATTAGAATACACATTATATTTTTTTATATTCCGGTGTTTTTTTCGAGCGGTGTGTTTGCTGTTGAAAAACCCTATGCGCCTGAAAATATACCCGGTGCAACCCGCGTTTCTGCAGAAGAAGTGGTGGATCTGATCCTGTCGAATCCCGACATGATTATTATCGATTCCCGGAAAAAAACAGAATA
>CBFDBP010000333.1:0-3363 GCA_965603065.1 uncultured Gammaproteobacteria bacterium
TACAAGGTGAATCGCCGTCAGGCGAGACAAGGTGAATCGCCGATAGGCGAGAGAAGGCCCCCTGGGGGGGAGGGTGCCCTGGGGTGCAGCGTGTCCGGAAAGCTTTTGTCGGCTAATTTACGTACTCAAAAGTAATAAAGGGGTGTTCCTACAGTTCGCGGTTTAGTAAATCCTCGATCGACAGGATCGGCGCCTGGCAGCTGGTGCCCCGGCACCGGTAGGCAACACCGCCGTCGCGGGGTTTTCGCTCCCCCAGCAGACCGGGCAGGTCTTCAGTGTCATTGGCAATGGCAAACACCAGGCGCCGCGGCGCATAGTCGCGCGCCACGGCATCCTGCCAGGCCTTTATGTCGTGGTCGGCCCTGATGACAATGGTTTCGATGTGATAGAGGGTTTCTTCCAGTGCCAGCAACAGGCCGGTGTGGCCATAGGGGCCTTGTCTGATCGGGTCCCAGGCGGCTTTGAGGGTCTGTTCTGCGGCGTCGAGGAAGCGTGTTTCGCCCAGCAGGTGACCGAGGCGCCCGAAGACTTTTGCGGCAATGGCATTACCCGCCGGCAGCGAGTCATCGCTGAGCGGTTTGGGGCGCTGGATCAGGTTCTCGTGGTCGTCTGCGGTGAAGTAGAAGCCACCGGCGGGATCGGAAAAGTGCGCCAGTACGACATCGGCGAGTTGCAGGGCGAAGGTCATATCAGCGTCGTTCCAGCGCACCTGCAGCAGTTCCAGAATGGCATCGATGAGAAAGACATAGTCGTCCAGGTAGGCCGACAGGTGTGCGTGACCGTCTTTACAGGTGGCCTGCAGGCGCCCGTTGGACCACATCTGTGTTTGTATAAAGTCCAGCGCGCGTTCGGCGGATTGCTGGTAACGCAAGTCAGCAAAGTAGCGGGCGGCTTGTGCCATGCCCTTGATCATCAATGCATTCCAGGACACCAGTATCTTGTCATCGCGGCCCGGGTGGACACGCTGTTGGCGTGCTGCAAGCAGCTTGTGCCGGGCCGACTCGATGTGCGTCTCGATTTCTGTGCCCGGCAGGTCGAGTTTTTGACTCAAAGCCTCAATGCTTTCATACACGTGTGCATGCCAGTGGCCTTCGAAGTTGGGCTTACGGTCAAAACCGAAGCGTGGCGCAACCACCCTGTATTCCTGTTCGCTGAGCAGTTGCCGGACTTCCCCGGTCGTCCAGACATAGAACCTGCCTTCCTCGCCTTCGCTGTCGGCGTCGAGGCTGGAGTAGTAGCCGCCTTCGGCTGACTGCATGTCACGCATCACCCAGGCGGCGGTTTGTTCGGCAATGCGTTTGAACAGAGGCTCTCGTGTGACAGCCCAGGCCTCACTGTACAAGGACAGCAGCGGGCCGTTGTCATAGAGCATTTTCTCGAAGTGGGGAATCATCCACTGTTCATCGACCGAATAGCGACAGAAGCCGCCACCGATCTGGTCATACAGTCCACCCAGCGCCATGCGCTTCAGGCTGAACAGCGCCATATGCAGGGCCTGCTCATCGGCTGATTTGTCGTTGCGGGTTCCGGCCCAGTGCCGCAGCAGGCGTTCGATGCTGGTCGGATGGGGGAATTTCGGCGCAGCACCGAAACCGCCGTGCACCGTGTCATACTGTTTTTCCAGTTGCTGGCGGGCCACATCCAGGGGCATGGCGTCGAGTTCACCGCTGCTGTGTGCGTCGGCCTGGTTCATGGAGGCCATGAAATCGACCAGTGACCGGTTCTGCTTTTCCAGTTCATCGCGGCGATCACGGTAGAATGCCGCCACCCGCCGGCACAGATCGGTAAAGGCCGGCATGCCGTGGCGCGGCTCATTGGGGAAATAGGTGCCGCCGAAAAAGGGTATCTGTTCATCGGGGGTCAGGAACATGGTCAACGGCCAGCCGCCGCTGCGCTGCGTCAGCAGGGAATGTGCGGTCTGGTAGATCTTGTCCAGGTCAGGGCGTTCTTCGCGGTCCACTTTGACGTTGATGAACAGTTCATTCATGAGCTTGGCGGCTGCCGGGTCTTCGAAGGATTCATGGGCCATGACATGGCACCAGTGGCAGGCGGAATAGCCGATCGACAGCAGGATAGGCTTGTTTTCCCGGCGTGCTTTGTCCAGCGCCTGCGGGCCCCACGGGTACCACTCCACCGGGTTGTGGGCGTGCTGCAGCAGGTATGGGCTGGTTTCGGTGTTGAGGTGGTTGGTATAGTCTGGGTCGGTTTTCATGGGGGTCAGGGCTCTGCCAGCTGGAAGTGGACCGAATATAGCCCAAACGGGTCTGACCATATCCAGAAATATGCGAGGGTATTCATGGAGTTTTCCGTCGTCGTACCGGTATACAACGAAGCAGGGAGCGTGCGTCCGCTGTTGACCGAAATCAGCCGGGCGGTGCAGGGCACGGGCGCCTGCGAAGTAATTTATGTCGATGACGGCAGCGACGACGACACCCTGGCCGAGCTGCGCCGGGCGTTGGCAGACTTCCCTGCCTTACGCGTGCTTCACCGCCCTCTGCGCAGCGGGCAAAGCAGTGCCTTGTTGACCGGTGTGCGTGCGGCGCGTGCCCCCTGGGTGGTCACCCTGGACGGTGATGGCCAGAATGACCCGGCTGATATTCGTCTGCTGCTGAAACGCCTGCAGGACGAAAACGGGCTGGCGGAAGACCTGATGCTGGTGGGTCACCGAACCCGGCGGCAGGACAAGCGCATTCGATGCTGGTCATCACGCATAGCCAACCTGGTGCGCAGTAGTCTGTTAAAAGACGGAACGCCGGATACCGGCTGCGGCCTGAAACTGTTCCCGCGCGATCTGCTGTTGTCAGTGCCGGCGTTTGATCATATGCATCGCTTCCTGCCGGCGTTGGTGCAGCGGCAGGGTGCGCGGGTGATTTCTGTTCCGGTACGGCATCGTGCGCGTTGCTGCGGGGTTTCGAAATACGGCATCCGCAATCGCCTGTGGGTGGGGCTGGTGGATATGGCGGGCGTCATGTGGTTGCAGAGGCGCCGACTCGGTCGATCCGTCAGGCATGATGGTGTGTTGTCGAGAATTGGAGATGAACTGGGTGTGTACTGGTTGCAGCGGCGGCCCTGTACGGTGTCGGCAGAGGAGGAAGGCTGATGGTTGAACAACCCTGGGGCTGGCTGGCCGTCGGCTTTGCCGGGCAGGCTTTATTTTCGGCACGATTTCTGCTGCAGTGGGTGTACAGCGAGCGGCGCAAGCGTTCGATTATTCCCGTTGCTTTCTGGTACTTCAGCCTGGCCGGCGGTGCAACGCTGTTTATCTATGCGCTGCACATCGGTGACCCGGTTTTTATTCTGGGTCAGTCGATGGGGGTTTTGATTTATACGCGTAATCTTTATTTTATTCACAAACAACGCCAG
>CBFDBP010000334.1:0-3349 GCA_965603065.1 uncultured Gammaproteobacteria bacterium
CGGCCAATACCGGTCATAGGACTTATCGCGTAATCACTACGACCGCATCGCAAACGTCCCTACAAGGACGCATGGGATATCGACAAGGCCTATGCAGAGCTGAAAAGACTTTCGGGTAAAATACTGGATGCAGATTGCGTGCAGGTTCTGCTTGATGAGCGTGATGAGGTGGAAAAAATCATGGAGCGGTTTGCTGAAAACCCTATCGGGTAGCTGTTACAACCTAGTGGGCTTTTTCGTCAGGGATGCCCTCGGGCAGTTCAAACGGCGTCATGGTTATCAGCGGACCCATAAAGAGTGTTCCACCTCCCTTGTGACCAATACCTGCTGTTGCGTGGATGTATTCGAACAACGCATCGGCGTCCTCTTCTGCTACCGCAACCTCTACCATCCTTACCAGGTGCGGCTCCGGCAGTCGGTTGCGTTTACTTTGCGCGCTCTGTAATACAGCGATACCCCGGCAGGCGACACTGCTTGCATTGATGATCTGTTTTTCCTGACGCAGTTTCCGCATCAATACCTTGTCACTCCCATCATCGGGTAATACGCAGGTGATGAGTTTGGAGGCTTTCCGGGGGAGGGGTTGATAACTGTGCGGGGTCATGATCCTTCCTGCAGATTGTTCATCATGTCCTCAGGGATGTAGGTGGCGACTTTATCCAGTGGGGTTACGTACAGGTAACCACCACCTGCATGATCCAGTTTCCCAGCCCGGTAGATACTGTTGACTACGGTATCCTGCTGCTCCGATGAGACCAGGATACTGACCACCTCTTTTTCCGCCTCTACCGCGATACCCAGCAAGCCAAGCCGTTCGCGTGAGCCGTACCCTCTGGCGTGGTAACTGATGGCACCGGTGATTGCACCGACATCCCGTGCGGCCTTCAATATGGCGTCACTCGTGCCGGCCTTGACAACACAGGTGATCAGCGCCACATCGGTTAGATAGGTAATATTGGTATTGTTCATACTATGGCCTGCGCCTCCTGTTCCGCGGATATTCCAGCCGTCTTTATGGCCGATTCAGCCTGTATTCCGGCTTTATAGCGCGCCCATAAACCGGTAATCATCACGCTAAGAATGGGGCCGATAGAGGCCATGCAGAGAATCCCAAAGCCTTCCACAGCGTTCATTGCAGAGCCGATGCCGAGTCCCATCGCCAGTACCAGGGGGACGGTGATCGGGCCGGTAGTTACCCCGGCGCTGTCCCAGGCAACATTGACATATTCTTCGCTGGAGAAGACGGTCAGTACAATGGCCAGCAGATAACTGGGTACGATCATCCACACCAGGGGCAGGTGAAATATCAACTTGGCGAGGCCGGCCGCTATACCGAAAGCTACGCCGAGGGAGACGGCTATGAGCAGGGTCTTCTTCTTGAAAACACCATTGGTCAGTTTCTCCGTGGTTTCTCCCAGGGCGTTGAGTGCCGGTTCAGCCAGGGTGGCGCCAAAGCCCAGAGCCCATGCAAACAGCAGGGCCAGAGTCAGGCCGATGACGTAAATATAAATGGGTGAAACCGCTACGCCGGGCACTTCGGTGAACGCAGCTGGAACCAGTTCGCCTACGTCACCACCGAGCTTGGAAAGGCCGTAGGTGAGCCCCAGATTGAAGATGCACATACCAATTATTGTCAGCGTGATACCGTAGAAAATCTCGCCCTTGTTGTTAAGTTTCTCTTTCAGTATCAGTCTGAGTACCAGAAACAGAAAGACTACCAGCGGAAGGATGGCCCGCACACCCAGGATTATTTCTTCACCCGGGCTGCGTTCATACCAAGCCGGCTCCATTGCCTGTGCGGCCGCTGCGCCCTGTTTCGCTACTTCGATGATTTCGGCGGGGGACTGGGTAAAGGACACATACAGGGCCAGCAAAAGTACACCGGTGATGGGGAACAGTGAGGCGAGGGTGACGATGCCGAAGCCCGACAGACCCGAGTCACCTTTTCCGGCCGCTGCCGCGATCCCGATACCCAGCGACAGCACCAGTGGTACGGTGACCGGCCCGGTGGTAACGGCACCGCAGTCCCAAGCCAGGCCGATAATTTTTTCCATTTCCGGATCGAAGGCGCTGTATATCGTCAGTGTCAGTACAGGGGCCAGTGATGCGTAAATCATCGGCTTCAGACTCCAGCCGTAGAGGAAGCGCAGGGTTCCCAGCACCGCTGCCAGGCCGACACTGAAACCTACCACCAGGACCAGCGTGTCAGACCATTCGTTGAGCAGGGCGTACAGGTAGGGGGCCTGCTCGACCGATACATTCTTACCCGCGGCTTTCAATGCACCAATCGCCGGTTCGGCAAAGGTCACGCCGATGCCCAGCAGCAGTGTAATGAACAGGACCAGTGGCAGCGGTGAGTTACGCGGCAGGGTGCTGCCGATTATGGTGCCGAACGGCATCAGGCCGAGTTTGAGGCCTTCCATGAAAAACATCAGTCCAGCAATGACTGCAAACAGGCCAGCGGTGATGATCCAGTAATCGGCTTCCAGTTCGCGCAGAATCAGGATCTGGAACAGTAGCAGGTAGATGCCCAGAGGGAGGACAGCCCTGACCTGCTCCATAAATCGCACCGAGACGTAGGGGTGAATCAGCTGGTAGGTTTCCCCGGGGGTCAGTTTTACCCGGACCTGGCGTTCGGGGATGGGGTTACCGTCGGCATCTGTTTCCAGTTCGGGTTTCAGATTATTGAAACTGACTTCATTGTGTCCTGCCCCAAGCTTGCGCTGGTAGTCACCAAACCGGTAGTTATTCGCCATTGTTTGATCCGCCAATCCTTATTCTGCACAGATACGCCTTGTTTATGCGTCGCAGGGTAGCACTATGCGGGCTGATTCTGAACTGTCTGGCGGCGGGGTATAAGAAGAATAAACGGCCTTTTCCCCAAAGTTCACAGGTAGTTCACGCGTAACTGGCCAGCCGCTGATCCGGTTCGACCTACAACTTTCGCGAATTCTCGCTGAATTCCGTCATCATCGCCAAAAAATCCACCCTCTCCAGCTCCGCTTTCTGGCCAAGCCGGGCCGCCAAGCCAGCCCTTCCCCTGTCGCTTGCGTCAGGATCGCAGCCACGTGAGTCGAGGAACAGGTTTCCCGAGCGTCAGCCGTACAGGCGGTGGTGCTCGCCCTTCCGGCAACAGGCCTACTGGTTCCGGGGCCGCTTTTTCCTTCATGTGGGCGAGAATCTTCTCGATCACCGCCGGATCTTCGATACAGGCCATGACCTTGACGGTGCCGCCACATTCACTGCACGTCTCAATGTCAATGTTGAAGACGCGCTGCGAGTATATTTACTTACACGAAAGACGAAGACACCCTGAACGGCAGCAAAGGGTCGTCTTTTTGTCTTTAAG
>CBFDBP010000335.1:0-3346 GCA_965603065.1 uncultured Gammaproteobacteria bacterium
GCGGCGGTTCGCCAATGCCGCCCCAGAAACCGCCGCTGGCTACGACGTGGGTTTCAATTGCCGGCATGTCCTTGAGCAGCAGCATCGGATACCGGCCTGCCGATCAATGTCCATTCGTCGGGGTCTTTAAGAAACACCATCTCCGGTGCCGGCAGGCGGGCGGCCTCGGCGGCGAGCTCGCCACGCGGATGAGCACCCTGTTGTCAGGCTGGATCACAATCCAGGCGTTGACCTCGGCCCTCCATTGGACTTCCTCAGCGGCAAGTATGGCACGCAACGGCGCCATTTTCCGATGCTGGGGCTTATTGGCCACATAAAACTGTTTTCCAGTCGAAAATGATGCAGAATTGACCTTAAGATCCATGATCAATATACCCTGGATTCATGCAAAGCGCTGTGTTTAATTCCAAAATTGCTACGCTGGTGCTCTTTGTTGCACTGCTCAGCCAGCCCGTTGTGGCAGATGGAATCGATCCGCTGAAGTATGAAGACGACCAGGTTTCCATGCGGCTGGTGTTGCGTACCCCGGAGCAGTTAAGTGCCTTCTACCAGGGGCGCGGATTCAACCAGGCCGCCATCGACCGCATCCTCGAGACCTGCTTCATCACGCCCATTATCCACAACAAGACCCTGGATGCAGTTTGGCTGGAGCTGGACAACTGGCAATTCGACGCAGGCAGGCAATCCATCGCGCGCATCACGCGTGATTACTGGTCCGGAAAATGGCGCGAGGCCGGATTGCCGCAAGCACAGCAGTCCACCTTTGGCTGGACGCTCATGCCCGAGGTGCGTGACCTGCGCCTCGATGAGGGTGTCGGCGGCAGTGTTGTGATCCCCATGCAGTCACAGCCCTTTACCATGACGGCGAATTTTCATACCGGCCTGGATAAAAAAGGCAAAATTAAAACCATCGTATTCGAGGGCGTACAATGCGTAAGCAACGAGCCATAATGCGGACGCTCGGCTTGCTGTGTGTGCTGCTGTATTCCTGGCACAGCGTTGCCGGCGAGAGCCTGCCCAAGGGCATTATGAAACTGGACGGCCGTGCCGCGCCGGCGCTGGTACTGGAAGATATGGACGGACAGGCCTGGGACCTCGGCGAGGCCCGCGGCCGCTGGGTATTCGTGCACTTCTGGGCCGCCTGGTGCGGACCCTGCCGCCGCGAGATGCCCACCATACAGGCCATCTATCCGCAGTTTGATGCCGCCAAGCTGGAAATCATCGTCATCAATACTGCCGAATCGGAAGATACCGTGTTCGAATTTCTGGCCGCGGTGGCGCCTGATATCAACCCGCTGATGGATAAAGACGGCCTGGTCACCGAGCGCTGGCAGCCACGCGGACTGCCGGCCACCTTTCTCGTCGATCCTGCCGGCCGGCTGCAATACCTGGCACTCGGGGGGCGGCCCTGGGATACTCCAGACTACATGAAATTTCTTCTAAAAATCATTGAATAAAAATAATAAATAGATCTATGCTCGTCAGGATTCAGATAGTTCTGCTGGTTTGCCTGTGTGCGGCCTGCGCTCCGGCGAGCCGACAAGATATTGCTGCCGAATCGGGCTTCGATGTCATCGAACTCAGCATCGAACAGGCTCAGCAGGCCATGCGAACCGGTCTCGTCAGTTGCCAGCAGCTGACCCGCATCTACCTGAAGCGCATCAAAGCCTATGACCAGCCAAACCGGCTCAATGCGATCACCACCATCAACCCGAACGCCATGCAACGATCGCGTCAGCTCGACCGGAAATTTGCCGGCAGCGGGCGCATGCAGACACTGCACTGCATGCCGGTGATCCTCAAAGACAACTTCGATAGCGTGGAACTGCCGACAGAAGCCGGTTCTATTGCCTTACAGGGATCACGTCCCCCGGATGATGCCTTTATGGTGCAACGCCTGCGGCAACACGACGCCATCATTATCGCCAGGTCCAATATGGGTGAATGGGCCTTCAGCCCTTACCACACCATCAGCTCCACACACGGGGAAACCCGCAACGCCTACGATCTGACTCGTGTGCCGGCGGGCTCCAGTGGTGGTACCGCCTCGGCGATTGCGGCTAATTTCGGTATCATCGGCATGGGCACGGATACCGGCAACTCGATTCGAGGTCCGGCCTCGCATTTGTCGCTGGTCGGCATCCGTTCCACGCTCGGCGCAACCAGCCGCGATGGTATCGTGCCGCTGTTACTGAACCGCGACGTCGGCGGACCGCTGATGCGCACGGTAAAGGATACGGCCATCGTCTACTCGCTGCTGGCCGGTTACGATCCGGCTGATCCCCTCACGCAAGCCGCCAAAGGCCGCGTAAAGCCTGATTACACGCGCTATCTGAAAGCCGATGGGCTGCAAGGCGCCCGCCTCGGCGTGTTACGCGATCTGGTCGATACGGGAAGCGCTGATTTTGAAGTCCTGGAGAGCATGGATCAGGCCATCGAGGACCTGCGCCAGGCCGGTGCGGTAATTGTCGACCCGTTCGATATTCCGGACTTCGACCGCTTGAAAAGCGCTACCGGTTTTTGCAGCCGTTTTCGCTATGATTTAAAAAACTACCTGCAGACACTGGGCGAGTCCGCCCCCATTCACTCCCTGGACGAAGTAGCGGCGAGCAAGCGCTTTCTGTCGCACAATGCGCAGGCCATGGAGTGGGCTATGAGCGTGGACGGCGATCCGCAATCACAGATCCCTCCCTGTGTCGATGTACAGGGTGATCCGCGCCGCAAGCAGTTTCTGGATGCGGTGCTTGTTGCCATGGACAAAGCCAGGGTCGACGCCATCATCTACCCGAGCTGGAGCAACCCGCCGCGTAAAATCGGCGACAGCGAAAGCCCGCACGGCAATAACAGCCCGGTCATTGCGCCGCACACCGGTCAGCCGGCGATCACCGTACCCATGGGGTTCACGCAAGCCGGTTTACCGCTGGGCCTGCAACTGCTGGCGCGGCCGTTCGATGAGCACAAACTGTTTCAATATGCCTATGCCTACGAGCAGGCTACCCGGCATCGCAGACCGCCCAGGTCGTTCGGCCGCCTGCAGTCCCCATCTCTCACCAACTGATTTCTCGTTGCCCTTTGGCGACAAGCTAAGCGTATATATTTCAAGTCCTTACTTGGTCCGTTTTATCCTGCGTCGCTATTCAGTGACGTAAATAACGATTTTCAATACTACCTTTTATCTAGACTTCAGGCGTAAATCCCCCAAGTGCTTGTCTCATATTGAGTTGTCGGTGGCTGGCGTGGAGTTTGCAAATGCCGCTTTCGGTGTCTGAAAGAAAGGTCTTATGAACACTTTCATCGCCTATCCCAAACTACATGTGTTTTTTTAAGGAGGAAAAAATCATGGTGA
>CBFDBP010000336.1:0-3300 GCA_965603065.1 uncultured Gammaproteobacteria bacterium
AGCACCCACCGCAATGAGGTAGATTGCGACAATATAGCTTAGCAGGCGGGGCATGAGGAGAATCAGAATTCCCGCCGCCAGCGCAATCGCCGGCTGTATATAGATCATCTGTAACATGGCTCTACTCCTTGTTGTCTCGCAGTGCAATGGAAAAGGCCTCCAGCTCGGATGCAGCCGGGCTTGGCCCGTTGATTCTACGCCTCTTTCATTCTTCAGTTTTCCACAATACGGGCCAGCCAGCCGTATTGCCTGAGTCGTGCGGCGTGTTGCACGATCCAGCGCTGGCGTTCCCGGACGTAAGCGGATGGTTTGTCCACGTGTAACTGTTTCGGATTCGGCAAAACGGCGGCCAGCAAGGCAGCGTCGGCTTCGGTCAGCTGTCGCGGGGTTTTCTTGAAGTAGAGCCGGCTTGCGGCCGGGACGCCGTAAATGCCTGGGCCGAATTCAGCGATGTTGAGATACACTTCCAGAATCCGCTGTTTCGGCCAGCTTATTTCGATAATTATTGCGAAATAAGCCTCAATCGCCTTGCGGAAAAAGCTGCGACCGGGCCATAGAAACAGATTCTTGGCCACTTGTTGAGTGATTGTTGACGCGCCTCTCAAGGCCTTGTTATTGCGTCGTTGTATGACCGCCTTATGGATGGAATCGACGTCGAAACCACGGTGATCGGGAAACTTCTGATCCTCTGCCGCCATGACCGCCAGCGCGGCCTTTGTTCCCAATTCGCGCCAATCCATCCACTGATAGTGGGTGTGGGCATTCTGGCTGCCGGGATAATCCTTTTGCAGCATGAATGCCGTGACAGGGGGGGCGAACCAGCGCAGCAGCAGTACCGGTAACCAGCTGAGCAGAACAAGCAACAGCAACAGGAAACCCAGGCGGCGCAAGAGCCGCTTGGAAAAAGGCTCTTTTTTTTGTCGTCCGCGCATAATGACGTAAAGTAAGGAATATGCGGTTTACTGGCAAGCGGGGCTGGAAATTCTTGAACGGGCGCGCCAGAATGCCGTTATCCTGATTACCACTGAATACGAGGCTGGCTTATGTCCGATACACGCATTCCCAGACTGATCACAATAGTATCCGCTGCTGTCTTCGCTGCGCTCTCCGCCCACGCGGCAGTTGCCGAAAACGCTGAGAACCCCTTTGCCACTATGGCACCCGCCAGCGCACCTGTCATGCTGGCCGAGGGCCGTTGCGGCATGGACCGTATGGACCTGGACGGTGATGGTAAAGTGACCAGGGAAGAGTTCAGGCAGGGACATGATGCGATGTTCTCCAGTACGGACAGCAACGGCGATGGTGTGCTGGATGCCGATGAAAGGAATGCGCACAGAGAGATGATGCGGCAGAGAAAAGGGCGTTGTGGTGCCGGCAAATGCGGCAAATGCGGTAAGGGCAGGAGCGGGGAATAGCAGCCCTCACACAGGGTGTTTTTGTCGCTGATGTGGCCGGGCCCGAGGGTTGCGCGCCTGGATTGCCGGGCGACAGCCATACTGCCGGTAGGCGCGGAGTGCAAGCAGCACACCTGCCGATGATACCGACTGCCCGCAGGCTCGAGGCTTGGCGGCAAGCGCCGTTCAGCAAGCCGGCGTCGTGGTCTGGGCGGTATATACGGTGCCCCATCGCCTGCTGCACGCCATGGTCGCGGATATTATTGAGTCGCTGTCATTGAGAGGAGTTCTCCGACCGGTTCGATCACAAGGGGATGTTCAGATCTTTGCGGATCGTTGGCTCTCGTCTTCTTGTGTCTGAATCGACGAATTCATCCTCTGGCTGTTGGTATTGACTCTGTGCAGTGCGGGCCAGCTCCAGTATTTCGGTTAACTTGGCATTCACGCTTTTAGTTTCCAGGTAGTTTTTGTACATCCATTTCTGCGCGGAGTAGGCCGAAAGCGGGAGCAGGACCGCCAGCAGAGCGAGGACAAAAACCGCCACGTAAACGCCTGTTTCCCCGATATAGGCGCCGATATCTCCCAGTACTTCCATAAGTTGGTTCCTTGTTTCCGGTCTTTTACAAAATTGGCTGACGATGCGGAATGATAAGCTTTTTCCGATCGGTATTGCGAGACAACAGGGCAGCCAAATGCAGGAAAATGCGATTTGGGATCATTTGTCAGTCTCACGTTTAATTGGTTTAATTATCGCCAACGAAAACCCGGATCAGGAGGTATCGATGGACGATAAGGCCAGGCTGAGCACGATCATCGACAATGCCGGCAGGATGCTAAAAGATCCAGCCGGATTTTACCGGGATATGGAGAAAGCCGGTGGCTTCGTCGATCCCCTGATTTATGTCGTCGTCATGGCGGCAGGCACTGGACTGATCATTGCGGTGTTGTCGCTGTTGGGTGCTGGTATGACGGGCGCCATAGCCATTGGCCTGGCGGCGGTCATTGTGTTCCCGATATTTGCTGTCATCGGGTCGTTTATCGCTGCCGCGATGCTGTTTCTTATCTGGAAATTACTGGGTTCGAACGAGTCATATGAAACCGGTTACCGTTGTGTCGCCTATGCGACGGTTGTTTATCCCGTTTCAGCAGTGCTGGGCCTGGTCCCCTACCTTGGTGCAATGCTGGGTGTCGTCTGGGGAATGTATCTGATGACAGTTGCCACTTCAGAAGTGCACCGGCTCAAACGGAAAACAGCCTATATCGTATTCGGTGTTCTCGGTGTGCTGTTGATCGTTTCAAATATCAGCGCTGAAAGAGAGGGCAGACGCATGGCGTCTGAACAAAACACTATAAGTGAGCAATTGCCAGGGAATGAATATAAGGCACCGGTCGAAGCAGGGGAGGCAGTGGACGAGTTTTTGAAAGGGTTTGAGAAGGCGACAGGGACTTCCAGGTAGAAAAAACGATCATCATCGTGGTAAGGCAACTGCCCTCATGGGATTGTCTGCTGTGTCGTTTCAACGACGCTGGTAAATGTCATGGCACCGATGCCATCGAAATGGCTGAGCAGCGCTGTGTTCAATGTTTTGTCCGTTAAACCGTCGTGATTAACGATATCAACTGTGCTTTCGTCAAGCGGGCCTGCCTGTGACGGATGCAACAGACGCGTCAGTTGCCAGCTCTCGTCCGCTACAGTTGCGTCGGAGCAGAGGGCTATGCTGGTAATGGCCAGCGCGATCAGATGCCAGACAACGACCAGCGAATGCACTATGAATTTCCCCATGATGGAACGAGGTCATCGAAGTCTTGTTCTGACCACGGCTCGAGCGGTTCAGGAATATCCTGCTCGCCGACACCGAAATTCTCGGCGACAACAATGTCGTTATAGCCTGGTGTGCTGTTGTAA
>CBFDBP010000337.1:0-3298 GCA_965603065.1 uncultured Gammaproteobacteria bacterium
TACTAGTCATTTTCCAGCCGATGGCTTGCCCTGCGCGCATCGGAATCACTCTTGCTTCCCCCAGTGGATAACTGTCCGGCACCTTCCAGCTGGTTTTGCTCAATGTGATGGTGTCTTCATTGCGGGGCAAGCCGTAAAAGTCCGCGCCATGGAAACTTGAAAAACCTTCAAGCTGATCGAGGGCGTCTGCCTGTTCAAAAGCTTCCGCATAGAGTTCGATGGCCGCATGAGCGGTATACAGACCCGCACAGCCACAGGACGTCTCCTTGGCGGCCTGGGCGTGTGGTGCGCTGTCGGTGCCAAGGAAAAATTTTGGATTGCCACTGATGGCCGCCTCCAGCAAGGCTTGGCGGTGCCGCTCGCGTTTGAGTACCGGCAGGCAGTAGTGATGCGGGCGGATGCCGCCGGCAAACATGGCGTTACGGTTCAGCAGCAGGTGGTGCGCGGTTAATGTTGCGGCGATGTTGTCCGCACTATCCACAACAAACGCGATACCTTGTTGGCTGGTCACGTGCTCGAGCACCATTCTCAGTGTCGGGAAGCGTTGCGTCAGCGGAGCCAGTATCCGGTCGATAAACACCGCTTCGCGGTCGAAGACATCGATATCCGGAACGGTGACTTCACCGTGCACCAGCAGCGGCATACCAATCTCCTGCATGGCTTCCAGCGCCGCAAAGGTGTTGGTGATGTCGGTAACACCCGCGTCGGAATGGGTGGTGGCGCCGGCCGGGTATAACTTGACGGCGTGGATGAAGCCGCTGGCGTGCGCTCTTTGTATCTCTGCCGCATCGGTGTTGTCGGTGAGGTACAGGGTCATCAGTGGCTCAAAACCGCTATCCGCCGGTGTGGCTGTGCGGATACGCTCCCGGTAGGCCCTGGCTTCGTCGGTTTGAGTCACCGGTGGATTGAGGTTGGGCATGATGATGGCACGGCCGAACTGGCGTGCCGTATGGGACACAACCGATTGCATGGATTCACCGTCGCGCACATGCAGATGCCAGTCGTCGGGGCGGCGAATGGTGAGTTTCATATCGCTTTCCATTGATTTTTCGATGCTTTTACAGCAATTCCAGGTGTTTTTCATCTTGACCTGATAGGCCAAAACAAAGATCATACCGGGCCTGATTGTCGCCCGGCGGCCGGGCTGCGCGGGCTGGCCGGCGGACAACCCTGCTCAGCATGAGCGGTGGATACGGTCGCAGCATGCTGAATTGTCAGATAAACTTCAATAGTTTTAATTCATTGACGGGGCCTGGATCAGGTCCCTGGAACAGCAAGGAGCCTCATGAACGTCGCCGACAAAAAACGGCTGCTGCGCGAAATGTTGTTTGCGCGGCGCTTTGAGGAGCGCTGCTACGAAGCGTACGTCGAACGAAAAATTGGTGGATTTCTGCACCTGTATCCGGGTGAGGAAGCCTGTGCCCACGGTGTGCTGGATGCCGCAAAACCGGGTCATGACTACGTGATCACCAGTTACCGCGATCACATCCACGCCATCAAATGTGGCGCGGACCCGAGGCGGGTGATGGCCGAACTGTATGCCAAAGAGACCGGTTCCTCCAGGGGTCGCGGTGGCTCGATGCACATCTTCGATGTCGGGCACCGTTTTATGGGTGGCTACGCACTGGTCGGCGGCCCGTTTCCGCTGGCCACCGGTATCGCCAAAGCCATCAAGATGAAGGGGGGCGATGAAATCTGTATCTGTTTTCTGGGTGATGCCGCCAACAACCAGGGTACTTTCCACGAGTCACTGAACATGGCCAAACTGTGGGGTTTGCCGGTGCTCTATGTGTGTGAAAACAACCTGTATGGTATCGGTACCCGTATCGATCGTTCCACTGCCGTGATCGATCAGTACAAACGCGTTTCCGGTTACAACATTCCTTCGGCGCAGGAAGATGGTCAGGATATCGAAAAGGTCTTCAAGGCCGCCAAAAAGGCGGTTAACCATGTTCGTGCCGGCAAGGGTCCGTATTTCCTCGAACTGATGACCTACCGCTATCGGGGGCACTCCATGTCCGATTCCAACGCCTATCGTTCCAAGGGTGAAGAGCGTATGTGGTCGAACCGCGATCCCATCATCATGTTACGTGACCGTCTGATTGCAGCGGGCCACATAAGCAAGGCTGACTACAAGGTCATGGATAACGAAATTCTCGATGAGATCGAAGACGATATTATTGCTTTCGCCGAGTCGTCGCCGGAGCCACGTGTTGACGAACTGGAAAAATACACCCTCGCCGAGAATGACCCCTGGGTGTACGGAGGTGGCCGCTGATGGCAGAAATAATGTACTGGGAAGCGATCCGTCGCGCCCATGACGAAGAAATGGCCAATGATCCGATGGTTATCTGCATGGGAGAGGATATCGCTGTGGCCGGTGGTACCTACAAGGCGACGCAGGGCCTGTATGACAAGTACGGTCCGGAACGGGTCATCGATACGCCGATTTCTGAAAACGGCTACACGGGTCTGGGTATCGGTGCCTCTTTCCTGGGCGTGCGTCCCATCATCGAAATCATGTCGGTGAATTTCGCCTGGCTGGCGATGGACCAGCTGTTTAATTCGGCCGCCAAAGTGCGTTACATGTCCGGCGGTCAGCTGACCGCACCGGTTGTGGTACGTTCGCCGGGCGGCACGGCACACCAGTTGGGTGCCCAGCACTCTGCGCGCATGGAAAAGATTTTCATGGGTATAGCAGGCTTGCGGGTGGTGACGCCTTCCAGTCCCAAACAGGCCTACGGTCTGCTTAAATCGGCGGTGCGTTGTAACGATCCCGTGTTTATCAACGAACACGAGCTGATGTACAACATGAAGGGAGAGGTAGCGGACGAAGAGTTTTTCCATTCCCTGGAAGGCTCTGAAATTACCCGGCAAGGTCGTGACGTCACTCTGTTTGCTTACAATATTTCGGTACACTGGTGTCTGCAGGCTGCTGATATTCTGTCAAAACAGTTTGCTATCGAGGCGGAAGTCGTCGATCTTTATGCATTGGCCCCACTGGACCGTGCCGGTATTGCAGCTTCGGTACGTAAAACACACCGTGCCGTGATTGTTGAAGAAGCTGAACCGGCTGTCGGTGTGGGCGCGGAAGTCATGGCGATTATCAATGAAGAATGTTTCTTTGAACTGGATGCGGCACCGCAACGGGTTTCGGCGGTTCATGTGCCTATTCCCTATAACCACTCGTTGGAAAAGGCGGCTATTCCCAACGCCAACGACGTTGTAATGGCTGTCCGCAAGATGTTCGGCAAATAGTGTTAACCGCATGCCCCAGGGCACCCTCTCCCCCAGGGGA
>CBFDBP010000338.1:0-3274 GCA_965603065.1 uncultured Gammaproteobacteria bacterium
CCCTCATCCCAGCCTTCTCCCGGAGGGAGAAGGGGCTACAACCTTTTGCGACACCGTCCCAGGGGAGAGGGTGGCCTGGGGCAGGTGCTGAAGTTGTGAGAAATCAACTAATATTTTGTCTGGTCCTGGGGTGCATTTGACCCTATAAAATAAGCATCCCCAGCAATTTTCAGGCCATTGAAAAAAAGTTTGGCCGGGTGCTTTTCCCCATGCAAAACTGCGCGTATGATTAGCGGCCCTTTCCCCGTAAAGCTTAGCCAGGGAGCGCCATAAGCCACATGCAGATTGGTCCGTACAAGTTACGCAACCAGTTGGTGCTGGCTCCCATGGCGGGTGTTACCGATCGACCGTTTCGGCAGTTATGTAAAAAATTCGGTGCCGGTCTTGCCGTGTCGGAAATGGTGTCCTGTAATTCTGCCTTGTGGGGCAGTCAACAGACCTTGCGACGCATGGATCATGAGGGGGAGGTTGAACCCCGGACAGTTCAGATTGCCGGTGCTGATCCCGCGCTGATGGCGCAAGCCGCGCGCTTCAATGTCGAGCGTGGTGCGCAGATCATCGATATCAACATGGGCTGCCCGGCCAAAAAAGTCTGCAATGTCATGGCGGGTTCGGCGCTGTTGCAGAATGAAGACCTGGTCAAGCGGATACTGGATGCGGTGGTCACGGCGGTTGAGGTTCCCGTGACCCTGAAAATCCGCACCGGTTGGGATCCCCAACATCGTAATGCCCGCAGCATTGCAAGGATTGCCGAACAGGCAGGGATCCAGGCGCTGGCCATTCACGGGCGCACCCGCGCCTGTGCTTATAAGGGGGAAGCGGAATATGAGACCATCCGCTCAGTTAAGCAGGAAATTTCTGTGCCGGTGATTGCCAATGGCGATATCACCAGCCCGGAAATCGCACAGGAGGTAATGGAGTTTACCGGTGCCGATGCAGTGATGATCGGTCGTGCAGCACAAGGACGTCCCTGGATCTTCCAAGAAATCGAACACTATTTGGCGACGGGGGAGTTGTTGCCGGAACCCGGGTTTGAGGAGACACGGACCATAATGATTGAACATCTGAATAACTTATATGCATTTTATGGGGAGTACACGGGCGTGCGTGTGGCGCGCAAGCATATTGCCTGGTACAGCAAGGGGCACCATAACGGTGCAGGTTTCCGCCGGCGCGTCAATCGCGTTGATAGCATAGATGAGCAGTTGCGTATGACCCATGCGTTTTTCGACAGCCTCTCCGCGACACAGGAGATGGCGGCATGAGCGCGTTGATTCAGCCAAGTCCGGCAGCGACGGCGATCCACAGTCTGCCGACCCGCGAACGCCGCAAGCAGCCACTGCGTGCCTGTGTCCAGTCTGCACTGGAGATGTACTTCATGGACATGGACGGTCACCAGGCGGATGGCGTCTATGACATGGTGGTCGGCCAGGTTGAACAAGCCATGCTGGAGTGTGTCATGCAGCACACACGCAGCAACCAGACCCGGGCGGCGGAAGTGCTCGGTATCAACCGCAGCACACTGCGAAAAAAACTCAAGCTGTACGGGCTGCTTTGATTGATAGTTTAGTGGCTACGGAAAGCACGGAAAAACTCAATGTTACAGCGCGGATGTCCGTACGGCGCAGGCTTTTGAAACTGCGCACGAGGCGAGGGTGACGGCCAAAAAGATTCCGTGTTTTCCGTGGCGATTACTTGAAATTACCGCGACTTAATCTCAAGGATTTGAATTTATTATGAGTGCCATCCAGCGAGCGCTGATCAGCGTCTCTGATAAGACGGGTGTGGTGGAATTTGCCCGGCAGCTGCACGCTGCCGGTGTTGAAATCCTGTCTACCGGCGGTACCGCCAGTCTGTTGTCAGACAACGGCATAGCGGTGACTGAAGTCTCCGATCACACCGGCTTCCCGGAAATGATGGCCGGCCGGGTTAAGACCCTGCACCCGAAAATTCACGGTGGCATCCTGGGGCGGCGTGGGACCGACGATGCGGTGATGCAGGACCACGATATCCCTCCCATCGATATGGTGGTGGTCAATCTCTATCCTTTTGAACAGACCATCGCCAGTCCCGATTGTGATCTGGCGACAGCCATCGAGAATATCGACATCGGCGGTCCGACCCTGATTCGGGCAGCGGCTAAAAATCATGCAGCCGTGACGGTGCTGGTCGACAGCTCAGACTATCCGCAGGTGTTGGAAGAAATGACTGCCAACCAGGGCGAAGTCAGCGCCGCGACACGCTTCAGGCTGGCGGTCAAGACCTTTGAGCATACCGCCCGTTATGACGGGGCCATTGCCAATTACCTGGGGAGCCTGACTGCTGACGGTGAAAGGGAGACGTTTCCTCAAACTCTCAGCCTGCAGTACAGCAAGGTGCAAAGCATGCGCTACGGTGAAAATCCCCACCAGGGTGCCGCATTCTATACCGAGCGCAGCGGCCCTGAAGCCTGCATCGCTACCGCCAGGCAGTTGCAGGGCAAGGAATTGTCGTACAACAATGTTGCAGATACCGATGCCGCGCTGGAATGCGTTAAGCAATTTGCCGAAGGGTCGACCTGTGTGATTGTCAAACACGCCAACCCCTGTGGCGTCGCCCGGGGCGGCAGCCTGCTGGACGCCTATGATCGTGCCTACCGGACCGATCCCGAGTCGGCATTTGGCGGCATCATTGCCTTCAATCAGGCGCTGGATGCGGAAACCGCCGGCGCCATCATCGAGCGCCAGTTTGTCGAAGTGATCATCGCGCCGGAGATTAACGATGAGGCGCTGTCGCTACTGGCGGAAAAGAAGAACGTGCGGGTATTGACCTGCGGTGCCTGGTCAGACGACGTGCCCGGTCGGCTGGACTTCAAGCGTGTCAACGGTGGACTGCTGGTGCAGGATGCCGATCTTGAACTGCTCAAGGAAACCCGGGTCGTTACCGGGCGTGCACCTGGTGACGCGGAAATGAAAGACCTGCTGTTCAGCTGGCGCGTCTGCAAGTTTGTGAAATCAAACGCCATCGTCTATGGCAGAGATGCCATGACCATCGGTGTCGGCGCCGGACAGATGAGCCGCGTAAACAGTGCGCGTATCGCCGCCATCAAGGCCGAGCAGGCCGGGCTGGATGTCACAGGTTCGGTCATGGCGTCCGATGCCTTTTTCCCCTTCCGCGACGGCATTGACCAGGCGGCCAGGGCCGGAATTACCGCCGTGATCCAGCCGGGCGGCTCGATGCGGGATGAAGAAACCATTGCCGCCGCTAACGAGCACGGCATGGCGATGGTGTTCAC
>CBFDBP010000339.1:0-3266 GCA_965603065.1 uncultured Gammaproteobacteria bacterium
GCTGCTCAAATGCTCCATGCGGATTCGGGTGACTTTTCCCTGCACCGAGTCCAGCAGTTCAATCTGCTGAATGGCTTCGTTCATCTGCTGTTCGCGAACCTCGCGTGTCAACAGAATCACCGGCACCTGTGTCTGTCCTTCCGGGGGTTCTTTCTGAATCAGCGCTTCGATACTGATGGCGCCATCACCCAGTATGCGTGTGATGTCGGCCATAACACCCGGGCGGTCCAGTACACACAGCCGCAGGTAGTACGCCGTTTTTACATCGTCCATGGACAGGATCGGCAAATCAGACAATGCGTCGGGCTGGAATGCCAGGTGGGGCACACGGTTTTCCGGATCGACGGTCAAGGTGCGCGCGACATCCACCAGGTCAGCGACAACGGCAGAGGCCGTCGGTTCGGCACCCGCCCCCGCCCCATAGTACAGCGTGGGTCCCACGGCATCGGCTTTCACCAGAACCGCGTTCATGACGCCGTCGACATTGGCAATCAGCCGGCGGTCCGGAATCAGGGTCGGGTGTACACGCAGTTCCACCCCATTTTCAGTGCGCCGGGTCACGCCCAGGTGTTTGATTCTATAGCCCAGCTGTTCAGCGTAAGCGACATCATCGCGGGTGATGTGGCCGATACCCTCTGTATAGACCTTATCGAACTGCAAGGGGATACCGAAAGCGATCGACGCCAGTATCGCCAGCTTATGCGCGGCATCGATACCTTCGACGTCAAAAGTCGGATCGGCTTCCGCATATCCCAGCTTCTGCGCTTCGCTCAACACGTCGGCGAAATCGCGTCCCTTGTCACGCATCTCGGTCAGAATGAAATTACCGGTACCGTTAATGATGCCGGCGATCCATTCTATTCTGTTGGCGCTGAGCCCTTCGCGAACAGCCTTGATGATGGGGATTCCACCTGCCACGGCCGCCTCGAAAGCCACCATCACACCCTGTTCCTGCGCGGCGGCAAAGATCTCGTTGCCGTGCGTTGCGATCAGCGCCTTGTTGGCTGTCACAACGTGTTTGCCGCTGGCAATGGCCTTCAACACCAGCTCCCGCGCCGGCTCGTAACCGCCGATCAGCTCGACAATAATGTCGATTTCTGGGTCGTCGACCACGGCAAAGGCATTGTCGCTGACCGTGATCGCCTCGATGCCGGGCAAGCCTGCCGGGTCATAGTCGCGTGCCGCCGCCCGGGTGATTTCTATGCCCCGGCCGGCGCGCCGGGCAATCTCCAGCGCATTTCGCTTCAGTACATTAAAGGTACCTCCACCGACTGTACCCAGCCCCAGTAATCCTACTTTTACAGGTTTCAAGAAACCCCCTCGCCCGCTGTTGTAAGTTGTTTTTCGTCGTTACGCAACATGTCCCGGATACCACGCACGGCTTGACGCGTTCGATGTTCATTTTCAATCAGGCCAAAACGCACAAAACCATCGCCGTATTCGCCAAAACCGATGCCCGGCGATACGGCCACCTTGGCCTGTTGCAGCATTCTCTTGGTGAACTCCAGCGAACCCAGCGCCCGGTACTGTTCCGGGATCGGCGCCCAGACAAACATGGTCGCTTTGGGTTTTTCCACTTTCCAGCCGATACTGTTCAAACCGTCACACAATACATCGCGACGACTTCGATAGGTCCTGACTATGTCCTGCACACAGTCCTGTGGCCCTTCCAGTGCGGTGATCGCAGCAATCTGAATCGGTGTAAACATGCCGTAGTCAAGGTAGGACTTCATCCGTGTCAGCGCTGCCACCAGCGTCTTGTTACCGCACATAAAACCGACCCGCCAGCCGGGCATATTGTAACTCTTCGACAGCGAGTAGAATTCGACGGCAATAGTCTCGGCGCCAGGCACCTGCAGGATGGACGGTGCTGTATAACCGTCAAACACAAGATCAGCATAGGCCAGATCGTGTATCACCCAGATGTTATGCTCGCGTGCAATTTCCACCACACGTTCAAAAAACTCCAACTCGACACACTGGGTGGTCGGGTTGCCCGGGAAATTCAGTACCAGCATTTTAGGCTTCGGCCAGGAATCCTTAATGGCTTTCTCCAGTTCCTCGAAGAAGGCCTCCTCGCCGCCGATAACCGGCACATGGCGGATATCGGCGCCGGCGATCACGAAACCATAAGGGTGTATCGGGTAGGCCGGATTTGGCACCAGCACCGCGTCACCCGGCCCAACCGTTGCCAGGGCCAGATGCGCCAGCCCTTCCTTGGAACCGATGGTTACAATCGCCTGCGTCTCCGGATCGAGATCCACATCATAACGGCGTTTGTACCAGTCGCAGATAGCCTTGCGCAGGCGCGGAATACCCTTGGACAGGGAGTAGCGATGCGTATCGCTTCGTTGCGCTGCCTCGGTCAGTTTATCGACAATATGCCTCGGCGTCGGCCGGTCAGGATTTCCCATGCCAAAATCGATGATATCTTCACCACGCGCTCGAGCAGCCGCCTTCAACTCGTTGACAATGTTGAAGACATAGGGTGGCAGGCGTTTGATTCTGAGAAATTCGTCCACGAACTGTTTTTTCTGCAATTGTTAGGTCGGAAAGATGAAGTTGGTAGGGTACTGAAAATAGTGGAATGCAACAAGCTGAGCCCATATGCAGGTGTACTGTCTCATAGTGGTTTAAGACAGTACACTAGCGTACATGCATTTCGCCAGAGAAGATTGTAACAGCGGTTTGGTTGTCCGTGCCTGCGACAACGGACAGATTACGGTCGGTCAACAAAACTATCGACGCAGCCTCATACTGACACCGGAACAGGTGATCCCCGACTGGCGCCCGCGGCGGTACCATGAGATAGCAGAGCAGGACTTTGAGCTCGTGCTATCGCTGCAACCGGACATCATACTGCTGGGCACCGGTACCACGCTCTGCTTCCCTCCGGCAAAGCTGAGCGCCAGCATACTCGCAACCGGTACCGGTTTTGAGGTAATGGACACAGCAGCAGCCTGCCGCACCTATAATATTCTGCTGTCTGAAAAGCGTAAGGTGGTTGCCGCCTTACTGATCGAGTCAGTTTTTGCTTAGCCCGGTATACCAATCACACGCGCGACAATTGAAATAATCTAGAATTTACATTAAAAGAACATCATATTAATATGTTTTTATTGTCACCCGTTAACTCCCTCTCCCTCCGGGAGAGGGTTAGGGTGAGGGGATCAACAAGGGCAACTTATTGATTGTTTTACCCCCTCATCCCAACCTTCTCCCCCAGGGGACCCTCTCCTCCAGAGGACCTTCTCCTCCAGAGGACC
>CBFDBP010000340.1:0-3261 GCA_965603065.1 uncultured Gammaproteobacteria bacterium
ACGCGCCCTTGGCCTTGCCGATGGCGTTCCAGGTCCACACGGTGCCGGGTTCCACCGCCTCGGACAGGCGGCACATGCAGCGCACCTTGCCCCACTGTGATTCCACCCAGATCCAGTCACCGTCACCAAAGCCAGCGGCGGACGCCGTCTTCGGGTTCACATGCAAATAGTTGTGCGTGTGAATCTGACGCAGCCAGGCATTCTGTGAATCCCAGCTGTGATACATGGCCATGGGACGTTGGGTCAGCGCGTTGAGCGGGAACTTTTGCTTGTCCGTCAACTGGGCTTCCAGCGGCTCGTAATAAAACGGTAGCGGATCGAAGTAGGTCTCGATGCGTTTACGCAAACGATCCGGCGGCTGTTTACCCGCGTACTTGCCCTGCGCGCTCAAACGGAATTTCTGCAACACCTCGGAATAAATATGGATGTTGATTGGATCCGTGTAACGGGTCAGACGATGATACTGCGCCCATTCCAGATAACCCTGATTCCAGTTACGCATGTACTGGTAAGACTTGGGCAGCTCGTATTGGAATACGCAATTATTCTTTTCGTACATCTCCCACTGCTTGGGATTGGGTTCGCCGCGAATGGATTTTTCGCCACTCTTGCCGCGCCAGCCCGCCAGGAAGCCAATGCCGGAACCGGGTTCGGTCTCGAAGTTGGTGACGAAGTCTGGGTAGTCGCGGTACTTGCGCGAGCCGTCTTTATGGGTGAAGGCCGGGAAGCCCAGGCGTGAGCCCAGCTCGATGAGCACTTCCTGAAAGGGTTTGCATTGACCCTTGGGTGCGACTACCGGAATACGTACGGAATCTACCGGGCCGTCGAATTCCGAAATCGGACGATCCAGCATGGACATCACGTCGTGACGTTCCAGGTAGGTAGTATCGGGCAGCACCAGATCGGCAAAGGCGATCATCTCGGACTGGAAGGCGTCGCAGACGATGAGGAACGGGATCTTATAGCTGCCGTCTTCCTCTTTGTCGTTGAGCATCTTGCGCACTTCCGAGGTATTCATCGACGAGTTCCACGCCATGTTGGCCATGAAAATCATCAGCGTGTCGATCTTGTACGGGTCGCCACGATGCGCGTTGGTGATGGCATTGTGCATCATGCCGTGCACCGACAGCGGGTATTCCCAGGAGAAGGCCTTGTCGAGACGCACTGGTTCGCCTTTGTCATCTACGAACAAATCGTTGGGGTCAGCAGGCCAGCCCAGTGGCATGCCGGCTAATGGCGTGTTGGGTTTGACGCCGTGCGGGCCATTCGGGGTTTTCGGGCAAGGAGGGATCGGCCGTGGGAACGGTGCCTTGTGGCGGAAGCCGCCGGGACGATCGATGGTGCCGAGAATGGACATCAGGATCGACAGCGCACGAATGCTCTGGAAACCGTTGGAATGCGCCGCCAGGCCACGCATGGCATGGAAGGACACCGGGTTGCCGGTGACGGACTCGTGGTCCTTGCCCCAGGCATCGGTCCAGGCGATGGGCAGCTCGATCTTTTCGTCGCGTGCTGTGATGCCCATTTCATGGGACAGGCGACGGATGGTGTCCACCGGGATGCCGGTGATATCGGCGGCCCACTCGGGCGTGTAATCTTTAACGCGGTCGACTAAGAGTTGGAAACCGGTTTTGACCGGTGTGCCGTCCTCCAGGGTGAACTCACCCAGCAGTGCGGGATCGACATTTTCGGTGTGGGTCTGCACGGCCTTGTTGGTATTGTTGTCCCACCACATTTCATCGTGCGGGTGCACCATGCCTTCGTCGTATTCATCGCCGCGCATCAGCAGGCCGAAGTCATCGCTGTCTTCATCCATATTAATGAGCTGGGCGGAGTTGGAATACTGAATGAGGAATTCGCGATCGTAGAGGCCGGTTTTGATAATCTCGTGAATCATCGCCAGCAGCAGTGCGCCGTCGGTGCCGGGTTTGATGGGCACCCATTCATCGGCGATGGCGGAGTAGCCGGAGCGGATGGGGTTGATGGAAATGAAGCGGCCACCGTTACGCTTGAATTTGGACAGCTCGATCTTCATCGGGTTGGAATGATGATCTTCCGCGGTGCCGAACATCAGGAACAGTTTTGAGCGTTCCAGATCCGGGCCACCGAATTCCCAGAAGGAACCACCGATGGTGTAGATCATGCCCGCGGCCATGTTCACCGAGCAGAAGCCACCGTGGGCCGCGTAATTAGGCGTGCCGAAATTCTTCGCGAACATGCCGGTGAGGGCCTGCATTTGGTCGCGGCCAGTGAATAGCGCGAATTGCTTGGGGTCGGTCTCGCGGATGTGGCGCAGACGGTCTTCCATGATTTTGAAGGCGTCTTCCCAGGAAATGACTTCGAAATCCGAGGCGCCACGGTCGGCACCTTCACGGCGTTTCAGCGGCTTGGTGAGCCGGGCCGGCGAGTACTGTTTCATGATGCCGGAGCTACCCTTGGCGCAGATGACACCCTTATTCAGCGGGTGATCCGGGTTGCCCTGAATGTAGCGCACTTCACCGTCACGTAGAGTGACGCGAATGCCGCAGCGGCAGGCGCACATGTAACAGGTAGTGTTTTTGGTTTCGACACCTTTTTCGAGGGAGGAATCTGGCGCGGAGGCTGTGCTCGGATTGGACATAAATATCAAGCCTTCTGGGTTACATCAAAAATGGGTTGCTTCAAAAGCGGCCGGCAATTATATATCAGCATATAGTTATATAGCTAACTTATTGAATTTGGGCCGCAATAAATAATTTGTATCGCTTAGCGGCTTTCATATCACACTCTTTATAGATACATGGCTAGCCAAGCTTAGTAAGACTCGGTATGTTTCGGTCTTGAGTTTTGCCAGACTGTTTTGAGCGCGAGTTTTCATATAAACACCCCGCTTAAAAGTTCGTGCGCCGTAACGGTTAAATAATGAACAGAATGGTCGCTCTGACAGATTCTATGGTTTGAATGTCCCTACTTGTACACTGCTAGCAGGTGCTGGTTGAGCGGTAGTAAATTAGTAGAGCTTAATATAGATTTTTTATATGGGGGATTTAGACTTTCTGTACTCGACGTCTGCCCGTTTTAAGGATAGCCTAACCGCCAGTAATTTTGCGGCTAACAATTATAATTATTAGAGGATAATCTAAATGTTCATGATCAATCCGTTTGCCGAGCTTTCGGCATCTATTCCACCTAATGTCATGCAGGGGTATCTCATCTTGATGGTGCTGCTGGTTGCAGGCGGTACCATTCTTGACATGATGCATAAAAAAAGCGCGAAGTACT
>CBFDBP010000341.1:0-3253 GCA_965603065.1 uncultured Gammaproteobacteria bacterium
CGACATGCCTTTACGGGACCGTCGGCAGCAGGGACGCTGCCGTCGAGCTTACAGGGAAGTATTCACAAGGTGAATCGCCGTCAGGCGAGAGAGGGTGCCCTGGGGTACAAGGTGAATCGCCGTCAGGCGAGAGAGGGTGCCCTGGGGTACAGCGTGTCCCGTAAAGGCATGTCGGCTATCCAATGTACTCATTCGTATATGTCGGTCTAAATTTAACTTTTTAGCCGAATAAGAATCGCATCGACACCGTTTTTCTTCAGCATGCTGCGCGCCTCGTTAAGATCTGTCAGATTGTTGAAAGGGCCCACGCGTACCCGGTGCCAGGACTGCTTGCTGTTGATGCTGACAGTCTGAAGACTGGTTTCCAGGCCCAGTAATGCAAGTTTTGCGCGCAGCTGATCGGCTTGTTTCTGACTGCGGAAGGAACCCGCCTGCAGCAGATAGGTGCCGGGCTTTTCAACCTGTTTGACACCTTCATGCGTCGGCGTGCCGCTGATCTCCTGTTCAGGGACGATCACTTCCATTTCCGGTAGCAGGTTGTAGAAATCGAAGCGTGGTTTAGGCGGGGGTGGAAGCGCTTTTTTCCTGACCTTGAGAGTCTCGCGGCTGACGGGCTCTGCAGGTTTCTCCAGCGCTATGCTCCGGCTGGCAACCATTGGCTGCGGACGCATCTGCAGAAACACCAGAAACGCAACAAACAAGCCCGCTATCAGACCCACCACGGTCCATATCCAGGGCGGTGAGGTTGCTGTTCTCCTTTTATACCTGCGCTTGGGACGTTGTCGGTAATCGGTTGTCATATTTTCACAACGACTGCCAGCAACTACATGCTATCTGGCGCGGACACGCCCAGCAGCTTCAATCCATTGGCGATAGTCTGCCTGGTCGCCTGGACTAAATTCAGGCGCGCGTTACGCAAGTCTTCATCGTCAACCAGGAACTGGTGCGCGTTGTAGTAGGTGTGAAAGTCGTTGGCCAGGTCGCGCAGGTAGTGTGCCAGCAGATGGGGTTCGTGGTTAATCGCAGCAGTTTCGACAAGCTCCGGATAACGGGACAGGTTGACCATGAGTGCATCTTCGTGTGCTTCAATGAGCCGGAACAGGTTTTGTTCGCCGCGGACAGCATCCCACTGCAGGCCTTTGTCCTGCATTTGCCGAAATACACTGGCGACGCGGGCGTGGGCATACTGGATATAATAAATCGGATTGTCGCTGGATTGGGATTTTGCCAGGTCCAGGTCAAAATCCATATGCTGTTCGCATTTGCGCATCACATAGAAGAACCGCGCGGCATCGTTACCGACTTCATGGCGCAATTCACGCAAAGTAACAAACTCTCCCGAGCGGGTCGACATCTGCACTTTCTCGCCACCACGATAGAGGACGGCGAACTGCACCAGCAAAACATCGAGTTTCTCCACATCGTCACCGATGGCGGTGAGTGCCGCTTTGACGCGGGGCACATAGCCGTGGTGATCAGCGCCCCATACATCGATCACCCGGTCATAGCCGCGCTCCAGCTTGTTCATGTGATAGGCGATGTCGGAGGCAAAATAGGTTGTCTGGCCGTTGTCACGCACCACCACCCGGTCTTTTTCATCACCGAATTCGGTGGAGCGGAACCACAGCGCACCCTCCTTTTCGTAGATATGGCCGGAATCCTGCAGACGCCGGATGACGAGTTGGACGGAATCGTTACCGGTCAAGGCGCGCTCAGAAAACCATTCGTCGTAACGCACGCCGAATTCTTCCAGGTCACGGCGGATATTGTCCAGAATGGAATTGAGTCCGAGGTCGAAGGCTTGCTGGTAATGTGTTTCACCCAGCAGCTGCTTGGTTCGCTCGATCAGGGCGTCGATATGAACTTCCTTGTCGCCGCCCTCCGGCTCATCCGCAGGAATACCATTGAACAACTCGGTTACGGTATGGTGCAGACCGTTGCCATATTTACGGTGCAGGCTGGCGCCGATATCCCAGACATAATCGCCCTTGTAGCCATTGGCGGGAAAAGTCAGCTGTTCGCCGCACAGATCCAGGTAGCGCAGGTATACACTGGTGGCCAGGATATCCATCTGGCGTCCGGCATCGTTGACATAGTATTCACGGTGCACCTTGTAGCCGACAGCATCGAGCAGGTCGGCAACCGTGGCTCCGTAGGCGGCACCACGGCCGTGTCCAACGTGCAATGGCCCGGTCGGGTTGGCGGAGACGAATTCGACCTGTACGGATTTGCCCTGTCCGAGATCACTGAGGCCGTAGTGATCACCCTGTTCCAGTACCTGTGTTACGGTCGCGTGGTAGGCTGCCGGACTGAGAAAGAAATTAATAAAACCGGGACCGGCGATTTCAACTTTGCTCACCTGTTCGGATTCAGGCAGTGCCGAGACCAGTTTTTCCGCCAGATCGCGGGGTTTGCTGCGTGCGATCTTGCACAGTACCATGGCAAGATTACTGGCGAAATCGCCGTGTTTGCGGTCCCGGGTGCGCTCGAGATTGATTTCGATGTGCTGTTCGTCAGGCAGAATCCCATGGGATTTCAGGGTTTGGATCGCTTGCGACAGTAACTGGGACAGGTGATGTTTCATCGACTTAAGGTTAGCTTGAAAGGCGCCTATTATCCGGGCTGCGGGTTTGTATTCAACAAAACTGTTGCTGCTTCAGGTCGTCGGGAGAACGCCATGAAGTTGAAAAGCGTGTTTACGGGGACTCTGTTGTGGTTCTGTTCCATTGGCTGCCAGGCGGAAGGCTGGTATCTGGGAGCCTCCGTGGGTGCGATGGATGCCGACATCGATGGTTTTGATAATGCCACCAACGCCGGTTTTCTGGCCGGCTATGATGTATTTAGCAAAGAGATTTTCGCTGCCTCGATCGAGGCGGAATTTACCACCACCGTCTCTGACGGCGACCTCAAAAGCTCCGGCATCAACGGGGACTGGGATATCGATACACGTGCGGTCTATGTCGTCAGTCGTCTGGGCGACAGGTTTTATGGCAAGGTCCGCTACGGATTCCTGTGGGAAGACATTTCGGTTGATTTTCCCGGAAACTCACAGAGTGATTCGGATTCGTCGATATCCTGGGGTGCCGCGGTGGGCTGGATGTTCGCTGAACAACTGGGTGTTCAGGCTGACGCGACCCGGGTTGAATCCAGCATCCATTACTGGAATCTGGGGCTTGTTTACCGCTTCTGAGAAATACCGCTTAAAACATGTCGACCGGGTCAACGTCGATCGACCAGCGAACCCGTCGTGCCT
>CBFDBP010000342.1:0-3236 GCA_965603065.1 uncultured Gammaproteobacteria bacterium
GGCCAATGGTGTTTGGGATAGCGGCCCTTGAGTTCTTTCTTCACCGCATGGTAGCTGCCCTGCCAGAAGGCGGCGAGATCCTGCGTTATCTGCACGGGCCGGCGCGCTGGTGACAGCAGGTGCAACAATACGGCAACCCGGCCGCCGGCAACGCGCGGTGTATCGCCGAGACCGAACATTTCCTGCAGGCGTACCGCGAGCACCGGTATTTCATGGCTGTAATCGAGACGGACCCTGGTGCCGCTGGGCACGGTGAGATGGGCAGGTGCCAGTTCATCGAGCTGTTTCTGTTTCACCCAGGGCAGTTGTACCAATAGCGCAGCGCACATATCCAGCCTCTTCAGGTGTGCCAGACGGGTCATGCCGTGCAGATACGGTGACAACCAGTCATCCAGGCTGGACATGAGCCTGGCATCACCGACATCGGGCCAGTCGTGCGGTGCCAGGCGGTGCAAAAAACTGATTCTGGCCTGCAGCTGACGCGCAGCTTCACTCCACGGCAGACAGGCCGGTGCATGGCGGCGTATGCCGGCGAGCATGGCAGACTGCACTGCCTCTGGATCGGCATCCTGCCAGGCTTCGTCCAGCAGCACCAGCTCACCCAGCTGCTGCTGACGGCGTGCCCGTACACACTGTTCACGTTCATCCCAACTCACGAACGACTGTTCGCGGATAAGGTCGCCGTGATACTCCAGCAGCTGCTCGCGATGCACGCCGGCGGCAAGAAATATGCGCGCCTCGCCCTTGCCGTCAAGATTGGCGGCGACCAGCGTGTCAGCGGCCGCCAATGGTTCCGCTTCGCCAAACACGGCACCATGGCCGTTGCTCAGCAGAAAACGGTTATCAGAACCCTGGCGGCGCCGTGCGATGCGATCGGGATAGGCGAATGCCAACAGCACGCCGGCCATGGGCAGATCCGCATGATCCCCCGGTGCTGCGTCACAATGAAGCTGACGCCGCCATTGGCGCGCCGTATCACGAATCTGCCTGAGCAGGCCATGATTGGCATCACGGGCGTCCCCGATACCACGCAACAACTCCAGGCGCAAGACGATATCCGCATCGTGCGGCTGCGCACTGCGCAGCGGGTCGCGCTCACCCAGCAACGCCGCCAATTCGCAGGCCAGACTGCCGTAACCCAGCTCCCTGCCACGCAGCATCATGTGAGCCAGACGTGGATGCGCGCCCAGTTCCAGCATGGCACGACCCTGCGCCGTGAGGCGGGCTTCCGCATCCAGTGCACCCAGTTTCCGCAACAGATCGGTCGCCTGTGCAATGTGTGCCGGTGGTGGCACATCCAGCCAGTCAAGTTGTGAGACATCACGCACCCCCCAGTGCGCCAGCTCCAGAACCAGCGGTGTCAAATCGGCTTGCAGAATCTCCGGCGGACTGTGCGGCAGCAGATGCAGGTGCTCCGGCCATAAGCGGTAGCACACACCGGCCTGCAGGCGGCCGGCGCGGCCGCAACGTTGATCGGCCGCCGCCTGCGACACCGGCAGCGTCACCAGGCGGGTCAGACCGCTGTTAGGATCAAAACGTTGCAGTCGCATCAAACCTGTATCGATCACCACGCGAATGCCTTCGATGGTCAGACTGGTCTCGGCGATGGCGGTGGCCAGCACCACTTTGCGTTTTCCCCCGCTCGCGGGCTGGATGGCGGTATCCTGAGCCAGCGCATCGAGTTGGCCGTACAAAGGGGCGAGGATAACATCGTCACCCGGGTCCGCCGATCTCAGCGCCGCAGCCAGCCGGCGGATCTCGCCCACACCAGGCAGGAATACCAGTACACTACCGGCCTCCTCGCGCAACACAGTCAGCACCGCGCGTAGCACCTCCTCTGCAAATGCCCGGTGCCGGCGCGCAAACTGCGTACGGGTTGGCCGGTAGCGGGTGTCCACCGGATAATTGCGGCCCTCGCTGGTGAGTATCGGTGCGTCGCCGAGCAACCGCGCAACCGCCGCGCCATCGAGAGTTGCGGACATTGCGACCAGGCGCAGATCCTGGCGCAAGGCGGCCTGGCTATCCAGGCACAAGGCCAGACCGAGATCTGCCTGCAGACTGCGCTCGTGGAATTCGTCGAACACCACCAGGCCAACCGTATCGAGCGCCGGGTCTTCCTGCAACAGTCGCGTCAGGACACCCTCGGTGATAACTTCAATGCGCGTCGACGCTCCAACCCTGGTATCCAGCCGAACACGATACCCCACCGTCTCACCAACCTGCTCACCCAGACAGCGCGCCATGAAGCGCGCAGCGGCACGCGCCGCCAGTCGCCGCGGTTCCAGCATGACGATCTTTTTATTGCCCAGCCATTCAGCATCCAGCAAAGCCAGCGGTACACGCGTGGTCTTACCGGCACCTGGCGGCGCCTGTAACACCGCATTGCGGTGACTGGCGAGGATGTGCCGCAAATCCGGCAGCACAGTGTCGATCGGCAGTGAGGATGCATGTTTCAACGCTGCTCAGGCTCTATTGATTTTCGCGATCTGGTTTGTTCCCCAATTCCAGCTTTTCACCACCTTTTTATCAGACAGGGGCAACACCCGGAATTCCAACCCGGGAAGCTCCAGTATGGCACAGCTGTGATTGAATTTTGTGCTGCCTGGGTTGATGACCAGCGTATTGGCCAGGTGCTCGGCAAAAACCTGATGCGTATGCCCGACCACCAGAACGTCATACTCAAAGCCCTGTAAACGTCCGCTCCACACTTGTGTGCGATCCGGCAGAATCTCCCCCCGTTCATCCAGTAACTTTATACCGTCCATGTATGAGTACGGCGGACTTGCATGAACCATGTACAGCTTCTTCCCCTCAATCACTAACTCCAGCACAGAAGGCAGATTGCTGAGAAATGTACGGGTTCGGGTTTCCGGCTTATCGGAGGAATCTTCCACATACCATAAATCGTGATTACCTGAAATCGCTCTACAGCCCCCCTCAACGAGCAGATCAAGCGTTTGCTCCAACTCGTTCCCATAGCCGGCGATATCCCCTGCACAGAAAATGCGATCCACCCCCGCCGCCTTAAACAGCGACAAGGCTTCTTCGACGGGTGCAGCGGTAGCATGAGGATCGCTGATTAAGCCGATTCGGGTTGACACAATCACTCTCTGCTCAGATTACCAGCTGCAGGAATGCGGGCCTTCGGCGCCATACAGACTAGTTAGTGGTTCCACCCCCAATCAAGAGGGTCATTTTGGCCTTGTATAGCCTAACCGCAAAGGACGCTAAGGTCG
>CBFDBP010000343.1:0-3224 GCA_965603065.1 uncultured Gammaproteobacteria bacterium
CCTAGAAAGCCCGCGCGACGTTTTCCCTGATCCTGCGTTTGTCTGCCGGGCCGTTCGACAGGGCAAGGTTTTCAGTTCGCATGAGCAGGCGGGCAGCACGGCTGCGGCCTTCGCCATGGAACGGGGAACTGCCGCCACCGTTAGAAAAATAACGGTAGGCTGCTATCACAACGCGAAAGGGGGCGTGTGTTGCCGCCCAGCGATCCGCTTCCTGCTCCTTTTGCTGAATGGAAATATCGTTGCGTTTGTAGTGACGCAACTCGAGGTGTCCATACTCGTGATAGCGGTAAAACTCGCATAAGGCGCGGCCGGCCTGCTTACACAGCATGGGGTTATAGAGTATGACCGGTGCCTGTCCCGGCTCCGTATGCACTGCGGCGATATCGGGTAAGGTGGGATCGGCGCGTTCCTCGACCCCTTGCATGGCCTGTGCCGACCATGTGATGAGGATTCCTGCCGGGGTGTAAAGTAACAAAATGGTTAATCTGGCAAACAAGACTCTTTCCCGTTGTGTCTTCAAGCTATCCATCCCCTATCGGTTTGCTAGTACCTAACTTTACTGGATTATTCTGGAAATACCACAGTTGTTTTCATGTAGTTACTGTGGGGCTATGGCAGGTCTGATTCCGCTGCGGCATTTTTTCCTTATCCGTCGACGTCCAAGATAAAGATTTTCTCGCATCTGTCCGACATACGGATTAACTACCACAGCAGGGAGCGACGAGTCATGGACATCACCGGCAACTATTTTATCCGCAGGCAGCTGGACGCCACGCTTGAGGCGGAGCGTAAAATCGTCTGCCTGTATGCAGAGTTCTGTTTTCTGAATATCCAGATCGTGCTCGACAATGTTTCCAGTATGGAGCGGCTGGAACAACTGGCCGATGAGCTGGCACAGGCGGAGCGGCGGTTTCAACTGTCGCGGGCTGCACTGCATCGCCTCGGTGTTCCGGGATCAGAAATAGCAGGTCTGAGTGAGCAGGAGCGCCTGGAATTATTTGAAGTTCATTTCAAAGATCCCCATGCGTCTTCCAGCTTTCTTAGAGGGTTGTTCGAACGCTCGGATTTGCGCGACATGCTCGATGATATCTCCGCGCCGTGTCCAGCCGGGTTACCGAAGTAGCCGGGTAGGGTGGCGGTAGCCTGTAAGAAATCAACCAATCACCATCTCCCGCCTTCTTTTAGACACCGTGTTATCCCGGTTTATTCATTGTTTATTGCTTTCGAATCAAAATGTTCGTCTTGGTAATCATTGTGATATCGGAGGTTGGATGATCAGTCAATCCGCTTGGATCTGATATCCGGCTGCGGGATAATGTGAGCTTCTCTAAGCCACTCATGGGGCGAATTCCGCGTGAAACAAATTACCTGGGCCCTTATTGCTGTATTGCTGCCGATCGCACCGGGTGTCTACAGCGATGACACTGAACGCCTTATCAAGCGGGCCAATCGCTATTTTGAACCACTGCCGGAAACCATGCCGGGAGCGGAAAACGATACACCGGAACAGATTGCGCTGGGCAAGGAACTTACCGACAGGCAGGTGAAGGAAATAACAAGTTTCCTGAAGGCGCTGTCGGACAAATCCAGTTAGCCGCGCGAAAAATCGCCAGGTAAATAGCCCTGGTTCTGTGTAACACTTTGTAAGGATTCAACATGCCCTATACACCCGAACTGATCGAGGAGCTGGGTATCCTGACCCGCTACAATCTCACTACCACCCAGCAAGGAATCAAGGTGCACAACACGGCGGATGCGTCGATTGTACTTGCCATGCAGCGGCTGCACGGCAAAGGCCTGGTTACCGAGGCGGACGGTGGCTATCTGACCGACCTGGGACGCGAAGCCGCTGAGCATGCCCAGGCGGCACTGACCATTCTGACCTCAACACCTCACATTTAGATTTGGGGCCGGGTTGATCCTTCATTTCGCCTTGGGCCTGAATGCCTTGATGACTGCCTCATCGGTTTGCAGACAGGGGCCTTCTATCAGGTCGATACAATAGGGCACGGCCGGAAATACCGCGTCCAGGCACTCACGGATGGATTTGGGTTTTCCTGGCAGGTTGATCATCAGGGTTTTGTTACGAATGCCCGCTGTCTGGCGAGACAGAATCGCCGTCGGTACGTATTGCAGACTGACCTGGCGCATCAGTTCACCGAACCCCGGCATCATCTTCTGACAGACGTTTGCCGTGGCCTCGGGCACCAGATCCCTGGGTGCGGGGCCCGTTCCGCCGGTGGTCACGATCAGGCAGCACGCTTCTTCATCAGAGAGTTCGATAAGGGTCCTCTCAACCACGGGCTGGTCATCCGGAATAATCCGGTAGACCGGCTTCCAATCGGATAACAGGTACGCCTTGAGCGTATCGATGATGGCCTGTCCGGAAATATCTTCATAGACACCGGCGCTGGCCCTGTCCGATGCGGTGACAATGCCAATTTTTATGTCAGACATAGTGAATGCTTGTGTGGCTGGTTTAAACGGAAATGGTACACGTCGTGGCCTGCGTCGCCAATCTATGTCAGGATTGAGCATGATCAGCGTGTACTCCGCACAGAGTGTTACCGATGCACACCTCATCAAAGGACTGCTGGAAAGCGAGGGAATTTCCGCCTTTGTTTACGGCGGTGACCTTCAGGGGGGTATCGGCGAACTGCCCGTGATGGGGCTTATTACCGTCAGGGTCCCCGAGAGCTTCGTCGCGCAGGCTTGCGCCATTATTGCCGACTATGAACGTGCCGAGCCTGGAAAAAAATAGTGTCGCGTGGCGTAGTGTCATCTGCACCATGTGATACAGGAGCCGTTATACTTGTTGGTAGAGAGAGGCGAGAGGGCATGGCCGGCATGACAACATCGATAAGGCCGTTGAGCATCGTTTTTATCAGTACTGCTCTGCTGTTTACGCTGACGGCCAGCGGGGAGCAGATCTACCGATGGGTCGGGGCTGATGGTGCAACGCATTTCAGTGAGACCCCGCCCGATGTTGATCCGGCCAGTGTGGAGATACTTGAGGTGGTTCCGGGAGGTCGGCTATCTCCGCCGTCCCGTGGTTATCAGTCGGTGCTCGATGTGGCAAAAGACATTGAATCCAGTCGGCTGGAAAGAGAACGTCTGAGACTCGAGAAAAAGAAGTTACTGCTGCAGAGCAGGCAGCTGCGACAGTCGGAAATGATTCCACAAGAGTACGACGATGACTACAGGGGCGTCAGGCTTTACTACTC
>CBFDBP010000344.1:0-3205 GCA_965603065.1 uncultured Gammaproteobacteria bacterium
AAAGAAGTCAGGCCCCCGTTTATCTGTTGCATCTACCACCTTTACCCGCCGAAAATTGCTTGAAAACGCCCCAAAACCACACCGAAAAGTGACAATGACACGCGTCAATGTGACAGGTTGTACGTGGACGTAAGAATTTTCATTTTCGTCCGCAACCATTCATGCAGCCTTCGCTACGAGAGACTCGCAGCATGAACCCAAGTACCATGAACGTTTCGATTTATCCGTGTTACGGATTTTCGGGGCACACAGCGTCCGCTGGTGTCGGTGGATTATCTGAACGATCCGCGCTCATCGATCGTCGATGCGCTGTCCACGATGGTGATCGATGGCACACAGGTGAAGGTCTATGCCTGGTATGACAACGAATGGGGCTATGTAAACCGCATGATGGATCTTGTTGGCAAGGTGGCTGGAGACCTGTAGCTCATGGATGCTGCGACCCGCAACTATCTGGTGGTAACGGGCGGCTACTGGGCCTTCACTGTCACAGACGGCGCCATCCGCATGCTGGTGGTGCTGTATTTCCATCTGCTGGGCTATTCGCCTTTCGAGGTGGCCATGCTGTTCCTGTTCTACGAGTTCTTCGGCATCGTCACCAACCTGGTCGGCGGCTGGCTGGGGGCACGCATCGGACTGAACCTCACCATGCACATCGGCATGGGGATGCAGGTAGTGGCACTGTCCCTGCTCACAGTGCCCGATGCCTGGCTGTCGGTTCCCTATGTCATGGCTGCCCAGGCCCTGTCCGGCATCGCCAAGGACCTGAACAAGATGTCGGCCAAGGCGAGCGTCAAGATGCTGGCCGGGGACGGTGGCGAATCGAAGTTGTTTCGCTGGGTGTCGACATTGACGGGTTCCAAGAACGCCCTCAAGGGAGCGGGCTTCTTTGTCGGGGCGGCACTGCTCGAAGGGATTGGTTTCCGCGGTGCCCTGGCGCTGTTGGCGGGCATGTTGTTGATGGTTCTGATCGTGACCGCGCTGCTGCTACCCAGGGGCGTCGGCAAGATGAAGTCGAAGCCGAAGTTTACCCAGGTGTTCTCCAATACACCGGCGATCAACTGGCTGTCGGCAGCACGCTTTTTCCTGTTCGGCTCGCGCGATGTGTGGTTTGTGGTGGGGCTACCGGTATTTCTCTACTCGGTGCTCGGCTGGAGCTTCACCCGAGTCGGCGGCTTCATCGCGCTGTGGGTGATCGGCTACGGCATCGTCCAGGCCAGCGCGCCCCGCCTGATCCGCCGCAGTCACCAGGGCCAGGGACCCGGTGGCGGCACGGCACGACTGTGGGCTTTTATTCTGGCGTTCTTCCCGGCAGCCATGGCTCTGGCGCTGCAGTACGGGCTGGACCCGGCGCTGGTGCTGGTCACCGGGCTGGTGCTGTTCGGGGGGGTGTTCGCCATCAACTCGGCAGTGCATTCCTACCTGATCCTGGCCTACTCCGACTTCGACAAGGTATCCATGAACGTGGGCTTCTATTATATGGCCAATGCCGGCGGGCGCCTGACCGGCACCATCCTATCCGGTTTGGTTTATCAGACCCAGGGTCTGACCGGTTGCCTGTGGTGGTCCGCGGCGTTCGTGCTGGTGGCCGCAGTGCTGTCTTTCAAGCTGCCCGAGGTCGAGTCACCGGCCGAAGTCGGCAAACAAGCGGCCCATGTTTGACGCGTTTGCCAACGCGCTGGCCTTCGGCGTGCTGGGACTCGATCCGTCTTCCCACGCGGGAGCGGCTGTGCAGTTCTTCATCATGGACGTGGCGAAGATCTTCGTCCTGCTGTTCGTGGTCATTTATGCCATGGGCCTGCTACGAGCACTGGTCGCCCCGGAGCGAGTGCGTGAATTTGTACGCGGGCGTCCCGACTGGCAGGCAAGGGGGTTGGCGGTCTCGCTAGGAGCGGTCACGCCGTTCTGTTCCTGCTCTTCGGTGCCGTTGTTCATCGGTTTTGTCGAGGCCGGCATCCCGCTCGGGGTGACATTCTCGTTCCTGATTGCCAGCCCCATGATCAACGAGGTGGCGGCCGTCATTCTGGTCGGCATCCTGGGTTGGAAGCTGGCGGCCCTGTATGTCGTTGCGGGGTTGGTCGTTGCCTGGTTCGGGGGAATCGTCATGCAGCGATTCCGGCCCGAGCGCTGGGTCGAGGACTACGTGTGGCAGATCCAGGTGGGTAAGGCGGATTTGCCGAAACCGGATACGACCTTTGCCGGCCGGCACCATTATGCCCTGGCCGAGGTTCGAGAGATCGTCGGGCGGATCTGGACGTGGGTCTTGATCGGGATCGGGGTGGGTGCGTTGTTTCATGGTTTCGTGCCCGCAGGGTGGGTCTCGGAAAACCTGGGCGGCGACAGTTGGTATACCGTCCCGGCAGCAGTGGTTCTGGGTATCCCGCTGTATTCCAATGCCACCGGTGTGATCCCCGTGGCCGAGGCCATGCTGGGCAAGGGCGTGGCGGTGGGTACAACCCTGGCCTTGATGATGAGCGTGGCCGCGCTCTCCCTGCCCGAGATGCTAATCCTCAGGAAGGTCATTCAGTGGCAGGCCCTGGCCCTGTTAGCCGCCGTACTTGCCGTGGCCTTTACGCTGGTGGGTTGGGGCTTCAACGCGATAGTGTGAATGTAAGGAGTGTCATCACCATGAAACAGATCAAGGTCCTTGGCAGTGGCTGCCGCAATTGCGAGATCACTGCCAATGTCATCGCGCAGGCGGCGAAGGATGCCGGTGTCGAGGTCGAGATTGAAAAGGTCACGGACATTGCCGCGATCATGGCCTACGGGGTCATGTCCACGCCCGGGGTGGTGGTGGACGACAAGGTGGTGCACGCCGGTGGCATACCGGGGCCGGATCAGGTGCGGGCCTGGGTGCGGGAGTAACTTCCGATCGTGGAGCCAATCGTTCTCCGCTGCGAGTCGCCCCCGTGCATTGATGCTATCAGCGGCCCAGGCATGCGCGTATACGATGGAGTAGTGGGCGAGTGCGATGGCATGGAGTACTGCCGACTTAACGCAGTCCTGCCAGCCCTTGGGACGATGGATCCGCGGTGGCTGCGGATTGGTGAGCATCGTGGCCTCCGAAAACGAGTTCTTGAGAGTTCCCGGTTGAAGGATTCAATAAGGGCCGTTGATTCAGAATGTTATGGTCCGGGAGGTGAACCGAAAGATTCGGTGGACCAGGACACGCTGCGTGGGTTGGTCACTTACTACGTGCTGTTCT
>CBFDBP010000345.1:0-3152 GCA_965603065.1 uncultured Gammaproteobacteria bacterium
AGTTTTGCATCGGCTATCTTGGTACTGTCGGGATATCCGTCGACCACCTTGCCAAACTCGCTGAGCGCCGGCTGAAACTTTCGCGTAACGTAGTAGACTTCACCCAACCAGTACTGGGCATTATCGGCATAGCTGCTGCCCGGGTATTTTTTCAGAAACGCCTGAAAAGCCGACGAGGCCTCCGTATAACGGCCTTCCTTCAGCTGCTCCAGCGCACGATCGTAATCCTTACGCTGCTCTGCCGGATTCAGTGCAGCTGATGCGGCGGCACTGCCTGCGGTGGTCGCGTTGAAGCCCCCTGGGGGCGCAAACGGCGCCACCGGCGGTGTTGCACCGCCCAGCCGCTTTGGGACCACAGCTGCGGTCCCGGGCACATCTGCCTGACCCTGCACACCGCCGACTTCCAGACGGTGCAGGCGCCGGTCTATATCAAGATACAGATCGCGCTGGCGTTTCTGCAGACTCTCCATGCTGTGCGTCTGTACCTCGATATCACCGCGCAGTTGCTGTACCTCGCGCTGCAGCGCAGAAACCTGCTCCATCAGACTAACCAGGCTGCGACTGTCCAGTCTGCGCTCCAGTTGCTGAACCCTGGTTTCCAGCTCGTCCTTGCTGACCGCCGATGCCGTTGAACCATACGCCAGCAGGCAAACCGCCAGCGCTGTTTTAGTAAGCCACATAGACCAGTTCCACACGCCGGTTCATGCTCCAGGCCGATTCGTCGTGGCCTTCAACGGCCGATTTTTCCTCACCGTAGCTGACCGTTGTCATCTGGGACATCAAAACTCCCTGAAATTCCATCATACGACGCACCGACTGAGCACGCTTTTCGCCCAGCCCGATGTTGTATTCACGCGATCCACGCTCATCACCGTGACCTTCGATAGACACCTTCAGGTTCGGGTTTGCTGCCAGAATAGCCGCATGAGCCGCGACAAATTCCCGATCCTGTTCCGCCACCTCACTGCTGTCGAATTCAAAATAGATCACACGCTGTGACATTGGACTGCTGGGATCGGTGAGAGATTCAATCGTCAGATCACTGTATCCGCCGACGGCGGAAGCCGTTGCATCAACAGCAGCGGCATCGATGCCGGCTTCACTACTGCGATCCTCAACAACCGCTGCATCAGCCGTTTTTTTGTCACCGGTTGAACTGCAAGCCGCCAGCCATCCAATTGATAATACGACCGCGACTGCCTGTATAAATTTCATATTTTCTCTCCTTTACCTGATCAGGTTTCAAATTCAACTGAAGCCGGCACTGCCGACGTCCTGCGCCGGCCTATGACCTCTTCTTTATTTACGACCTACAAACGGTGACCAGACCGGTTCCCGCACATTACCCCCACGTAAACTGAATTGCTGGTGAAAATGCCCGTCGCTGGAAACAGCCGCAAGTACACCGCGGTGCCCGGTTTCTGTGGCATAAATAATCATGCTGCCATTAGGTGCGAAACTGGGTGATTCATCCAGACGCCCGTCACTCAGCACCCGCAGCAGACCGCTGTCCAGATCCAGCACGGCTATCTGGTAGCGCCCGCCCTGACCGTGCACCAGCGCCAGACTTTTCCCATCAACAGAAAAATCTGCACTGGCGTTGTAATTGCCTTCAAAAGTGATGCGTTGTGCACGCCCACCCTGGGCCGGCATACGATACAACTGCGGACTGCCACCGCGATCCGATGTGAACACGATGCTACTGCCGTCTGGCGACCACACAGGCTCGGTATCAATTGCAGCGCCGGAGGTAAGGCGTTTCAGCTTTTTATCGCTCAGGCGCAAGCTGTAGATTTCCGGATTACCGTCGCGCGACAGAGTTACGGCCATGCTGCGGCCATCCGGCGACCAGGAAGGCGCACCGTTGATCCCCTCAAAAGACACAATTTCCTGCCGTTTACCTGTGTGAATAGCCTGTACGAATATCGCTGCACGACCTTTTTTCTCGAACGACACATAGGCCAGTTGACGGCCGTCCGGCGACCAGGACGGTGACATCAGCGGCTGCCGCGAGGTTAACAACGTTTTCGGATTGTAGCCATCACTGTCAGCCAGCTGCAGCTGGTACTCCTTCTTGCCGTTTTTTGATTCCGAAATTACATAGGCAATGTGGGTTGCAAACGCACCCGGCTCACCGGTCAGTTCCTCATAGATAATATCGCTGATGCGGTGCGCCACATAGCGCAACTGCTCAGACTTTGCCGGCATGCTGTAACCGGTTATCTGGCGTCCGCGAAGTACGTCAAACAAACGGAACTGGACGCTGTACTCATTGTCGGCGACGGTCTCCACTTTGCCGATTACCAGATTTTCGACACCCAGCGTCCGCCAGTCCTGAAAACGCACCTGGCTGGTTTCCACCGGCCGGGCAATCAGATTCTGCTCGGGCACTGGCGCGAACCGCCCGCTGCGGGCCAGGTCCGCAGCGATAATCCCGGCAACATCCTGTGGCGGTGGCTGACGATTGTTCGCGGTATCAAACGGCACCACGGCAATCGGCACCGCGCCCTCAACACCCTGCGTGATTTCGATGGTCAGCGCCGCCTGCAGCCAGCCGGGGAGGTAAAGACAAACGCCGAGTAGAGTGATCCAAATTGTTTTCATGTTTAACCTGGTTTGAATTCAAATCGTAATGAACGGAATTGTTCCATGACTTCGCTATCGGATGGAACCGGTAAAGGCGATGCCTTGAATACCGCCGATTCCACCGAGCGATCGAAAGCAGGATTTCCACTACTACGCACGATCTGTGCGTCAATAACCTCTCCGCCTGGAATCAGGCGCACTGCCACGGTGCAGGATAACGTCGACGCGGAGCCTGGTGGACGTATCCAGCTTCTTTGCACCTTCTCCCGAATGTACAGCACATACTCGTTAATCATACGCTGCATGACACTTTGCCGCTGCGCTGCCATGCGCTCCTGCTCGACTGCCAGCCGGGCCTGCATTTCCTGCTCGGCTGCCTTGCGCTGCGCTTCCTGTTGCTTGCGCTTGCGTTCTGCTTCAGCCTTGCGTTTTTCTTCCTCCTTGCGCTTGCGCTCGGCCTCCGCCTTACGTTTTTTCTCTTCCTCGACTTTTTTCTTTGCCGCCAGTTCCGCCTTGCGCTTTTTCTCCGCTTCAGCCTTTTTCTTCGCCTCAGCCTTTTTCTTCGC
>CBFDBP010000346.1:0-3139 GCA_965603065.1 uncultured Gammaproteobacteria bacterium
GTTCGTAGGCTTCGTGCGCATAACGGAACAAATGTGCGTAGAACACAACCCCGGCGGCATCGATATCCTGGAATGGTACCGTCAGGCTATGTTCAAAGACAGGCTTGTCCTGCATGATCCGCACCTCTGTTTACCTTGAAGAAGTACTACTCGGCTGTATACCCAGTCCGGCATTCCCGCCCACAACAATCCGGCCGTCATGGACAGCTGGTGGCGGGGCGATATCCTGGCTCAACCAGCTGCTGGTTGCCAGCCCGTGGATCATGTCATGGCCGCCGGCATTCAGGGCTGCGGCGAGGTGGACTGCCGCCCAGCTGCCTATGGCACTGTCTACCGTGGTTGTTACCAGGCTTTCCAGCCCGGCCAAGTGCGCCTTTCGCCCCAGGGTCAAGGCGGTTTGCAGCCCACCCAGCAACATCGGCTTGAGTACCAGCCGTTTGACCGGTTTCTGTGACAGTAAATCCGCCTGGGATAGCTGGGTGAGGGATTCATCCAGGGCCAGGGGGAAGGGTGCCAGCATTTGTAACTGTTCGAGTCCTTTCAGGCCGGGTTCGTGTAAGGGTTCTTCCAGGCATTCCACCGGCAGGTTCGCGATGCCGGTAATGAAGCTGCACGCCTGCTCCTTGTTCCAGGCCTGATTGGCGTCCAGGCGCAGACTGATACCGTCGGGTAATAGGTCGGCAAGCTTTTGCAGGTTGTCAATATCCTCTGAAACCGTCCGCAGGCCGACCTTGAGCTTGATGATAGAAAAACCTGCTGCAGCGGCAAGGCGGGTGTTCGTCTCTTTGTCCAGGCTGCCCAGGTTGGCATTGACCTTTACCGATGCGGATGCTTTCGGTTCCAGCCAGCGGTACAGCGGCAGCTGGTGCTGTCTGGATATGAGGTCAAGCAGTGCGGTCTCCAGCCCGCAGCGTGCTGCGGGCGGGCAGTGATCCGGGGCCGGCAATTTGTTGAGCGCCGCATCGGTTGGCAAAGCGGCTAACTCGGCATTCTGTTTACTCAGCCAGTTTTTCGCCTGTGTTTCGCTTTCAGTACCTGCCAGAGGTGCGCAGTCACCGTATCCCTGGCGGCCGGCATCATCTTCTACCGTCACAAGAAAACCACGGCGTACTTCGAAGCTTCCACTGGCACTGTGCCACGCTTGACGCAGTGGAAGACAGTAGGGATGGATGTGAACCTTGTGCAGTTGCATATCAGAGTGTCAGCGCCATGCACAGCAGTGTGCCGAACAACAGTTGCCACTGTGCGGTCTGTGCCAGCAGGCGGTTGAGTCTTTTATCGATGCTTGTGTACCACAGCCGCCGTATCAGAAATACCGCTGCTACCAGGCTCAGCCAGGGCAGGGCGAGCATCACGCCACCGAGATCCTGACCCAGTAGAGGCAAAGTTGTGAACGGCGCCAGCAGCAGTAACGCAGCATAGAGATAACGGACGGCGGGGCGCCCCACCACCACTGCCAGGGTGTGTTTGCCGGCATAACGGTCGGTGTCGAGATCACGATAGTTATTGATCAAAAGAACGGCCGCGGCCGGCAGACCCACTGCAGCGCCCAATAGGAGTGCATTCCAGGACCACTGATGAGTCTGCAGGTAAAAGCTGCCGGTGACCGCTGCCAGTCCAAAGAACAGAAATACGAACAGCTCGCCTAGCGGTGTGTAAGCGACAGGTCTTGGGCCACCTGTGTAGGCATATGCTGACATCAGCGACAACAGGCCCAGCACGACAATAGGCCAGCCTCCCAGCCAGACCAGATACAGTCCCAGCAGAAACGCGCCGGCAAAGCTGAGGTGGGCTGCCCGGCGCACCTGGCCCGGCTTCAGCCAACCCTCAGCGCTGACTCGCCTGGGTCCGAGGCGCTGCGCTGTATCGGCACCGCGTTCAAAGTCGGCGGCATCATTATGCAGGTTGGTGCCGATCTGGATTAACAGCGCGCCAGCCAGTGTGGCCAGTAATGTCAGCCAGGCAAACAGCTGATGTTCCGCCCAGGCAAGTGCAGTACCGACCATGACGGGAACCACCGAGATGCTCAGTGTCCTGGGTCGAATGGCCAATAGCCAGATTTGCAGCTCAGTCATGGCCGGTTGGAAAAAAGATGGATCAGGGCCGGCGCGGGAAACGGCTGAAGTCGGGATCACGTTTTTCCAGAAAGGCATCGCGACCCTCCTGTCCTTCCTCGGTCATGTAAAACAGGGCGGTGGCATTACCCGCCAGTTCCTGAATTCCGGCCAGGCCGTCGGTATCGGCATTGAAGGATGATTTAAGCACGCGCAGGGCGGTGGCCGAATGTTGCAGCATTTCGCGACACCAGTTAACGGTCTCTGCTTCCAGTTGTGCCAGCGGCACAACGGCATTGACCAGTCCCATCTCCAGCGCCTGCCGGGCATCGTACTGCCGGCACAGGAACCAGATCTCCTTGGCCTTCTTCAGGCCCACCGTGCGCGCCAGCAATCCTGCGCCCAGTCCCGCATCAAAGCTGCCGACCTTAGGTCCGGTCTGACCGAAGCGCGCATTGTCGGCTGCGATACTCAGGTCACAGATAAGGTGCAACACATGGCCGCCACCGATAGCATAGCCGGCCACCATGGCGACGACGGGTTTGGGCAGGCTGCGGATCTGGCGTTGCAGGTCGAGGACGTTGAGGTGTTGTACACCCTGTCCGTCCCGGTAGCCACCGTCATTGCCGCGCACTTTCTGATCACCGCCGGAACAGAACGCCTTGTCACCGGCGCCGGTGAGAATAATGGCACCGATGTCGGCCGCCATGTGTGCATGATGAAACGCCTGGCTCAATTCCTGAACCGTTTCCGGACGGAAGGCGTTATGCACCTCGGGCCGGTTGATGGTGATCCTGGCGATGCCATCGTTGTGGTGATAGAGGATGTCCTGGAAATCCAGTCCCGTTACCGTCTGCCACTGCATGACGTGTACCTATTGGCGAATTATTGATGGGGGGCAAGGATACCAGTAATTACTAAGCTGAACACCGGATAGGTGCTATGCCTTTACGAGACCGTCGGCAGCACGAGCCCAAGGACGGGCCAAGGTAGAGCACCAAAAGTAGGCCCCTTGGAGGGGATGCAGGAGCAATTGCCGAGGGATGCTGCCGTCGAGCGTACAGGGATGTATTCACAAGGTGAAT
>CBFDBP010000347.1:0-3127 GCA_965603065.1 uncultured Gammaproteobacteria bacterium
TTGCCTTCGCGTCAGATTCTTCTTCCGCTCCAGTTGCAGTCCACCATCCCGTGCCTCGGTCGCCTGCATTCGACCGAAAGGATGTCGCCCTGTCAACATTTCATAGGAGATACACGCCAGGGCATAGACATCATCCCTGGGGTCGGGTTCCTGTTGCTCCAGCATTTCAGGGCTTGCATAGGTGGGCGTCAATGCGCCAAGAGATCCGGGGTCGAAACGCGTGGCCTCCATATCGCTGTCATCCGGCCGTTTGAAGGCACGCGCGATACCAAAGTCGATCACCTTCACCTCCCCCTTATCGGTGAGGATGACATTTGCCGGCTTGAAATCGGCATGGATGATGCCATTACTGTGCGCAAATATCAGTGCATGTGCAATGCCTTCCAGGATGCGCATGGCTTCATCCCGGGGAAATCCCTTGAAGCCCGGTGCCCTGAGCATTTGTGCGAGCGACTCACCCGGCAGGTATTCCATAGTCATGTAGACAGTTGAGCCGTCTCGGTCGAAGTCGTACACCCGTACGATATTGGGGTCTGACAGGCTCTGTGACTTCTTAGCTTCCCTCTGCAGCGCAATCAATGAATCAGGGTGTGCCCGGAACTCAACATTTAACACCTTGACCGCCACGTAGGGGTAACGATCGTTCGCTTCGAGCTTGCGCCGGTCCAGCGCCTTGTAGACGGTACTCATGCCGCCGGCACCAATGCACTCTTCCAGAACAAAGCGGTTATTCAGGACATCCCCCTTGCCCTTCATTCGCTCCGTTTCCGGCACAGAAGAATTGCTCATAGCCACGCCAGGTGGGCCTGGTGACCTGACATCCATGCCGGCGTCGGATGATGCGTCGGATGACCCGGCTTCATTCAGGTACAGGCTGGTGGCGAGCCGTGTGCGGCTTTCATCCGGATCGACAAACTGACCGCCGTCAACGCCGGCCAGCGCTGCACCATTCTTATCGCCCTGCCTGATCTCCACTGCTTTTTCTATTCTGGTATGAACCACCGCACGGACATCTTCCGGGAGAGGAACCTTTGTATTTTCTTCTTCCAGTGTTTTCAGCAACCAGCTTTCATTGACCCGCCCGCCCCGCAGTATCTGATCGACTTCGGCAAACAACTCTTCCCTGGACAGGGAACCACTATGAAAAGACTTGAGTGCATTTACCAGGCTTACCATCTTATTAAACCCGCTTTTTGTTTATTATATTGTCGACTTCGGTGTCCGACAGCCACTGACAGGTTGCCGCTTGCCTGAACAGCCCTGCCAGGCAGATTATGATTGACGGCCGTATCGTCAGGCATCCGGGCTCTGAAATCCGTCGTAGCCTCGAATCGAATCACTGCAACGGTAACGTTATCCCGCGCGCCTCGTTCGAGCGTAAGTTCGACAAGTTCCTGGCTTGCTTCTTCACAATCGCTGTTTTCCAGGATCACCGCGACTTCCCGATTACTGACCTCTTTAATCAATCCATCGCTACAGAGCAGCACAGTGTCACCGTCGCGGAGGAAAGAACAGTACTCATCGAGGCTCGGTTCATTCTGCGTGCCAAGAGCGCGGGTCAACCTGTTTGCAGACGGATGAAAGGTTGCGTCTTCCTGCCGCAGTTCTCCTCGATCGACCATATCCTGTGCAACATTGTGATCCCGGGTAATCTGCACCAATCTTCCATTGCGCATCAAATAGGCGCGACTGTCGCCCGCCCAGATACAGCGCCATTCGCGCTTGTAGACCAGAAATGCAACCACCGTACTTCCCATCATCTGGTCGGGTCCAGTGCCTGAAAACTGATCCAGCATGCGTTGATTGGCGTGACGCAGCCGATCTTTCACAATGCCGGCAAATTCATCCATTGATTGAGGCTTGACCAGCCCCTCGAAAGCTTCGACGACAAACCGACTCGCCATGTCCCCCCTGGCGTGGCCACCCATGCCATCTGCGACAACCCACAAGCCAATGTCATCCAGATTAAGAAAGGCATCCTCATTGATGCTGCGCCGTCTTCCCGTGTTAGTACGACAGCATGACCACCAACGATAACTCATTGTGCAATCTCCTCGACACAGTATGCGAAGCCGGGGGGCGTTAGAAAAACGGTCAGTTCCGGTTGTTTTAAACTTTAGTACAAACCGGCCATATGTGCTGTTTTATACCTTATTATTTTTACTGAATAACCGTTCTCACCAAGCTCTGTCAAGTGGCCCTTTGACGATAGACGGATGTCCTATCAGTTTTTTTAATAAGAAACAGATTTTACCAGGCAGGATATCCAAACGCCGGGTATTCGCCGTTCCACATCCTGCAGAGACCGCTATAATTGTACGATGTGATAGCGCTCAGGGTGCGGTCAGGGTCAATGTCCGCGTAGATGACGGATTTAACCGGGAGACAGAAGATGGCAACAATTGTGGTTAAAGATCTCAACCAAAACGTTGAACTCGACAGGAAAGCGATGCGTGCCGTAACGGGCGGGCGATCGGGATCGCCCCTCGGCATGCCCCGGCATCATTCAGGCCATTTCCAAAAACCTCTATCATTCAGCGAGTTCAAACCGCTTGGTTTCGATTTCAGCATAAAACAAGTGTGAAGTAGAAAGTAGGGACTGCTGGAGTTGGACTGACTATTGCTCTGAACCTCGATACCATTAGTGGCACACAAAAAAAGGGGGTCCGAAGACCCCCGTTTCAGTGGCGGTAATGACTGCCGTGTAACGGCTTACTGCGCGACCACCGTGCCCAGCGAACCCAGCACGTTTGCAGTCTTGTTGGCGATATCCAGATACAGGTCGTTGTCGTTCAGCACCGCCGTAGAGGCGTTGACCGGAGCGCTGACGATAGTCGTCGGGCTGCCGAAGCTGAAGCCACCGCCTATATTGGCTACAGGGGCGTCAATGCCACCCTGGTGGATGGAGTTGCCGCCGCCGCGCACAGCAGACAGGGCATCACGGTCCAGGTCTTTGCTCATTTCCAGGTCTTTGATCATCATGGTCAGTCTCTCCTAAGGTCAGGTCTGAGTTTCAGTGTAACGCTGCCCTGGTGGGCGTCGTATGAACGCTTGAGGGTTCATGCCTGGGTTATTGCAGCGACCGTGCCAGGATCTTCGAGCTGCGCTGAAAATCATTTCAACCCAC
>CBFDBP010000348.1:0-3118 GCA_965603065.1 uncultured Gammaproteobacteria bacterium
TTTTTGCATCGTGATGGAGCAGAGGTTGGTGACGTAACCATTCCAGCAGTTCGGGGCCATCGGAGGCATCCCGGACCTGGTCGAGAGTGTCCTTGTGCTTGCGATACCTGGGAATGTGGGCCGAGGCCAGCAGGTGCAGGTCGTGATTGCCGAGTACGGTGATTGCGTTGAGTTTTTTAATAAAACGCAATGTTTTTAAAGAATTAGGGCCTCTGTTGACCAGGTCGCCGGCGCACCAGAGTGTGTCGTGACGCGGGTCAAAACGGATTTTGTCCAGCAGGCCCTGGAACTCGTCGAAACAGCCCTGTATATCGCCTACGGCATAGATGGTCATCAGTGCAGTGTGCGCGGCATGGAAAGGGTGAATGTTGGAATCTCGGCGTCAAATTCCACACCGTCATCGGCGCGCATTTGATAGCTGCCACGCATGGTGCCAACCGGTGTCTCAAGCATGGTGCCGCTGGTGTAACGGTATTTCTCGCCCGGTTTCAGGTGCGGCTGTTCGCCGACGACCCCTTCGCCTTTGACTTCCTGAACCCTGTTGTTTGCATCGGCAATAATCCAGTGGCGAGTGATAAGCCGGGCCGGAACGCTGCCGCTGTTGTGGATTGTTATGGTGTAGGCAAAGACGTAGTGATCCTGGTCCGGTAAAGACTGTTCTTCAACGTAATGGGTTTCAACTTCGACCTGAATGCTATAGGTTTTGTCAGACATCTGGTGGTGCTCCATGCTTAGCCTGCAAGGATACGGGGTTTCCGTTTTCAGGTATAGAAAAACCCCGCTAGAGCATGGACACTGATTTGGGTCTATATTTAATACGGAAGGCTTTTAGCGCAGGAGAATGTCATGTACCTCAGAGATAAGGCGACGGGTGATTTGGTAGAAGTGCTGGACAGCGCGGCGATGTTCGATCCGTGTGTGTCGCAACTGCAAGGGCGTTTCCACGCCGGGGAGGAAATGCAGGAAGCGACCGCTTTCAGCAAGAACGCTCTGGAGTTCCCCTCCGGTGAAGCACTGCCACGCTGCTGGGTGGACGCGGATTACAGAACAGCGGTGAAGTGAACACACGATAATCGTTTTTTTCCGCCAGCACCCGCCGATCGGAATTCGACACGGCTTGTCTGTTTCCGACGCGTGGGTGCTCTCTGTTATTTTTCAGAATAACAAATGCATAGAGGCTGTATCAGCTCATGCCTCCTCAATTTCTATAAAAAAATCTGTTCTGTTGTTAAAGATTCCTTCCCCAGTGCCGCTAAGCATCACTGGGGAAGTGCGAGACAGGATTGAATAGCGGGCAGGAAATCACCAATTTGTGAACTGGATAACAGTTTCTCCGCTTCAGATAAGAAACAATACCACTGTACTTTAAGGGTATGGGAACAATAAAGCGGCCTGATGCAATGAATATGAAAACGACACGTTACCGCAAGCCGAATCGACTGGCACTGCTGACATTCCTTGTCAGCGTTGGTGTTCTGGCAACCGGCGTTGTGCAGGCAGCCGAAGCGTTGAACACCATATCCAGTGATAAACGGGCAGTAAAACATGCGGGCGCCGGCCAGTTGCTGCAGTCATTATGGAATATTGATCTGCCAGTGAAGCTGCGGACCTGGAAACCGGTGTTTTCAATTGACAACGGTGGCCAGGGCTTGAATCTGGCACGGCCTTTCGGTGTGCGCGGCCCGACTCTGCGGATCTCCAATAGCATGCCTGATGATGTGAAACGTTGCCTTCGTGCGGGTGGCGATCACCAGATTGGCGCCTTCGGTGCCGATAATACAGATGCCTATATGTTTCTTGATAAGCGCTGGTAGACACAGGCTAATCGCGAATCCGAACCGCCAGCACATCGCAGGGCGCACCGTGCAATACCGCATTGGCTGTTGAGCCCAGCAGTAACTGAATTCCCTCGCGGCCGTGGCTGCCGATCACAATCAGATCGACCTTTTGCTTTTCCGCAATACGAAGTATTTCGCGCTTGGTATTTCCCTGGCTGACAAAACGTTCGCAATCAGCTACACCGTACTTCTCTCCAAGTTGTTGCAAGCGTTTATCCGCCAGTTCCAACAGTTCCTGGTCCAGTTCCAGTTCCTGCGGCATGGTCAGTTCGCTGGCAAAATCGAAATGGACGAATTCCACGACATGAACCAGACTCAGCCTGGCATTCAGGGCCTTGCACATGGTCATCGCCTGTTCGGCAACGGCATCTGTTTCTTTGGAAAAATCGACGGCGAGCAGTAGGTGCGAATAAGCCGGCATGTGGTGTCCTCCTCAAGGGCCCTGCCCCTGGATGAGTGGTTGAATTATGGGCATGGCAACGAATTAGACCGCGCCGAAGTCCCTCTCAGGTTTTTGTTGCCAGCTGGTTGGCCAGCGCAACGTATTGTTCCAGACTGATGGTTTCCGGACGGGCCGAAGGATCTGTTCCTGTCGCCTTGATTTCTTGTTCCGACAACAGATGTTTTAGTGCGTTACGAAGCGTTTTACGCCGTTGTGAAAAAGCCTGTCGTACCAGTACGGTCAGGTCCCCGGTGTTTTTAACGGGGAACGGCGGTTCCGGCCAGGGGATGAGGCGTACAAACGCAGAGTCGACTTTAGGCGCTGGTTTAAATGCTCCTGGTCCCACCCGAAACAGAGGTTCCACCCGACAGTGATATTGAACCATCACCGACAGCCGGCCGTAGTCGCCACTGCCGGGGGCTGCGGCCATTCGATCAACCACTTCTTTCTGCAGCATGAAGTGCATATCCTGTATGACGTCGGACTGTTCTATCAAGTGAAACAACAAAGGCGTGGAAATATTGTAGGGTAGATTGCCTACCGTGCGAAGCCTTTCTCCGTTTGCCAGGCTGCGAAAATCAAAACGCAGCGCATCCTGTTGATGGATAACCAGCTCGCCTGCTGTTGCGGTTTTCTCTGCGAGCGGCTGAATCAGATCCCGGTCCAGTTCAACAACCTCCAGGTGTTGGCAGGCTTTCAGTAGTGGAAGTGTAATGGCTCCCTGGCCTGGACCGATTTCCACCAGCCGTTCCCCGGGCCTGGGATTGATCGCCTGAACGATGCGCTGGATGACCAGCGGGTCGTGCAGAAAGTTTTGGCCAAACCTTTTCCTTGCCTT
>CBFDBP010000349.1:0-3117 GCA_965603065.1 uncultured Gammaproteobacteria bacterium
CATTCGCTGGATCAGGACAGCAAACAATTATTCAATGTTCATTGGTCTTTGCGGGTAATGAGCTCTGGGTTTTCCTCGTGCGTCTGTAATTGTTGTTGTCACCTGCGGCATTGATTCGGATTGCAACAGTAGATCTCCATCGCTCCTCTTACCTTTGCCTTATCGATTCTGCGATAGGCCTACAATGTGAACTGGTACCAGGAAAATATCACCGGTAAATGGAAAACTATATCAAGGAGGCTGCCAGGTCGGTGCCCGGAGTAGAGTAGTAACGCATGCATAATTGCCAGTCGGTCACGTTTGTACTTATCTTTCTGGTGGGTACGATACTCACTGCCTGTGGGGGTGGCGGCTCAGGAAATGAAGCCATAGCCACGAGCAGCACTAACTCTGGGCTTGTCGATGTCACCGATGGCAGTAACATAATTGATCCAGAAAACCGCGCGCCCAATGCCGATGCCGGGGCCGACCAGAATGCCATCAGTGGCGAAACTGTAACAATAGATGGGGCCGCTTCTTTCGACCCGGATGGCGACACGCTTTCGTTTTACTGGCAACAGACTGAGGGTGATCCAATAACCCTGCCGGATAATCGAAACTCGAGCATAAGTTTTGTTGCGCCCATGGTAGCTGTACCGTCTCAGTATCGCGTTCAGCTGTCGGTGAGTGACGGTGCGTTGTCTGGTACGGATAGCGTGAACGTGTTGATCTTTCCGCTCGTTGACAGCGTGCCACCCGACTTGGTTTCAAGAAGCCCGCAAATCAACGAGGCGGGTGTTGCCACAAGCACCGTCGTTACTGCAACCTTTAATGAACCAATTGCAGTATCAACAGTGACTGACGAGAGCTTTTCGATCAACCGTGAAAATATTACTGTAGCTGGATCAGTAAGCTATAACGCAGAGACTTTTACCGCCAGCTTCGACCCCGAAGCCGAATTGGAAGCCGAGGCAGAATATACCGTAACCTTGAATAGTGGCCTAGAGGATGTGGCCGGCAACCGCTATGGGGGAGCTGCCTGGACTTTTACCACTGGGTCACACTATAACTTGGGTCAAACTGATCAAAGTACCATCGATACCTGTATGTCGGAGACGGACAAGCAGATGCTAACGCGTGTCAACAATGCGCGGCAGCAGGCGCGAATCTGCGGCAGCAGTTCGTATGTGGCGACATCCCACCTTGCCTGGCACTGCAGCCTGGAAGCAGCGGCTCAAAGACATTCTACGGATATGGCCGACAATAATTACTTCAGTCATACGGGAAGCGATGGCTCAAATGCGGGCCAGCGAATATCTGCTACAGGATATCCATGGCGCGCATGGGGTGAGAATATAGCGGCAGGATATGCCGCTGTCGAATCAGTAGTAACTGGATGGTTAGATAGTCCCGGTCACTGTGGCAATATTATGAATCCGACTGTTACCGAGATGGGCGCGGCGTCCGCAAGTAACTCCAGCTCGGATTTTCAAATCTACTGGACCCAAGTATTCGCAGACCGGTAGTCCGAGCAATCCGGTGAGCCCGCTGCCGATGATGTATAGCACTGTCACAGTAAGCGTTTCTTCTTTGAACCTGTCCAGCGAGATAGTGCGAAACAGGCCACACTGATGCGGTTTAAAATAATGTGCAAATGTTGGGTCAAATTTGGCTGCAATTCAACAGTTAATCTCTTCACCGCTGTGATTTCATTCCGGCAACGGCACGATCGCTACTTCATCGCCATGTTCAACCAGCGTATACGGTTCTGAAAAATGCTTGTTCACAGTGACTTGAACCTTGTCATCCGCAAATGCATCGCTCCATTCGTCCCTTCGTTTACGCAACCACGCCAGAAGGGTTCCAACATTGGTGACCGACTCCGGTATCTCTACGTCTTCTTCGTCCCTGCCGGTCACTTTGGCCAGCTGTATAAAATAGAGCAGTTTGATGGTGACCTTGCCGTCGGCACCGACAGCCCTGCTCTCGCCTCTTTTCAGGTCTTTGTCCTTGAGTTCTTGCAGATACGCTTGCCAATTCTGTTCATAATTTACACCCAGTTCGTGCAAGGTATTCCAGGAATAGCTTCCGGTATAGCCGTCATCGAAGTCCAGTTGCAGTAACGAGGTGCCCTGCGGCTCTATATTCGCGATATCGACCCTTTCCTTGCCGTAAACCGGTGCATCCAGCGCCTGCCCCGTGCTTGCCGGTGAAAAAACACGCAGGTACTCACAGGGATAGTCGAAGCGCGAGCCATCCGAGAAGGCGACTTCCAGCAAGCGGGACTTCTTGTGCAGATTGATTTCGGTCGGAATGATAAGTGATTCATGCTCGGTCATGATGGTTCCAGTGTATTGAGGCAGGTGTGTTACAAACGGGCGCTTATTGTAACAGTCACTTGTCCGAATAGGCGGGCAATGTCGTTAACCGGGTATCTTCCACCGGGCCACCCACCGTGAAGTGGTAGAGGTCCTGATAGTTACGGTCTTCAAGACCAAGGACTTCGTGCATCGGATCGTCGAAGAAGCAGCCGATGCCCGTGCTGCGTATGCCGGCCGCTTCAGCTTCAAGATAAAGCAGCTGACCGATCATACCGGCTTCCCAGTACAGGCGCGGATAAAACCAGGCACCGTAACGTTGCAGCGGCTCTGTGTACTCCGCAATCATCGCCAGGCTGAAACAACCATCGCTGGCAATATCCTGGTGGCAGGAGATCTGCCGGGCGGCAGCTTCAGTACCTGATTCGATCAGGCAGTACAGTGGCAACTGTTCCGGACAGCCGGGCGGTTTCTGCCACGGGTTTGCCTGGGTGATCGCCTGTTGCAGCGCTTCGGTTTGATCTGCATCGCGAACCAGCAGATACAAACCCTTGGGTATATCGTCCACCCGATGAACCATTAGTGCCAGGTGAATATGCGATTTCCAGGGTAGTGTACTGAAAGGGATACGCCCCCGGACCGCCAGGGTTCTGTCAAGCATGCGATAGAACGTGTCACTGGACATGCGGGTCTTCCCGTCCATGACCACGGCACTACGGCGCTGGCGAATAACTCCGCGCAGTGAAACCGCACGCGCTGCCGGCTCCCGGGACAGCGGCGGATTTTCAAACCGCTGGTACTGACACTCACCACGCGGTTT
>CBFDBP010000350.1:0-3106 GCA_965603065.1 uncultured Gammaproteobacteria bacterium
AGCAGATTGAAAATACACAGGGTGGGCGCTGGCACCTTTCGGGGCGCGCTGTGCCTGGGGGAGAGGGTCCTCTGGAGGAGAGGGAGTTTACGGGACAGCAATGATGACACGCATACTCGCCATTGAAGCCGCCACCGAAGCCTGTTCGGTGGCGCTGCTGCTGGACGATGAAGTTCAGGAGCGTTTCGAAATAGCGCCGCGTCAACACGCGGCCTTGCTGCTGCCTTTTGTCGAATCCTTACTGGCGGCGGCAGGCCTCTCTCTCAGCGGGCTGGACGCCGTGGCATTCGGGCGTGGACCGGGATCATTTACCGGTCTGCGCATCGCGGCCGGCATCACGCAGGGTCTGGCGTTTGGTGCCGATCTCCCGGTTGTGCCGGTATCGACCCTGGCGGCCCTGGCACAGGGAACGGTTGCGCAACACGGCGTTCAGGCGGTGTTGGCGGCCCTGGACGCGCGCATGAAAGAAGTCTACTGGGGCGCTTTCAGGTGCGATGATAGTGGACTCGTTGATCCACTGGGCGGGGAGGCTGTTTGTGCCCCGCAACGAGTCCGGGTGCCAACAACGGACCATTGGGTGGGTGCAGGCAGTGGTTGGGATCGCTATGCCGATGTGCTGGCCACTCAGTGTTCCATGGCGTCTGCTGATATTTACCGCAATCAGAACCCCCATGCCGCGGATGTGGCGCGTCTGGCGGCCAGGGCGTTCGGCCAGGGCCATGCCGTGTCGGCGGAACAGGCCATTCCTGTCTACCTGCGCGACAATGTTGCAGACAAACCCGCTCCAAAGGTGTGATATGCAGGACGATGTTCTGGAAAATATTGTGGAGATCATCGAGGCCGATCCGCACGGTGGACTCAGTCTGAATCTGTACGCACTGGTCAGTACCCTGAAGATGGAGAATAGCGGTTATATGTACATGTTGCGTAAATTGCGCGATCTGTCCGCCGAGCACCGCCAGCTTGCCTATGGACTCATGGAACTGATGGCCCGTAACGGCAATCGCGGTGAGGCGTGGGAGGCCGCAGTGCAGGCCATGGACCAGGCCATCAGGAGCGGTTAAGCTCTATTACTATGAAAGCTCCGGAGCTCCTTGCGCCAGCGGGCACCCTCCGCAACCTGCGTTACGCCATCGCCTTCGGTGCGGATGCGGTGTACGCGGGAATGCCCCGCTACAGCCTGCGCGTGCGTAACAACGACTTCAACCGTATTGACAATCTGGCTGCCGGTATTGAAGAGGTGCACGCAAAGGGCAAGGCGTTTTTCATGGCCACCAATGTACTGCCGCACAACAGCAAGATAAAGACGTTTCTCGCCGACATGGAACCCATCATCGCACTGGGACCCGACGCACTTATCATGGCGGATCCGGGTTTGATCATGATGGTTCGAGAGCGCTGGCCCGAACTGCCGATACACCTGTCAGTACAGGCAAATACCATGAACTATGCCAGTGTGAAATTCTGGCAACGGGCTGGTATCAGGCGGATTATCCTGTCACGTGAACTGTCGTTGGACCAGATCGAGGAAATCCGCCAGTCCTGCCCGGATATGGAACTCGAGGTATTTGTGCACGGTGCCCTGTGTATCGCGTACTCGGGGCGTTGCCTGCTTTCCGGCTATTTCAATCACCGTGATGCCAACCAGGGTAGCTGTACCAATTCCTGTCGCTGGGATTACAAGGTCAAGGGCGCCAGTCAGGATATCAGTGGTGATATCCAGTCAGCTGACGTTTATCTGATCGAAGAAGCCAACCGTCCCGGTGAACTGATGCCCATTGAGGAGGATGAGCAGGGCACCTATATCATGAACTCAAAGGATTTACGTGCTGTGGAGCACGTGGAGCGTCTGGTAAAAATAGGGGTGGACAGCTTGAAGATCGAAGGGCGCACCAAATCACACTACTACACCGCCCGCACTGCCCAGGTCTACCGAAAGGCCATCGATGATGCGGTAGCCGGTCAGCCATTTGACGCCAGCCTGCTGAGCAATCTGGAAAACCTGGCTAATCGCGGTTACACCGATGGTTTCCTGCAGCGCCATCATGCGCAGGACTACCAGAACTATATCGATAATCATTCGAAGAGTCTCCGGCAGCGTTTTGTCGGTGAACTGGTGGCCTATAATGCCGAAACCGGAATGGCGGAAGTAGATGTCAAGAACAAGTTTGCGGTGGGCGATGAACTCGAACTGATCGCGCCGGCTGGAAACCGGGTGTTCCAGCTACAGGACATGCAGGATATGAACGGGCAGTCCACTGAGGTGGCGCCCGGCAGCGGTCATCGGGTACAGATTGCGCTGCAAGAGGCCGAGTGTGAAATGGGTCTGTTGGCGCGTAATTTTTCACCGCTAGCAGCGGTCAATCAGGAGTAGCTGGTATGAAAGGTATTGCTTTCTGGGCAATCTCGTTATTCTGGCTTAGCCAGCTTGCTGTAGCGGATTCCAACGTGCTGGTCTGGAACATCGACAAGGACCTGGAAGCATCTTATACATCAGTCTATAAAGCTTTAGAAAAAAACAGGTTTTTTGTTGTATTTGAGCCAAATATACAGCGCAACCTGAGTGGCTTCGCGGAACGCTGGGGTGACAATTACAACCGCAACAAGCTGGAAGGCATTCGCGCCATGGTGTTTTGCAACGTCTGGTATACCAATGAAATCAGTAACGCCGACCCCGATATGCTGGCCATGTGTCCCTTACACCTTACGCTCATTCAGCAGCAGGGTAGCACACGTGTTCTGTTTGTCCGCCCAAGCGTCGTGGCAGCAGACAGCGATGCCCTGGCCATTGCCAAGGAACTGGAACAGGACGTATCAAAAGCAATGGATGAAGCGGTAAACGAATTGCGTGGCTGCCGTAAGGGTTGCTAGAAAGCCGGTAGATCCTGGTTTCGAATACTTGACGGGAAGTCATATAACGGTAAGAACCGGCCCGACATTGGCTTGCAAGACACGCTGCACCCCAGGGCAGAAGGTGAGGAATGGGACATTCCGAGAGGCTCCTCTGGAGGACTCTCTCCCCCAGGGGACCCTCTCCTCCAGAGGACCTTCTCTCGCCTGGCGGCGATTCACCTTGCACCCCAGGGCACCCTCTCTCGCCTGACGG
>CBFDBP010000351.1:0-3082 GCA_965603065.1 uncultured Gammaproteobacteria bacterium
GACACATTCTAATTCCTGTCAAGAGATAATGGGGACGGAGGAATTATAAATTCACCTCTCTGTCCCCTTTTGCCGCCAGTCGGTTTTATGGGCCAGTAAGAGATAGGGAATAATAGGAATAATAGGGGACAGACCACGATTAACGCCCATCACTATTGCCCCGGACGGGCCGCCCGGCCTTCCCCTTCGTCACCCGCCGCTTGAGCATGCGGCTGATCTCTTCGTTGAAGCGATTATTGCCCAATACATAATTGCCGTTAGTTGCGGCGCGGATTTCGGCGATATGTTCCGGGTCGCTATGTGTTGAGAACAATTGCCGGTATGCGGCGCGCCGTTCGGCCGCCGTCGTTCCCAGGCGTTTATATTCATGATGGAATCTTATCAGCGGGTTGACCTTCCCTTCTGCGTTGCATCGGTAGCTGGACCAGCGGTAATCACGCGGGTGTACCACCATGCCGGCGCGCAGAGGGTTGAGTTCGATGTAGCGGTAGCATGTCAGCACATATCCATCCCGCTGGGCGAGACAGGAGCGGAATCGGCCTTCCCAGAGTGTGCCGCTACGCCGGTATTGGCGATTGATATATTGAACATAGCGTTGGCCCAGATGTTTCATCAGAAGACTGGCGCTGTCCTTGTGGGCCGGGGTCAGCAACAGGTGGACATGGTTCGTCATCAATACGTAGGCATGTATCTGGCAATCAAAACGGGGCGACATGTCTGACAGCGTATCAATATACCGGTGGTAATCTTCCTCGGCGTAGAAACAGGCACTGCAGTTGTTGCCGCGTTGGATGATGTGCCAGGGGATACCGGGCACGGCAATACGGGCGCGTCGTGGCATGGTGGATATCCTTATCCGTGGGTCGCTCAGTGCGTATAGGATAGCAGATCGTGTGGCAATCGTGGTCTGTCCCCTATTTCGGTTTATACTGCGGACCATCCTCTACTGAGACTGGATTGATTATGCGGGTGGCGTTTGTCGGCCTGGGCATTATGGGCTATCCAATGGCCGGGCACCTGAAGGCTGCAGGCCATGAAGTCACGGTGTTCAATCGTACCACCGCAACAGCTGAAGCCTGGTGTGAGCAATACGCCGGCGACCGCGCAGCTACGCCTGCCGCTGCTGCCGAAAATGCCGAGATTGTTTTTTCCTGCGTCGGCAACGATGACGACGTCCGCCAGGTAATACTTGAAGACAACGGCGTCTTACAGGGTATACCGGAAGGCGGCATCATTATCGATCATACGACCGCTTCAGCAGTTATCGCCGGCGAAATCAACGCAGCGGCCTGCGCCCGGAATCTGGGCTTTCTCGACGCACCGCTTTCCGGTGGGCAGGCGGGTGCCAAAAATGGCCAGCTCACCATCATGGTCGGTGGCGACGAAACGGTTTTTGCGCGAGCAGAACCGGTTATGCAAGCTTACGCAAAAGCCATCACACTGATTGGTCCTGCCGGTTCCGGGCAACTGGCAAAAGCGGTTAACCAGATCTGCGTCGCGGGCGTGCTGCAAGGACTTTCCGAGGGACTGCATTTTGCAAAGCGCGCCGGCCTCGACATTGAGAAAGTCATCGGCGCAATTTCCAAAGGCGCAGCGCAATCGTGGCAGATGGAAAATCGCTGGAAGACCATGGTTGACGGTGAGTTTAAATTTGGTTTCGCCGTCGAATGGATGCGTAAAGACCTTAAGATTGCGCTGCAGGCGGCGGCCGATAACGGCGCCAGTCTCGAGATGACACAGCTCATCGATGAATTCTATGCCGAGATCGAAGCTCTCGGCGGTCGCCGCTGGGACACCTCCAGCCTTATCGCACGACTGGAAAAATAGGCCGAGACAAGAACCACCAAGTAGTAATAGGGACAGACCACGGTTTTTCCATAAACGTGAATTGTGAATTAAAGGATCGGTGACAAATGAGAATGATTGCGTTTTTTCACCAACCCCTTTGGCAAAACTACCCGCCTCTCTAACTATGCTGACTCAGGATACGTCGCTTGGCGATATCGTATCTTTTGCTGGAAATAATCCCTTCTTCCATGAGACGCCGATGTTCTTTGAGTTCTTCGTTTAATTTTTCGTTGGCACCCTGGTTATGATTTTTGGCATCCTTTATGTGTTCCACCAAGGTGCCGGTAAATGAATCAAGCGTCACCCGGTCCGGCGATCGATTAAACAACACGACCAGCGGTGTACGCCCATGCTGGCTGTAGAACACAATGCGGTCATGGCTTCGATAAATAGCCAGAATCAGGCTTACCCCAGCGAATGCAACCAGGCTAATCGACAGCAGCGTAGTGTTCAGCGTAAGGTCACTCAATGCGAAAAAACACGCAGCCCCACATAGCGCAAAGAATACCAGCAAATAGCTCCAGCCTACTTTAAAGGTGCGTTTGGGGTAAGGATCGAGTATGCCGATATCGACCGTGTAATCGCGAGCATCCCGCATGAATCCCTGCGTTTCAACCGACAGACGGTGATTATTGAATAATGTGAATTCCGACCGACAACGCCGCATCCAACTAGCCTGCTTGAGCACGGCCGCTTTATCCGAGGCTTCATGTGACTGATCCATATCTGGATCATCCTCAGTCGTCGAAAGACAAATTTCTTCCAGGTACATAGCGTGCTGTATTAGCTCAACAATATGAAATCGGATTTATGACCATCTTAGGCTTCCATGCACTCTTTGTTTGAGAACTGGTTCACGGAATTAAAGGGGGTGGTGATAGGGGACAATCGGGTACAGACCACGATTTCCCAGCTAGCTCGAAGTCTGCCCCCTATCCTTCTGACTAAATCGTGGTCTGTCCCCTATTCCTTCCTTAATATTAACGCGCAATCAGCTGCCGGGCCGGCAGGTCCGGCCCGATCTGCTTTATGATGACCGCTTTGACGCGATCGGCAAAGCGCTGCGTCACCTGGCCGTTGCGCAGTATGTGGCATTCGGGTCAGAGAGCAATATTCGCTAATATACGCTGTTCACAGGGAGGTAAATCATGCCCCGCAAGGAGGATGGATTGCAGGGGGTGATAATAAGAACAAGCAATATCAGAAAGTATTGCTCTCTGACCCCGGTTTTTCC
>CBFDBP010000352.1:0-3064 GCA_965603065.1 uncultured Gammaproteobacteria bacterium
CACCCGAGACAGTCATCTTCGCTTTCCCCTGCACATCACAATCGGTACGCTTTTCATTGGACTGATTGTTGTTTTCAGTGCTGTTCTTACCTGGCAGAACTACAGCAAGACGTCCGATATCATGCTGTCCGGCGCCGCCAAGGTCTACAAGCAGGCAACACGGGAGATGTTTCTTGATTTCAGGGGGACTTATCACTCGGTAGCGGAAACCATCAAGTTGATGGCACTCTCCCCGCTTATCAACGCGGACTCACTCGAACAGAGAGTGAAGTCCGTCGAGATGTTCGCTACCGCTTTGCTGGGCGAGCCGTCGCTGTCGGCGATACAGCTGGGCTACCCCAATGGCGACTATTTCATTGTCAGGGCACTGACTTCCCCACACCTGCGGCAGACCTTCTCGGCACCGGATACCGCGCAGTATGTCAGCGATCATATCAGCAGCGATGCCAGCGGAGAACGACAGCTGATCCGGCTGTTCTTTGATGAGCAGTTGCACGAAATCAACCGCGAGGCCCCGGCCTCCACCGGGTACGATCCGCGCACCCGCCCCTGGTACCACAATGCCGGCGAACAAGCGCGAGCCATCAAACCGTATCTGTTCTACTTCATCGGCAAAGTCGGGACGACGATAACGCTGAAGACCCCGGTGCCGGGTGTCGTCATCGCCGCCGATGTCACACTCGAGCAGTTATCGGAAACGATCCGTCGGCATCAGATCACGCCGGATTCGGAAGTGGTATTGATGGAGGCTGACGGCCGTGCGTTGGCCTATCGCAAGCCCGGGGAACTGATAACGCAGACCGACGACAATAATTTCAGAATCGCGCAGCTGTCGGAGCTGGGCAGCGGGGTGCTGACATTCCTCAGTAAAGAACTGAAATTGGAACCGCAGCCGCTGGAATTCAGCTTTGCCGGCCGGCGCTGGAAGGGTTCAATCAACAGCATGTCCGGAGACAGCGGGCTGGAGCTGTACATGCTGATGATATCCCCGCTAGACGAGTTACTCAGTGACGCCATCGCCATCCGCTGGATGTCTGTTATGACGACCCTCTTTATTGTTCTGATAACGATTCCCATCGTCTGGTATGTGGCCAGCAGGATCTCCGGGTCTGTGCAACGACTCGCCGCTGAAGCCAGCCTGATCAGCCACTTTGATTTCAGCAACCCGGTTGAAACGCGTTCGTTTATCAAGGAAGTCGACACCCTGGCGGTTGCGATGGCGATGATGAAAAACACCATCAGCCGGTTTCTGACCCTGATCAACTCGCTGGCCGGCGAAAAGGATTTCGACTCGCTGCTGGAACGCATCACGCGGGAGACCATGCAGGTGAGCCAGGCCGATGGCGTATTGACCTACCTCATCGATGAGGATGAGAAATACCTTGCACCCTGCATGCTGTATGAGAACAAACGGGGCGACTGCAGTATCGATAACTTGCCGCGGCTATCGCTGGCAGACGAGAACGAGCTTGTGGACTTCATCCACAACAAGGAACCAAGCCTGGTTCATCTGGATAGCGAGCACACGGGTGTATTTCAACCATTGCTGACACAGCTCGAAACCGATGCACTGACCCTGGTAGCGCTGCCACTGCACAACAGACAGAACCAGGCGATCGGCACCCTCTGCCTGCTTTACCGGGAAAGCGGCAACAGCCTGGACAGAGACGAGTACAAACAGCAGATTGCCTTCATCCAGGCCTTGTCCGGTTTCGCTGCCGTCACGCTGGAAAGCCGCCAACTGCTCATGATGCAGGAGGCGTTGTTGAACGCCTTTATCAAGCTTATCGCCGGCGCCATTGACGCCAAATCACCCTATACCGGCGGCCATTGCCAGCGCGTACCCGAACTGACCCGTATGCTGGCCAAGGCCGCCTGCGACAGCGACGATCCACCGTTCCGGGATTTCAAGCTCGATGACGAGCAATGGGAAGCACTGGATATTGCCAGCTGGCTGCACGACTGCGGCAAGGTCACCACACCGGAGTACGTGGTCGACAAAGCCACCAAACTGGATACCATCTATGATCGGATCCATGAGGTGCGCACGCGCTTCGAAGTATTGAAACGGGATGCCGAAATTCGCTACTGGCAACAGCTGAGCGAGGGCGGTGACCGCTCTGCGCTGCAGAAAAAACTGGATGAAGAGCGGCAGCAGCTGGACGACGACTTCGCCTTTATCGCCGAATGCAACGAAGGTGGCGAATTCATGGCAGCGGAAAAGGTCGAACGCCTGCAACAGATTGGCGGGCGCAGCTGGACCCGCACACTGGATGACCGTATCGGCATTTCCTGGGAGGAAAAACAGCGTAAAGACAGGACGCCGCCCAGCCCCTTACCGGTAGAGGAAAAGCTGCTCGATGACAAACCCGAACACCTGATCGAAAGACCGCAAGCGGAGCGCATGCCGGTGGACAACCCCTGGGGATTCAAGCTCGATGTACCCGAGTATAAGTTCAACCGCGGGGAAATCTATAACCTGTCGGTCAGCCGCGGTACACTCACCGCCGAAGAGCGCTTCAAAATCAACGACCACATGGTGCAGACCATCATCATGCTGGAGAAACTGCCCTACCCGAAACATCTGCGTGACGTTCCGATGATTGCCGGCTGCCACCACGAGACCATGGCTGGAACGGGCTATCCAAAACGCCTGACCCGCGAGCAGATGCCGCTAACGGCGCGCATGATGGCCATCGCCGACATTTTCGAAGCGCTGACGGCCGCAGACCGTCCCTACAAAAAAGCCAAGACACTCAGTGAAGCGGTGCACATCCTGAGCTTTATGAAGAATGATGAACATATTGATGCGGAGCTGTTCGACCTGTTTCTGCGCAGCGGCATCTGGCTCAGCTATGGACGCAAGTTTCTGCAAGCGGAACAGATTGATGAAGTGGATATATCCCGCTATCTGGGCAAACCCTGAAGATGCCGGCCCTGATTACCAGGTTGGTTCTTCCCCTAACTGAGTGGGTCATTTTGGCCTTGTATAGCCTAACCACCAAGGACCACTGCTGTCCCGTTAACTCCCTCTCCCACCGGGAGAGGGTTGGGGAGAGGGGAT
>CBFDBP010000353.1:0-3064 GCA_965603065.1 uncultured Gammaproteobacteria bacterium
GCACTGGCAAACCGTTTCCTGGGGATGCGCCCGGCCAGATACGATTCACGTCCCGCCTCGATGGCTTTTTTCATCGCCGAAGCCATCAGCACCGGGTTTTTTGCGCCGGCAATTGCAGTATTCATCAAGACACCGTCACAACCGAGTTCCATGGCGATCGCTGCATCCGATGCGCAGCCGACACCGGCGTCGACCAGAATCGGAACGCCGGCATTTTCGACGATGGTGCGAATGTTGTACGGGTTGCGAATCCCCAGGCCGGAGCCGATGGGTGCCGCCAGTGGCATCACGGCGACACAACCCAGCTCTTCCAGCCGCTTGGCGACAATGGGGTCATCGTTGGTATAGACCATCACCTTGAAGCCGTCCCGGATCAGCGTCTCGGCGGCGCTCAGGGTCTGGGTGATGTCCGGAAACAGGGTTTTTTCGTCGCCCAGTACTTCCAGTTTTACCAGGTTGTGACCATCCAGCAGTTCACGCGCCAGACGGCAGGTGCGCACCGCATCGTCCTCGCTGTAGCAGCCGGCGGTGTTGGGCAGATAGGTATAGCGATCCGGCGGCAGTACATCCAGCAGGCTGGGTTCGCCGGCATTCTGGCCGATGTTGGTACGGCGAATGGCAACAGTGACGATTTCCGCGCCACTGGCTTCGACGGCCAGGCGGGTTTCGTCCATGTCCTTGTACTTGCCGGTACCGACCAGCAGCCGGGATTGATAGGCAACACCGTCGATCATCAACGGGTCTGCGCTGCCGGGTGTTGTGGGTTTCATGACGGTCGACATGCTGTTCTCCTTATGTGCGGGTTTGGCCGCCGCCGATGGCGCGAACGATTTCGATCTGGTCCCCCGCCTTTAAAATATGAGCCTCGAAACTGCTGCGCGGCACGATTTCCCGGTTGACCTCCATGGCCAGGCGTTCATTGGTCAGACCCAGCCGTTCAATCAGCTGTGCGGCGCTAGTGCCCTCCGGCAACTGCTCGGCTTTGCCATTGATGATCAGTTCCATGGTCCTGCATTCTACCCGAAAAGTTGCATTGGCGGAGATTCCGTGTACATATAGAGGGTTATGAACGATTGGCAGGAAGACCTGATCACGGTTGAAGCGGCGGGTACGCTGGACGGCCTGTTTTATGAGCGGGTCCGGCGCACAGCGGAGTTGACCGCCTATCGAAACTACAACAAAGCCTCCAGGACCTGGGTCGACAGCAGCTGGCGTGACGTCGCTGCACAGGTGGCGCGATGGCGTGCAGCGATAGCGGGGGAAGGGTTTGAACCCGGAGAGCGTGTCGCCATCCGTCTGCGCAGCGGTCTCGATTGGGTCTACTTCGACCTCGCCGTGCTGGCTGAAGGGCTGGTTTCGGTACCTTTATATACAGAAGATCGTCCCGACAATATCGCCTATATCCTCGATGACGCGGCAGTCACACTGCTATTGCTGCAAAATCTGGCGCAGTGGAAGAAACTGCTGCCTTCCCTGCAGGCTAACGAAACCCTGCAGCGCGTACTGATTCTGGATACGCCGTCCGAACACCTGGAAAAAAAGACAGCACTCGAGGGTGACCAGCGCCTGCGTTTTGTCGATGACTGGTTGCCGCCGAGCGCAGCGGAAATGAAGCGCCGTGGGGGCGATCCGCATGGACTGGCGTCTATCGTCTACACCTCGGGCACCACCGGGCGGCCCAAGGGTGTGATGCTCAGTCATTACAATATGCTGTCAGTGGCACACGCCGCGGTGGCTTCCGTGGATTGTTATGTCGGGGAAGTGTTCCTGTCCTTTTTGCCGCTGTCGCACACCCTGGAAAGAACGGCCGGTTATTACCTGCCGATGATGGCCGGTGCCATTGTCGCCCATGCGCGTTCCGTGCCCCAGCTGCCGGAGGATCTGGTGCAGGTCAAACCGACAGAGATGATGGCGGTGCCGCGCATCTTCGAGCGGGTTCACGGCCGTATTATGGAACAGCTTGAAAAACAGCCGGCCATTGCGCGCAGCCTGTTTCATGCCACGGTGCGCATCGGCTGGCGGGCTTTTTTACGCCGGCAGGGACGCGCCTCCTGGTCTCCCGTGTTGCTGATTTACCCGTTACTGAAAAAGCTGGTCGGTGACAAGGTGACGGCAAAACTGGGCGGCAATATACGCTATGCCATCTGCGGTGGCGCCGCACTGCCGTTCACTGTGGCCAGGACGTTCATCGGTCTGGGTCTGGAAATCCTGCAGGGTTACGGGCTGACCGAAACCAGTCCCATCATCAGCGTGAACCGTCCCGGTAATAACGATCCGGCCAGTGTCGGCGAACCCTGCCGGGGTATCGAGGTGCGTATTGGGGAAAAAGACGAGCTGGTGGTTAAAAGCCCGGGCATCATGCTCGGTTACTGGAACAACCATGCCGCGACTGCGGAGATGATCGACCCCGATGGCTGGTTGCACACCGGCGACCAGGCGCGTATCGAAGGCGGGCGCATTTATATCACCGGGCGCATCAAGGACATTCTGGTGCTGTCCAACGGCGAGAAAGTGCCCCCGGTGGACATGGAAGCGGCCATCTGTCTGGACCCCTTGTTCGATCAGGCGCTGGTGTTGGGTGAAGGTAAGCCGAGCCTGGGCGCCGTGGTGGTCCTGAACTCGGATCTGTGGTTTGGCCTGGCAAAGGAGCTGGGGCTGGATCCCTTTGCCCGGGACAGTCTGGAAAACGGACGCCTGCACCGCAAGGTGTTATCACGGATGCAAAAGCAACTCCACGAATTCCCCGGTTATGCGAAGATTCGCCATGTCATTCTTACCCTGGATCCCTGGACCGTGGAGGATGATCTGGTGACGCCAACACTGAAGGTAAAATGGGCCAGGGTGCTGGAATGCTTCGCCGACCGGATCGAGGCGCTCTACGATCATTGATTTAGAGCCCCCGTATAAGGGATCTTTAAACCCCTCGCCTTTAGGCGATGGATTCAGTTTGTATGCAAATGATGTTCAGTAGAATATTAATGCGGCTCATAAAAAAGGATTCCTTCTCACCCCGGAGGGTGTTGTAAAAGTCCCCTCTCCCCCCCGGGAGAGGGTTAGGGTGAGG
>CBFDBP010000354.1:0-3021 GCA_965603065.1 uncultured Gammaproteobacteria bacterium
CCCGAACTGCTGGAATGGTTACGTCACCAACCTCTGCTCCATCACGATGCAAAAACCGGCTACACGTTGATCCACGCCGGCCTGCCGCCGCAATGGGACCTGGACACCGCCAAACGCTGTGCAAATAAAGTGGCCAAGGTCCTGCGCAGCGATCGTTATATCGAATTCCTGGAAGCCATGTACGGCAACCATCCCGACCACTGGTCGGATAAGCTAACTGGCTGGGACCGCTTGCGCTTTATTACCAATTGCCTGACGCGCCTGCGCTACTGTGACGCTAATGGGCGCCTGGCACTGGAGCAGAAGGGAGCGCCGGGCAGCCAGCCAAAACACCTGAAACCCTGGTTTGCTTGGAAGCAACGAAAAAGCCGTAACATGAACATCCTGTTCGGTCACTGGTCAACACTGGGCGCCTATGATGCGCCAGGCATTCATGCCCTGGACACCGGCTGCCTGTGGGGCGGAAAAATGACTGCGTTCCGCCTCGGCAGGAAAAAAGCGCAACGTATTGAATATAATTGTCCGGGGCTCCGCAAACCCAAAAAATAACAGCCGGGGAAGAGCGGCAAGCATCCATGATGTAGGAGCGGTCTCCTGACCGCGAATTCCCTGGGTGTCATCGGCGTATCGCGGTCAGGAACAGTTATTACCTCAGCATGAAGCACGGACGGTTGCCGGGCTTTGTGCCGAAAGTTTGCAGTTTCGCCTTTGAAGCATGTCACCGGGTGCGGTCAAGAACCACGAAATCATAATCGTATTCGTTACTTTCATCGGCTTTATGCGTTTCACGTTCGATTTCACACCACTGCTGCGGCTCGATCTCCGGAAACCAGGTGTCGCCTTCCGGCTCGGCCTTGACCAGTGTCAGGTATAAACGCTCGGCGTTTTCGAGCATTTGCCGGTACAGATTGGCACCACCGATAATCATGGCTTCCTCGCAGCTGCCGGCCGCTTCCAGCGCCTGGTCGATGGAGTGCACCACCTGGCAGCCTTCGGCCTGATAACGGCTGTCGCCCGTTATCACGATGTTGTCACGACCCGGCAGCGGCCGTCCGATCGATTCATAGGTCTTGCGCCCCATGATGATCGGCTTGCCCATGGTCAGCGTCTTGAAATGTCGGAGGTCTGCCGGAATATGCCAGGGCAACTGATTGTTACGACCGATGACGCGGTTTTCCGCCATCGCCACGATAAGCGCAATGCGCATTACACCGCTACCGGCGCCTTGATATGCGCGTGGGGGTGGTAATCGATCAGCTCAAAATCCTCGAATCTGAAAGCGAATACGTCATTCACATCAGGATTGATTTTCATGACCGGCAGGGCGCGCGGTTCACGTTGCAGTTGGGTTGCGGCCTGCTCCAGGTGATTGGAATAGAGATGTGCATCCCCCAGGGTGTGTATAAATTCGCCAGGCTTCAGGCCGGTGGCCTGCGCCATCATCATGGTCAACAGGGCATAGGATGCAATATTGAACGGAACACCCAGGAATATATCCGCACTGCGCTGATACAACTGACAGGACAGTCTGCCATCTGCCACATAGAACTGAAAAAACGCATGACAGGGCGGCAAAGCCATAGCCTCGATCTCGCCCACGTTCCAGGCGCTGACGATAATGCGCCGCGAATCCGGGGTTTCCCTGATCTGATTCACGGCCTGGCTGATCTGATCGATGTGCTTACCGTTGGCCGCCGGCCAGGAACGCCACTGATAGCCATACACCTGCCCGAGGTCGCCGTTTTCGTCGGCCCACTCGTCCCAGATACTCACACCGTTATCGTGCAGGTACTTGATATTGGTATCGCCTTTCAGAAACCAGAGCAGTTCGTGGATAATCGAGCGCAAGTGCACTTTCTTGGTCGTCAAGGCAGGAAAACCGGCGCCCAGATCAAAGCGCATCTGATAGCCGAACACACTCCGTGTGCCTGTCCCGGTGCGGTCCTCCTTGCTTATACCGTTGTCCAGCACATGCTGCATCAGGTCCAGATACTGTTTCACGCTTTACCTCTTTTTGAATACGCCAGTGCCAGCAGAAACAGGCCGAACAGGATCATGGGCGCAGACAACAGATGCCCCATGGTCACCCAGTCCAGTGCGATAAATCCAATATGTGCATCGGGTACACGCACAAATTCCACGGCAAAGCGGAATACACCGTAGCAGAGCATGAACATGCCGGATACCGCGCGAAATGGCCGGGGCCTGGAAGAATACAGCCACAGAATGACGAACAGCACCAGGCCTTCCAGCAGGGCTTCGTAGAGCATGGACGGATGACGCGGCTGGCTGTCCACGAACGGAAACACCATGCCCCACGGCAGCTCCGTGGGCCGACCCCAAAGTTCGCCATTGATAAAATTACCGATTCGACCCGCGCCGAGCCCGACCGGTACAAACGGCGCCATGAAATCGGTGACCTGGAAAAAGCTGCGCCCGGTTTTACGCCCGAACAACCACATCGCAACAAACACACCCAGCATGCCACCGTGGAAAGACATGCCGCCCTGCCAGATACGAAACACTATCAGGGGATCATCCAGAAAGATGCCAAAGTTATAAAAGATGATGTAACCAATGCGGCCACCGAGAATGACGCCGAGCGCTCCGTAAAACAGCAGATCACCGACCTCCTCCGCTTTCCAGCCGGAATCCGGCTTGCGCGCACGAATGCTCCCCAACCACCAGACGGCGATAAACCCGACCAGGTAAGTCAGGCCGTACCAGTGAATGGCTACCGGCCCCAGGGAAACAGCAACAGGACTTATTTCAGGATAGGTCAACATTTCTCGTTCATTTGCCAATCTATATACAGGATAGGGGGCCCGCCTTTACGGGACCGTCGGCAGCAGGGATGCTGCCGTCGAGTGTACAGGGATGTATTAACAGCGAGTCCCGTAAAGGCGGGTCGCCTATCCTGCGTTCGACTCAGCATAAGCTGCTATCCAGGCCCAAACCCGGCATGCATCCTAACTCGGCAACACACGGCAAAACAACGCTTTCAGATAAGCGGTTTCGGCA
>CBFDBP010000355.1:0-3015 GCA_965603065.1 uncultured Gammaproteobacteria bacterium
TTTATTGTTCTTAACGCTTCTCCCACTGATAGACGCGCATCGGCGGGATGTTGAGTAGTTCCATCGCCACCCGCTCTGGTCCCAGGATGGGCCGGCACAGGGTGGCGACCTGCCCGCTTACCTGGTATGCCACGAAGCGGCCGTTTGGCGCGAGCTGGGACGAGATCGCCGCGATCACTTGAGCCCCGTCACTATTGTTCATCGTGGAAAAGGGAATACCGGAAATAACAACCTCGGGCGCGTCCAGCCCATACATCGACATGATGGTCTTCAGCTCGCAGGCGCTACCCAGGTGTGCAATCAGCCGCTCGTCCTCAATGCCGCTAACCAGCGTATGAAAATGAGGGTTGATTTCTATGCTCAGGAGCCTGGCATCTTTCGGCATCGCGTCAAGTATCGCTCGCGTGGTACCTCCCGTGCCGGAACCCAGCTCTACGACAGTCGTGGCTGAAGCGATGGCGGAGGCCCCCAGGATGCGCTGCTCAAGGAATCGGGAGCTGGGAATGATCGACCCGATCTGAAGAGGGTGTTTCAGAAATTCCTGGAAAAAGGCGAACCGCCCATTCAGCAGGGTATTTGGTCGTTTCTTGTCTGTTACCTGTCTTTTCAAGCGAATGCCTATTAATGTCGTCTAACAGCTACTATAGAAATTAATGGGGTCGGTGACAAATGATAATGATTCCGATTTGTTACTGACCCTTTTAATCGTTAAAACTCAGCGACAAACGGCCGGACCTGGTACTCAGCGATATGCCCCGAAGCAAAACGAATACAACGACCGAACAGCGTCCACCCAGCCGCGATCTTCGCATCCTGGTGCAGCTGCTCACATTTCTGCGCCCCTACCGCAGTGCTGTGCTGGGCGCGGTGATCGCGCTGCTGGTTGCGGCTGCTGCGGTACTCGGTTTCGGCGTTGTTCTGCAACGCGTTGTCGATCACGGCCTGGGCAGCGGCTCAAGTGCGGCACTGAACCAGGCGCTGTTGCTGTTCCTGCTTGTTGTCACGGTGATGGCGGCTTCGGTTGCGGCCCGGGTTTACCTGGTCACCTGGATCGGTGAACGTGTTGTGGCCGATATCCGCAAGGCAGTGTTTGCCCGGGTGCTGAAACTGGAGCCGGCGTTCTTCGAAGTGACACGCACCGGCGAAGTTATCTCGCGCCTGACCACCGATACATCGCTGCTGCAGCTTGTGGTCGGTTCGACGCTCGCGATTGCGGTGCGTAATGCACTGCTGATCAGCGGCGGACTGGTGATGCTGGCAATTACCAGCGGCAAGCTGGCGTTGCTGGTATTGCTTGGTGTTCCTGTCGCAGTGATACCGCTGTGGCTGCTCGGGCACCGGGTGCGCAGCCTGTCGCGCAGCAGCCAGGACCGGATTGCCGATATCGGCGCCCTGGTTGATGAAGTGTTGTACGGTATCCGCACCGTTCAGGCGTTCTGTCATGAGCGCATCGATCAGCAGCGGTATGGTGAGCAGGTGGAGGCCGCTTTCCATACCGCCATTCGGCGTACCCGTGTCAGCGCGCTGCTCACTGCCACAGTGATGTTGGTCACGTTTGTCGCTGTCAGTATCGTGTTGTGGGTGGGCGGCCATGATGTACTGGCCGGGCGCCTCAGTGGCGGGCAGCTTTCGGCGTTTGTGTTTTATGCCTTACTGGTTGCCGGTTCGGTGGGTGCGCTGAGCGAGGTGGCCGGTGAGCTGCTGCGTGCCGCCGGTGCCACCGAACGTTTGCTGGAACTGCTCAACACCGAACCCGTCATATCCCCGCCGGCCGCTGCCGTTGCACTCCCCGAACCCGCACGTGGCGAGGTGCAGTTACGCAATGTCACTTTTCGCTACCCCTCACGGCCCGACAGCCCTGCGCTTAGCGAGCTGTCACTGACCTTGAAACCGGGCCAGAAGGTTGCGCTGGTCGGCCCGTCGGGCGCCGGTAAGTCAACCGTGTTGCAACTGCTGTTGCGCTTCTACGATCCGGACGCCGGCGTCATTCGTTTCGATGGTGTCGATATCCGCGAAGCCGATCCGCAACAGTTGCGTCAGCGCATGGCGCTGGTGGCACAGGACCCGGTCATCTTCGGCGCCGATGCCTGGGAGAACATCCGCTACGGTTTCCCCCGGGTCAACGATGAAGACGTACGGCGTGCCGCCGAAGCTGCACACGCGGCTGAATTTCTCGACCAGTTACCGCACGGCTTTAATACCTTCCTCGGTGAACGCGGCATCCGTCTGTCCGGTGGACAACGTCAGCGCATCGCCATCGCCCGCGCCATTCTGCGTGACCCGGCCGTGCTGCTGCTTGATGAGGCCACCAGTTCCCTGGACGCCGAGAGCGAACGGCTGGTTCAGGACGCGCTGGAACAACTGATGCAAGCGCGCACTACGCTGATTATCGCGCATCGTCTTGCCACGGTGCGTAAAGTCGATCAGATCCTGGTGATGGATAGTGGACGTATCGTCGCCAGCGGTTGCCATGACGAACTGGTGGCAGAACACGGGCTCTATGCGCGGCTGGCGGCACTGCAGTTCCGCGATACATCGGAATTAAAAGGGGGCGGTGACAAATGATAATGATTTCGATTTGTCACCGACCCCTTTAAATCATGGTTTGATGTAGGCGTAACCCTGGGATTGTAAAATAGCCAGCTGTGCCACGCCCGACGGTACTATGTCTGCGTCGGATACGTCATACAGATCATCTTCCGCATCGATTTTGCGCCCTTTGAGCGTGTTGGCACAGACCTGGAACTGAATGCCCTGATCTTTTAAACCGGCTACTTTGGCCTGCAGCTCGTCGTCGGCATTGGCCATCTTCATTTTTGTATGAGCCATGGCATCGGGATAAAGCAGCAAAGCCAGTCCATCGCCATGCATTACCACTTTCAGGTCAAGGTTCTCTGCGCCCACCGCATTGATGTGGTTCTGAATGTTACGCAGGGCCGCAGCCTGGTGTTTCGGGTCGTCGTAGTTGACATGGTAGACCACCTTCTGCTTCCCGCCTTCCGCCAGTGCTGGAAC
>CBFDBP010000356.1:0-2986 GCA_965603065.1 uncultured Gammaproteobacteria bacterium
TACCCGGTTTGGCACCCTGACTGAGCTTGAGCTCGAACATCCTGACCTGGTCGTGTGCGGCAACTTCGCGTAGCTTGTCATCGCTTAAATTACCCAGTGCATCGCGGACACCGTACTTGGCTGTGCCAATCTGGAAAACAACGTCTGCGCCGCCCTCCAGATGGTAGGAGGACAGACCGCCTTCGCCGGTGTTGATCCAGCAACCGGCCTTTGCTGCGCCGCTGGAAAGCGCCTTTACAGCAGGCTTTGACAGTGCGCCATAACTCATGCCGGAGATATTAAACAGGGCATTGGTGACGTAGGGCTTGTCACAGGTTGGCCCTATAGTGACTTCACAGACTTCTGCGGCATCTGCGCCCAGGGTGGGGAAGGGACAATTCACAAACAATACCGTGCCCGATGTTGTCAGGTTGCGGGTTGATCCAAACGCTGTGGTGTTGTCCAGGTCCTTTGCCGCGCGGTAAACCCAGGACCGCTCGGCACGGTTGAAGGGCATCTCCTCGCGGTCCATGGCAAAGAAGTACTGGCGGAAAAATTTGCCCACTTCTTCGAAAAAATAGCGGAAATGACCGATAACCGGGTAATTGCGTCGAAGCGCGTGCTTGGTCTGGGTGACGTCCAGGACATACACCACAATCATGGCCAGGACGCACAGCCCTACAAAGAAGATAAAGAAAGTTGCCAGAAACTCCAGTGAACGGAGCATAAATCCGCTGTCCGTTACGGGCATATCATAATCTCACTGTCCTTTGGGATATAAACGGTCGATCTGTTCAACAGTCTAGCCTAAATGCTTCGTAAGCGCGGATATTATGTTTAGAATATCCGCCTATGCCTGTGAACCCCTATCCGGTGTCGGTTGCGCCCATGATGGACTGGACCGATCGCCACTGCCGCTATTTTCTGCGCCTGATTTCGCGGCACACACACCTGTATACGGAGATGATTGTCTCGACTGCGCTGATACACGGTGATCGGGACCATCTGCTGGCATTCGACGCGTTCGAGCACCCCCTGGCCATTCAGCTCGGCGGTAGTGAGCCGGAAGAACTGGCCCGCTGTGCGGCGTGGGCGGAACAGTCGGGCTTCGATGAAATTAACCTGAACGTCGGTTGTCCCAGCGACAGGGTGCAGTCGGGACGTTTCGGTGCCTGTCTCATGCTGGAACCGGAACGGGTCGCTGCTTGTGTAGCGGCCATGCGGCAAGCGGTGTCTGTGCCGGTTACGGTAAAAACACGAATCGGTGTTGATGAACAGGACAGCTACGATGAATTGATCCGTTTCGTGTCGCTATTGCAGGGCGCGGGGTTGGAGCGGCTGATTGTGCATGCGCGTAAAGCCTGGTTACAGGGTTTGAGTCCAAAACAGAATCGTGAAGTACCACCGCTTCGCTATGATTGGGTCTATCAAATCAAGAAAGATTTCCCGTCACTGCATATCCATATCAATGGTGGGGTAAAAACACTGTCTGAGGTCGAGACACATCTTGAACGGGTTGACGGCGTCATGATCGGCCGTGCGGCCTACCACAATCCCTATCTGCTGGTGGATATCGACCGCCGTTATGCCGGTGATGTTCAGCCCATGCCAAGCCGGCACCAGGTCATTGAACGTTTGTTACCCTATATCGAAGTCGAGCTCTCGCGTGGTACACGCTTGCAGCAGATCACCCGCCATATTCTGGGATTGTTTCAGGGCAGGCCGGGTGCCCGTGCCTGGCGAAGAGTCCTCAGTGAGCGCGCACACCAGACCGGAGCTGGTACCGAAGTGCTGGAACGGGCGCTGGCCTGCGTGCCGCCGGACGAACAGAGGTAAGCTGAACAGCGGATAGGCGGCCTACCTTTACGGGACCGTCGGCAGCACGAGCCCAGGGACGGGCGAAGGTAGAGCAGTGCAGGAGCAATTGCCGAGGGATGCTGCCGTCGAGCGTACAGGGACGTATTTACAAGGTGAATCGCCGCCAGGCGAGAGAGGGTCACCTGGGGGAGAGGGTGCCCTGGGGTGCAGCGTGTCCCGTAAAGGTAGGCCGCCTATCCGCTGTGCTCGCTGTCACAACTGTGACTGAATCCAGTTCGTCAGCGCGCGCGCGTCCATAGCGCCAGCCTGCCTGGCAATTTCGCGGCCATTTCTGAATATCGCCACTGTCGGGATACTGCGGATACCAAACTGTGCAGCCGTCTTTTGTGCATGTTCGGTATTGAGTTTTGCAAAGCGAATCTTCGGTTCCATTTGCGCGGTTGCGGTCTTGAAGTGAGGTCCCATCATCTTGCAGGGTCCGCACCAGGGTGCCCAGAAATCAACCACCAGCGGGATGTCATTGCGGCGCAGATGCTTTGCAAAGCTTTGATCCGTCAACTCTACTGGCTGGCCAACAAATAATCGTTCCTTGCATTTCCCGCATGTTGGCTGCTGGTCCAGTTTATCTTCGGCAATACGATTGACCGCCTGACAATGCGGGCAAACCAGGTGTTTGGACTGTGACACTATTTCAACCCCTTGAATGAACGTTGCATCATGATTGAACCGGCAGTTAAAGAAACGCGGATGCCCTGTGGTTCATCGCCTTAATTAGTAGATAAGGTTGGAAACATGCAATTTCAAGTCTGTGCGCAGGGAATACTGGATCCGCAGTTCCCTGGAGTACCCTAGCCGAGACTCTTTGACACAATCTCAAATACGTCCCTGGAAGTATCAGGCGCAGACAGTATCCGTTTCAGCTCCGCCTGCATCAGACCCTGCCGGGTCGTGTCAAAGCGTCTCCAGCGGCTCAGTGCGCTGACCAGCCGCGCCGCCATTTGCGGGTTGATTTTGTCCAGCGCGAGGACCTGGTCGGCCAGAAAGCGGTAGCCTTCTCCATCGACGGCATGAAAACGAACCTGGTTACCCATGCAGAACCTGCCAATCAGTGCGCGCACCTTGTTTGGATTGGTGAAGCGGAAAGCCGGATGGTTCAGCAGTGTTTTGACTCGTTGCAGGGTGTTGGGTA
>CBFDBP010000357.1:0-2962 GCA_965603065.1 uncultured Gammaproteobacteria bacterium
TTTCTTCATCCCGTATGGTGGAAATGCTCGAACGAAACGTATGGTATTGTTATCACACAATATTACGGATAAGCTGTTCGTGCAATGACAAACACCATACAAACTTTCCATCTGCTGGTGCTTGCCTTAGCCGGCTGGCTTAACCGCCACCAGTCGGCGGAATGCTGAATTACTACTATCGGGAAGCGGCTTGAAAGTCCTCGTTCCATTTTTCGCGCCCTACCGGGCTTGTAGGCTACGGGCAAAGTCTCCCACCGTGGTAGCGATCCCCTGCCTGATCCTTGATCTCACTCATTGTCACCAGGATTGCATTGATGGTCGAATAGAATAAGCTATACATTGGACGGTCACCTGCAGGAGTAATAACCATGAGCAATACGCAGCACATACCGAAGGTCGGTGCACCCGACCCGGAACTGAAAAATTCACCCATTTTCGATGACGTGGATGCCGATTTCCTGTCGCTGGATATGGAACTGGAAAGTGGTGTCTGTTATTTTAATGAAGAATCCTATTCCATCGGTGATTATGTCTGCAGTGGTGATGAACTGCTGCGCTGTGAAGAACGCGGTGTGTGGGTCCGCGAGGGGGGCTGTGACCCGGATTGACAGTGCCCGCTGCGCAACAGCGGTGAGCATCATTCCGGCCGACGCCGGTTACCCGGGCTGACCTGTCTCATGACGCCGATCCACGAATTGCTCAACCGTATTCGCTGGGACGAGCAGTTCGGCCAGGCTGAATTCGAGATCGGCTACTATGACAGGTTAGAGGACCGCATTATTCGTGTGCCATTGCGAGAGATTTTCTTCGAACCCAACGATCATTTTGCATTCGACCTGTATGACCACGAGGGTGAGCTGCACAGTATTCCAATGCACCGTGTCAAACAGGTCTTCAGGAACGAGGAGTTGATCTGGCATCGTGAACACTAGTACTCCACGCTGGTGGGCAAGCACCATGTGGTGGATTGACACAGCCGTCGGTCTGCAGGGCACGGTTTGACCAAACGATAAAAGGGGACAGTACCCCAGGAGTCAGTATCAGGCCCGGTAGCATGGACCAACCCGGCTCTTTAACCGCAAGGAACAACTTGTGGTCTATACTCATAATCAGACCGCTCCAGGATGTTTCGAAACCATTTATTGCAGGGGATTGGCAATGACCGATATTCAAGACTTGTTGGGAGCAGAGACCGAGTACCTGCTGGGTCATGTCTGCAAGGGGATTCCAAGGGAAATGCTGCATCTGCCGGGCCCGGATTATGTTGACCGGGTTGTAGCGGACAGCGATCGGGGGACACGGGTGTTGCGGAACCTTCAGGCCCTGCACGATCATGGTCGCCTGGGTGGCAGTGGCTATATGTCGATCCTGCCTGTGGATCAGGGGGTCGAGCACTCTGGAGGTGCGTCATTCGCACCCAATCCCATCTATTTCGATCCGGAAAACATCGTCAAACTGGCTATCGAGGGGGGCTGCAACGCGGTTGCCTCCACGCTCGGTGTCCTCGGCGCCGTGGGCCGGAAATATGCCCACAAGATTCCGTTTCTGGTCAAGATAAATCACAATGAGTTGCTGACCTACCCCAATCACTTCAATCAGACACTGTTCGCCAGTGTAGATCAGGCGTTCGCTTTGGGTGCCGTTGCGGTCGGAGCCACGGTCTTTTATGGTTCCGAAGAATCACGTCGCCAGATCCTGGAGGTGAGTGAGGCCTTCGCCCATGCCCACGAACTCGGCATGGTCACCTTCCTGTGGGCCTACCTGCGCAACCCCGCCTTCAAACAGGACGGTGTGGACTATCACACCGCTGCGGATCTCACCGGTCAGGCCAATCATCTGGCGGTGACCATTGAAGCAGATATCGTTAAACAGAAGCAGGCGCAGACGAACGGTGGTTACAACGCCATCAAGTTCGGTAAAACACATCCCAGGGTGTACGAGGAATTGACCAGCGATCACCCCGTTGACCTGGTTCGCTACCAGGTCGCCAATTGTTACATGGGGCGTGTCGGCATGATCAATTCAGGTGGCCCCTCGGGCAAGGACGATCTGCATCAGGCGGTGCGCACCGCGGTCATCAACAAACGTGCTGGTGGCATGGGGCTGATTTCAGGTCGCAAGGCGTTCCAGCGGCCGATGGCAGAGGGTGTGGCCCTGCTGAACGCGATCCAGGATGTCTATTTGGCATCCACGGTAACGGTTGCCTGATTATTTCGGGCCGCCTCCGCACCCGCGCGTTGATGCTATCGGCGGCCCAGGCACGCGCGTATACGATGGCGTAGTGGGCCAGTGCGATGGCATGGAGTACTGCCGAATTAACGCAGTCCTGCCAGCCCTTGGGAAGATGGATCCGTGGTGTCCTGGTGAGCATCGTGACTTCCGAAAACGAGTTCTTGAGAGTTTCCGGTTGAAGGATACAATATGGGCCATCGAATCAGAATGTTGTGGTCCGGACGCTGAACCGAAAGATTCGGTGGACCAGGACACCACCGCCTGGGTGCCTGACAGGAAATCTACAAGTTGATCAATGGTCGTTAAGTCTTCGAGTTTCATGATGGTTTTCATCCCCCCATCATGAACGGTTCCCCTTCCGGCTTCAGACTCATTTCATGTTAGAAATACCACCCTCCCTTCAGACTCATTTCATATTGGACAAGGCTTCTACTCCTAAGTGTGCTAGTATCAGCAGCACTTTCCTCTCTCTATTTGCTCCCACAGAGATCCTGACCGGCGAGTGCTGTATAGCACAACTATCCGATTAGGAGTAAAAGCCAGTTTTGCTGGCTGACCCTTTCCGGCTAGCAATATTAACCGGCCATAGGGGCGCAGATGTCATGACTCAAAAGACTTTCAGATTCACCAAGCTGTTGCTGTTGGCTCTATCTGCTGCACTTTCCGTCGCTCTGGTATTTTTTCTTGAAATGAACCTAAAGGAAATGACTCATGTTTAGAATGCGACGAA
>CBFDBP010000358.1:0-2956 GCA_965603065.1 uncultured Gammaproteobacteria bacterium
CAATAGCAGCCAGTGCCATAAAAGTTGGTGTGACGGAGATGTTTGCTGATGATGGCATGGCCGGTGTTGGACGCTATGCCACCACAATTCTTAACGATCAGGCGAGTTTGATTGGTGAGAAGATCACTGCAGTGGCGGTAAACCCTGCTACCGGAGAAATTTCCATCACCATGAACGGGATCAACCAGTTGGCCGGTAACAACATGCTGAGTTATACCCCGCTGATAGGCGGTCTTGCCATGGCTGATGGCTTAACAGGTACCATTGAGTGGTTCTGCGACGCTGGAAATCACGGTGCCGCCACTACCATTGATGTGAAGTTTTTGCCGGCTAATTGTCGCTAATACGCTTCGAGTATCATGAAACAGAAAAGGGGACTCTAAGAGTCCCCTTTTTTATATGGGGATCAACGGGGTCGATTGATCTCCCGGGCCAGCCTGGCCACTAAAGCACCCGCCATCGGATAGCCTGTCTCTTAAACTACCTTTTCTGGTCCCCTCCCCCCCTTTCTCAGGCAAACCCTGGTTTCAGTAAAGTTTCGGCTCCAGATGACGAATACATCCACTGAAACGCTATCGCCGTCATTGTGGTGGTCGTTTACCTGGGAGAACTTGTTTGAACTTGTTTGCGGGAGGCCTTACATTGTGCACCGGATCACGAAAACCCAGATGGAATAAGGATATTTTCTGGTTATGGTAACCTCGCACCCTATTGATCAACTTAGCGGCCTGGCCAAACGCCTGGTCATGGATGGGCTGTTGGCGGAGGAACTGGCAGCCGAAACCCAGCAAAAAGCCCTGAAAAGCCGCGAGCCGTTTGTTTCGTATCTCGTCGAGCACAAGATACTGGACAGCTCCTCCATTGCCTCTTCGGCCTGTCAGGAATTCGGCACCCCGCTTTTCGATCTCAATGCCATGGATCTGGATGCCGCCCCGGTTTCCCTGGTCGATGAAAAACTGATCCGCCAGCATCACACGCTGCCGCTGTTCAAGCGCGGCAACCGGCTGTTTGTGGCTGTTTCAGACCCCACTAACCTGCAGGCGCTGGATGAGATCAAGTTCCACACCGGCATCAGCACGGAAACCATCCTGGTTGAAGAAGACAAGCTGGTAAAAGCAATCGACATGGTGCTGGATTCAGCCGATACCACCATGACGGATTTGCTGGATGAAGACCTGGATAATCTCGATATCAGCGCGGGTGACGAGGATAGCGAAGCCGATGGCGGTACGGATGCCGACATCGACGACACCCCCGTCGTGCGCTTTGTCAACAAAGTCCTGCTGGACGCCATCAACAAAGGCGCATCCGACATCCACATTGAACCCTACGAAAAGAGTTTCCGCATACGCTTCCGCCAGGACGGTGTGCTGCACGAGGTGGCTGCACCGCCGGTCACCATGGCGAACCGGCTCGTCTCCCGCCTCAAGGTGATGAGTAAAATGGATATCGCCGAACGCAGAAAACCGCAGGACGGGCGTATCAAAATGGCCCTGTCCAAGAAACGCGCGATTGATTTCCGTGTTAACTCCTGCCCGACCCTGTTTGGCGAGAAAGTTGTCCTGCGTATTCTCGACCCGACCAGCGCCCAGCTGGGCATCGACATGCTGGGTTACGAGGAGGAGCAGAAGAACCTCTACATGGAAAACCTGAACAAGCCCTACGGCATGATCCTGGTTACCGGGCCCACCGGCTCGGGCAAAACGGTGTCCCTCTACACCGGCCTGAATATACTGAACACCGCGGACCGGAATATCTCGACCTGCGAAGACCCGGTGGAAATCAACCTGGCCGGTATCAACCAGTGCAACATGAATCCCAAGGCCGGGCTTACTTTCGCCACAGCCTTACGCGCCTTTCTGCGCCAGGACCCGGATATCATCATGGTCGGTGAGATTCGTGACCTGGAAACCGCCGAGATCGCCATCAAGGCGGCACAGACGGGGCATATGGTCATGTCCACCCTGCATACCAATGATGCGCCGCAGACGCTGACACGGCTCGCCAACATGGGCGTGCCCCCCTACAACATCGCATCGTCGGTCAACCTGATTATCGCCCAGCGCCTGGCCCGGCGCCTGTGCAACAGCTGCAAGAAAGAGGTCGACATCCCGCGGGAAGCGTTACTGGAAGAGGGCTTCAGGGAAGAGCAACTGGGTGAATTGAAACTGTACGGCGCTGTAGGCTGCGACCAGTGTGCGGACGGCTACAAGGGACGGGTGGGCATCTATCAGGTGATGCCGGTCTCCGAAGCAATAGGGCGCATCATCATGGAGAATGGAAACGCCATGCAACTGGCCGACCAGGCCAGGCAGGAAGGCATCGCCGATTTAAGGATGTCGGGACTGAGAAAAGTCCAGGCCGGCGTCACCAGCCTGGAAGAAATTAACCGCGTAACGAAGGACTAGATCATGGCCGAAGCAGCAATCAAACGAAACGTGTTTGCCTGGGAAGGTACTGACAAGAAAGGTAAAAAGGTAAAAGGCGAAACCAATGCCGCCAACCCTTCCGTGGTGAAGGCGGATCTCCGCCGGCAGGGTATCAAGCCGCTGAAAGTAAGCAAAAAGTCTGCGCTGTTTTCAAGCGCAAAGAAAAAGAAAATTATCCCAAAGGACATCGCGGTATTTATGCGGCAGCTGGCCACCATGATGTCTGCCGGTGTTCCGCTGGTTCAGTCCTTTGAAATCATCGGTCGCGGCCACGAAAACCCCTCCATGCAGGAGCTTATTCTGACCATCAAAGCCGAGGTGGAATCGGGGAGCACGCTGGCAAGCGCTCTTGGCAAACATCCCCTCTACTTCGATGAACTGGTCTGCAACCTGGTGACCGCCGGTGAACAGGCCGGTATCCTCGAAGGCCTGCTGGACAAGATCGCCACCTACAAGGAAAAGACCGAGGCGTTAAAAGCCAAGATAAAGAAAGCGCTCACCTATCCGACAGCGGTTATTATCGTTGC
>CBFDBP010000359.1:0-2922 GCA_965603065.1 uncultured Gammaproteobacteria bacterium
AAAAATTGACTCTGACCCCGATTAACTCGCAGACCAGCCGAACCGCCTGGCCTGCCTTGCTGGTCAGCGCTTTGCTATTGGCCGGCTTGCAGATCTGGTTACGGCCGCTATTGCCGGTTGATGAAACCCGCTATCTCAGCGTCGCCTGGGAGATGTGGTCGCGTGGGGATTTCCTGGTTCCCTATCTGAATGGTGAGCCCTACAGCCACAAGCCGCCCTTGTTGTTCTGGCTGGTACATGGAGTGTGGGCGCTGTCGGGCGTGTCGGAACTGGCGGCACGCCTGTTGCCTGTCTTGTTCAGTCTGCTCGCGTTGTGGCTGTCTGCCGGTCTGGCCAGCCGCTTGTGGCCGGGACAGGCGGCCTCTGTCAGGCCTCTGGTTCCCTGGTTGTTGATGGGCGGATTATTCTGGAACAATTTTTTTACCCTGTTCCAGTTTGATCTGTTGCTGCTTATAGCGGCATTACTGGCCTGGTTTGGCATGCTGGATGCTTTGCGGGCACCGCTGCGCGGCTGGTTGCTGGCGGGTACCGCGATTGGGCTCGGCATACTTGCCAAAGGCCCGGTGATTCTCGTTCCGGTGCTGCCAGCCATTCTGCTGGCGCCCTGGTGGGCGAGGGACAGCAGGTCGGCCGGCTGGCCGGCCTGGTATGCCGGTGGCTTGTTCGCACTGCTGCTGGGTGCCGGCATTGCGCTGAGCTGGGCCGTTCCGGCGGCAATGGCGGGCGGTGAGACTTACCGGCAGGCAATCTTCTGGGGTCAGTCGGCCGGCCGTATGGTCAGCTCGTTTGCACACCCTGGCCCCTGGTGGAGTTATCTGTTGTGGCTGCCCCTGATGTGGCTGCCGTGGGTGCTATGGCCACAGCTCTGGAAAGCCGTGCTGCAAGTGAAGTTGGCTGACGACGGCGTACGCTTTTGCATGGCTGTTATTATTCCGGCGTTGCTGATATTCAGCATGATCAGCGGCAAGCAAGGTAAGTATCTGTTACCACTGCTGCCGTTGACAGGGCTGTTGTGCGCGCGCTGGCTGGCTGCGGCTGATCATAAAACGCGGCGTTATCGATTGCACTATGTCGGCATAGTGCTGGTCTTGACGGCTGTGGTGTTGCTGGCACTGCCCTGGTTGTCGGGCGGACCGGACTGGTTCCAGCAGGTTCAGTTGATGTGGGGTATGGCGTTGCTGGTGTGGGGTGGTTTGTTCTTCGCTCTGAACCTGAAGCTGACGGCTGCTGTACGTGGAGCAGCGCTGGCTATGCTGTTGTGGACGGCAACACTCTACCTGGCGCTGATTCCCCTGCTGGCTCCGCAGTACGACCTGGCTCCCATGAGCCGTGTGCTGTCGGGGTTGCAGGCCTCAGAGCGCAAACTGGCCTGGCTGGGCAAGTATCACGGGCAGTTCCATTTTCTGGGACGACTGCAAGGCCGCATTGAACCGATCAATGAACGCGGGCGCTTATACGGCTGGCTGGACGGAAATGCCGACGGTTACTTGTTGGTGAATTACAAATCGCTGCACCCCGATATACCGGATGATCTGCCGATACAACCCTACAGAGGCGGCAGTCTGGTGCTGTGGCCCGTTTCCCGCTTACTCCAGGACCCGAAGCGGCTCGACGCCCTGTCCGGGAACGCGTAAGCTTCATCCCCATCATGCGTAGGAGCGGTTTCCTACAATTTGAGCCTTGTCTATGTCCGAATGAATATTTGTTATGTGCGCTGTTCCTGTTGATACCACGCTTGCACCACTGCGTTTAAAAAAAAATGAAGAGCGACGAATTCGTGCCGGGCACCTGTGGGTATACAGCAATGAAGTGGATAGTAAAGCCACACCGTTGAAGCAGTTTGAAGCCGGGCAGCAGGTGCAACTGTTGGCGCATAACGGCAAGAGCCTGGGGAACGGCTACGTCAATCCAAATTCTCTGATTTGCGCGCGTCTGGTCAGCCGCGACCCGAAACATGTGCTGGACCGCTCATTGCTGGTGCACCGTTTAAACGTCGCGCTGTCGTTACGCGAGCAATTGTTCGAGGAGCCATTCTACCGCTTGGCCTACGCCGAGTCCGATCAGTTGCCGGGTCTGGTCATCGATCGTTACGCAGACCTCTGTGTTGTGCAGTGCACAACGGCGGGTATGGAAGCGGTAAAGGACCAGGTGCTCGAGGCGCTGGATAAAGTCTTACGCCCCGCGGGTATCCTGGTTCGTGCAGACAGCTCGATACGCCAGCTGGAAGGTCTGGATTCATACCAGCAAGTGATTGGCAGTGTGCCGGAGGAGGTCAGCGTCAGGGAACACGGCCTGTCTTTTTCGGTGTCCCTGCAGCAGGGACAGAAAACCGGCTGGTTTTACGATCAACGCTTGAATCGGGCCCGTTTGCGCAGCTACGTGCAGGGTAAACGGGTTCTTGATGTGTTCAGTTATGCAGGCGCCTGGGGGTTGCAGGCGGCAGCCGCCGGCGCCGGAGAGGTTCTCTGTGTGGATGCGTCGAGCGCGGCCATTGACCGGATTCATGCTAATGCCCAGGCCAATGGTCTGGCTGACCGTGTGGCCAGTGTGGAGGGCGACGCATTCGAAGTGCTCGCTCAGCTGCGAGTGAATCAGGAGAAGTTTGATGTGGTGGTGCTGGACCCGCCGGCTTTTATAAAGCGTAAAAAAGATACCAGGGCCGGTGAACAGGCTTACCATCGCCTCAATCAACTGGCCATGCAGGTACTGAATAAGGATGGCATTCTGGTGTCAGCATCCTGTTCTTACCATCTCGCTGAATCCCGCCTGCAGACAATACTTTTACAGTCTTCAAGGCATCTGGACCGTAGCCTGCAGATTCTGGAGCGCGGCCACCAGGCACCGGATCACCCGCTGCATCCGGCCATTGCCGAAACCGCTTATCTGAAAGCGTTGTTTTGCCGTGTGTTGCCGAGTTAGGAT
>CBFDBP010000360.1:0-2896 GCA_965603065.1 uncultured Gammaproteobacteria bacterium
ATCATTGCCCGCTACGCCCGAACCCTGTCCACCATGTTTGCCGCCGGTGTCCCGCTTGTCGAGGCCATGGAATCCGTGGCCGGTGCCGCGGGTAACGCGCTTTATTCCGAGGGCATCCTGCAGATGCGCGACAACGTCGCGACCGGCCAGCAACTGCAGCTGTCCATGACCCAGACCGGCCTGTTCCCCAATATGGTGGTACAGATGGTCGCCATTGGTGAAGAATCCGGTTCACTGGACGCCATGCTCGCCAAGGTGGCCGATTTTTACGAACAGGAAGTCGACGATATGGTTGACAACCTGAGCAGCCTGCTGGAACCGTTAATCATGGCCATTCTTGGTATACTGGTCGGTGGCCTGGTGGTAGCCATGTACCTGCCGATCTTCAAAATGGGTTCGGTTATTTAATCTTATCAGCCCACGGCAGGACAGCCGTGGGCCAGTACACTCGCTGACCCATGGAACTCATCAATCTACTGGAGCACAACCCGGCCTTTTTTACCGGGACCGTCTTTGTCCTCGGCCTGCTGGTGGGCAGCTTCCTCAACGTCGTCATCCACCGCCTGCCGTTGATGATGGAACGGGGCTGGCAGGCGCAGTGCAAGGACTATCTGGGCGAATCCCTGGCAGAACAAGCGCCGCTGACGCTGGCGAAACCGGCATCGCACTGTACCCACTGCGGCCATAAAATCCGCTTTTACGAAAACATCCCGGTTTTGAGTTACCTGTGGTTACGCGGAAAATGCTCCTCCTGCCGGCAAGCTATCTCCATACGCTACCCGTTGATCGAGCTGTTGACCGCTATCATGTCCGCCGTGATCGCCTGGCACTACGGCTTCGACTGGCAGGCCGGCACCGCCTTGCTGCTGACCTGGGCGCTGATCGCACTTAGCATGATCGATGCCGATCACCAGCTACTTCCGGATGCCATCACCCTGCCCTTCCTCTGGCTGGGTCTGACCCTGAGCCTGTTTCCGGTGTTTGCCGATATGCGCTCCAGCCTGATCGGCGCCATCGCCGGTTACCTGTCGCTATGGACCGTATACCAGCTGTTCAAGCTGCTCACCGGCAAGGAAGGTATGGGTTTTGGCGATTTCAAGTTGCTGGCTTTGCTGGGTGCCTGGCTGGGCTGGCAATCCCTGCCGATGATTATCCTGCTGTCGTCGGTGGTCGGTGCCGTGTTTGGCGGTGCCATGATCGCCATCCAGGGACGGGACCGGGCCCAACCGATCCCGTTCGGACCTTACCTGGCCATCGCCGGCTGGATCGCCATGCTATGGGGCGAGCGGATTTCCAGCGCCTACCTGCGCTGGTCCGGTATGGCCAGTTAATATGAGCCGTGCACTGTGCATCGGCCTCACAGGCGGAATCGGCAGCGGCAAAACAGAAGCATCCCGCGAGTTCTCCCGCCTGGGTGCGACCGTTATCGATACCGACCTCATCGCCCGCCAACTGGTGGAACCCGGCCAGACCGCCCTGTCTGAAATCCGCGCGACATTTGGCGAGCAGGTCATCGGTGAAAGCGGCAGGCTGGATCGCAGCCAACTCCGCCAGGCGGTCTTTTACAACGCCGAACAACGCAAAAAGCTGGAGCATATCCTCCACCCCCGCATCCGTGAACGGGCCGTCGCGCTGGCAGATCAGGCTGAGACGCCCTATTGCGTCCTGGTCATCCCCTTGCTGGTGGAATCCGTCCTGGACTATTCTCTGGACCGCATTCTGGTCATAGACACACCGCGGGAACTGCAATACCAGCGGGTTGCCGCAAGGGACGCTGTTACCACAAGCGAGATTGACGCCATCCTCGCCACCCAGGTGAGCCGGGAAAAACGCCTTGCGGTCGCGGATGATGTTGTCGTCAATGACAGTGACCTTAACCGCCTGCACAACGAGATTGAGCGCCTGCATCATTTCTACCTGCGACTCGCCAGGGGACGGATTTAAAATCTGCAACCCGTCCGGGGACAGAGTTTAAATCTGTCACCGTTTAATGACATTTGCGCCAGCCTGCCTCCTGTTGGACAATAGCGCAGCCTTAGCCGGCATTTCTTGCCGGGCCGCCCGAGACGGGCGGTGACATCATGAGTTTTTGAGGGATACACTTATTGCTGAACCAACACTCTTATTGCGCCCGGTGACCACGACAATTACCTACGAACAACCCCTGAACGAGCGCATACGGGCGTTTTTGCGCCTGGAATTCCTGTTTGCTCAATCCGCCCAGCATCTGCGCGACGACAGCCAGTGGGGCAGCCGCTGCACGCTGGCCAGCCTGCTGGACATACTCAGCATATTCGGACGGACCGACCTCAAGACCGAGGTTCTGAAGGAACTGGAGCGCCATTCTTCCACCCTCAACAAGTTGAAGCAGAATCCGGGCGTCGACAGCGGCCGCCTGGAACAGATTCTCGGCAATCTGGAAAAGCTCGGCGCACAATTACACAAGATCGGCGGACCCGTTGGCGCCGACCTGAAAGAAAACGAGTTTCTCAGCAGCATCCAACAGCGTACCGCCATCCCGGGCGGCACCTGTGATTTCGATCTGCCCAGCTACCACTTCTGGCTGCAGCAGCCCGCCCAGAAACGAACCCGCGACCTGACCGACTGGCTGGGACGCTTCGCAGCCATCGGCCAGGCCATACAGCTCATTCTGCAACTGGTGCGCGACAGCACCATACTCAAACCGGTCACGGCCGAATCGGGTTTTTTTCAGAAGACACTGGATTCAAACCACCCGTGTCAGCTGGTGCGCGTTGAGGTGGACAAGAAATTCCCCTGCTATGCCGAGATCAGCGGTGGACGACACCGATTTACAGTGCGTTTTCTGGAGCTTTCCAGAAAAGAGGGCAACCTCAAACAGACCTCGCAAGACATTGATTTCCAGCTGGGATGCTGC
>CBFDBP010000361.1:0-2890 GCA_965603065.1 uncultured Gammaproteobacteria bacterium
ACGGTCATATCCTGGTTGAGCATTTTTTTGTCTCGCCACTCGGCAACCTGCTCTTCCACTTTTCGCTTGGCAGCGCTGTCCGGTTTGCGGGCCTGATCGTGGTATTCGATGCTGGTGGGAATGGCTATTTCCGTGCCTGACGTACTGATAATACCCATAATCCGTAAATTCAGGTCTTCAGCAATCGCCAGATATTCGTCGTACTCGGTTGTCTCGATATAAGAATGGATATCGATATTCAGCGCATCGACACCGAATCCCACGAAACGTACTCTGAGGGGGCTATCGTTGACTTTGGCGTGGGCGTACAACAGCTTCTGTAATTCCAGCAGAATAAAGCGAATTTGATCCGCCGACGTGTCGACCCGGAGCCGGATTCTGGGCGCAAAGCGAAACCGTTGGCGCACGGCAAAATTCTCGAGTTGCATGCCAGCGAAATCACCAGTGGGGACCGATATAACCGTCTGCTCCAGGGTCCGCACCTGGGTCGAGCGCAGGCCGATTTCTTCAACAGTGCCTATTTTGTCACCGAAGCGGCAAAAATCACCCACTTTGACCGGCGCTGCCAGGTAGAGCGTAACGGCACCGATAAAATGTTCGATGGTTTTCTGAGTAGCCAGGGCGATCGCGATACCGCCGATGCCAAGACCGGCAAGGATGGTTGTTACACTGAAGCCGATATTATCCAGCCAGACGAGTACGGCGATGATGACAACAAAGATGTTGAATGTCGTTAGGATGTGGCGTAACAGGACAGTCGCGTGTTCACGATTGCGTTGTTGTAGTTCGAGCGACCAGTAATCGTTGAGTAAATGAGTCAGGCGAATAATGGCCCAGACTGTAACGATGGTCGGAATGGTATTGGCCTTGAAAAGTGCCATGGCCTCCAGGGATGGCTGAATGGCATCTTTAAAGGCGCGGGTAATGAACACCACGAGTAAAACATGCACGGGGCCGTTGATAAAGCGCGCTATGACTCCGCCTAACGCGAAGCCCTTGCGCCGGATCAGCCAGCTGGAAAGACGAACGACGGGAAACGAGAGGGCCGCCACAGTAAAGGCGATCAGAAATAAAAATACCCATTGCCATAACTCCAGCCCCAGGAACGGCGGCGACGGCAAATATTTCGATAGTTGCTCACCGACAGGTCCGTAGCCGTACTGGTCATACATGGCGGGTATATTGGCAACGGATTTGGAAGAGAACTTCCAGATCCGCACGCCATCGCCACGCGGCACGCGTTGCAGCAGGATATCAAATTGCCTTTCGCCCACCGGGACCCGCCCGACCAGGTCGCGACTGGCCGGCAAGCCGTCCCCACTGTGTCCTTCCGGATCGGTGCTGAGTGTGTCCATATCGATCCAAAGCGCGCGTTCGAAAATGATGGCCAGTTGTTTTGCCAGCTCAGGGCCATCCGCCGGACGCAGACCTGCGGGTAGATTGCGCAGATCCAGATAGGCGGCGGCCCGCTCAAAGTCATCACGTTTCGCGGCCCGTATATAACCCGCCAGGCTGGTACGCGGCACGCCCCGGTCATATTCGTCATCGGGACCAAATTTGACCAGTTTCCTGCTCTCTGTGGCAGTCGCTGTGTCGGTGATATCTGCCGTTTTTGATCCTGCAGCGGGTTCCTCTATCACCTCTTTCAGTTTCGGTGTTTCCGGGCCGTTCTGGGGCTGGCTGTTGGCAGGGCCTGACAGGGTGCAGAAAAGCACCAGGCACAGCGCCAGCACGGTTCTTGTCAAAAGGAGGGTAGCTGCGCGGTCGTTCACGACAAGCACAGTCGGTTTGTGGCGCGCAATCCAGTCGTCACGATAGCGGCCGCCGCGCTTGGACATGGACCTGCTTGCGCAGTGCATTCAGTTGGATGATTTCGATACCGGCGATTGGTCGGTGACCGGTGAGGCCAGCAAAGCGCGGGATGAACAGCAGGCGCCGGGCGGCGGCAGCTCCATCTTTTCCAGTGTCGGCGACACCGTCGAGCGGGTGCAAATCATTGTCGAGCATCACACTGCCGGGTTGCCCGTCCAGGCGCCATTGGTGCGCGCGATCCAAGCCGCGAGCGCGCGCATGGTTCTGGCCCATTTAGCGTCATTCACGTCCTGCAGGAGGGCATCCCCAGCGCTCGTCGCTCCTCGCGCACGTCCAGCATGAAACGGTCCGTCTCCAGACTCGCCTGCTGAGCTGAGTCTATGTCGCGATCATGATCAACGATCCGCGGGTACACGGTTTTTGCACGAGCGCTGTCGCCTTGATCGCCTGCAATTACCGCCTCCAGCCAAAGCGCGGCCAGCTGGTGGTCCGGGTTATCGGATACAGCCCCTACCTGGACCAGCGCGTAAGCTCGCTTGTATTGGCATTCGCGCAGGGCTTTGTAGGCCTCGTAGTTGTCCTGACCAATTAATGCGACTAATTCAGCGTCCGCCGCCGCAGTCGGGCTCGCCGGCGCTGCCGCCTGTTGCTTGGCGGCTGCTGCCTCTGCAGCCTGTTGCTTGGCGGCTGCCTCTGCACGGCGCTGCGCTTGCTCGGCGCGTTGTTTATCCCGTATCGCCGCGCGTTCACGGTCCTTGCTGTCCGAGTAGGCCCCTGTAGCAGCTCCGCCGGCTGCGCCGACTGCTGCACCCACCGCTACGTCACCGAGATCGCCTCCGGCCACTAGACCGACCAACGCACCGATGCCGGCGCCGTAGCCGGCATATCGACCCGTCTTTTGCGCCATACTGGTATTGGACATTGCCAGAATCAGGACGGCAATGCTGGTGACGGCGGAACATCGGATACCAAGTCTCATGACATTATCTCCTCTGCAAAGATTCTTATTGCGGGATCAGGTTCGAGATCGTATTTCTATCGACCTGTCCGCCCCGCTACCTTGTCCCACGATCGTCTC
>CBFDBP010000362.1:0-2889 GCA_965603065.1 uncultured Gammaproteobacteria bacterium
TTATTGCTGGGTATCAGCCACTCACTCTTTCCCCTGATCATTTTCTTCGCAATTCCAGGCTTTGCTGCCTATCTGTTTTTCATCAAGCGAACCTTGCGCGAACTCGATCCCCGCTCGGTGATTCCGGAGCGCGTCAAATCGGCTTTCAATGCCCTGGCCGAGGGCCTGGTAATCATGGACGAGAAAGAGCAGATTATTCTCGCCAATACCAGTTTTGCCGAAAAGATCGATTTATCTGACGATGCCTTGCTCGGCCGTAAGCTGTCTGACTTGAGTTGGACGGCTGAGAGCAAACATAGCGAGCCGGAACCTTTCCCGTGGCAAGTTACATTAACCGGGAACGAGCGGTGCAAAGGTGTTCCCATGAAGTACGAGAGCCGGCGCGAGGGTACGCATACCTTCATGGTGAATACGGCGCCCATTACCGATGGCAAAGACTCCGTGCGCGGCGTACTTGTGACCTTTGATGACCTGACAGATCTGGAAAAGAAACAGGGTGAGCTCAAACAAACGGTCACTCAGCTGCAGAAATCGCGCAGCGAGCTACAGGAAAAAACGGTCGAGCTTGAGTATCTGGCGACCCGGGATTCCCTGACCGGCTGTCTCAACCGGCGTGCCTTTTTTGAAAAGGCCGACTTCCTGTTTCTGTCGGCGACCCAGAATAATACCGAGCTTACCTGCATCATGGCCGATATCGACCACTTCAAATCGATCAACGACCGCTATGGACATGCGACCGGCGACAAAGTCATTCAGTTAGTGACCGCCGAACTCAGGTCCAATGCTCGCCCTGACGATCTGGTGGGGCGCTACGGGGGTGAGGAGTTCTGCATCATGCTGCCGGGTGTAAACTGCGCGGACGCCGTGGCAATTGCGGATCGGCTCAGAATCCAGGTTAAAGGCGCCTCTCAGGGACGTTTTACGGCGTCGGTACGAATTACCGCGAGTTTTGGCGTCGCTGCTCTCACTGAGGATATAGGTAACCCGGGCGAGCTTGTCAACTTTGCCGACAAGGCGCTCTATGCCGCGAAGGAAAACGGGCGCAACCGCGTGGTGGCCTGGGGGGACGCGCAGGACTCCGGCGAGCACCAGGCTTCAGACCACGATCCAGAGCCTGAGGTCAGTGATAGTCAGGCCGGAGACATCGCCCTGGAGGCCAAGAAGCTGTCTGCACGGGTGGCCGAATCGCGCGAGCTCAAACAGCTGCAAAGCAGGGTTGCGGAGCTGGAAGAAGAGCTCAACTACGCCCAGAGCAGCCTCACACAAAAAGACGGCCGGGATGCGGTCACGGGATTACCGAGCCGGCTGCTGTTTCACGATCGGGTCAGTCAGGCGCTGGCGCGAGGCCAACGATATGACCGGACTGCAGCGGTTATTGTGCTTGACATCGATATGTTTCAACGCATTAACGATGCGCTGGGATTCGTCGTCGGCGATCAGTTGCTGAAAAAGGCGGCCGATCGGCTGGTGGAGATTTTGCGGGATACCGATACAGTATCGCTGCTCGATGATCACTCAACGAGTCCGACGGTATCGCGCACTGGTGCCGACGAGTTCGGCATCCTGCTGACGGATTTGGCGGACAGCGATATGGTGACCTGGATCGTCAAACGCATACTCGACAATATGGCGCAGCCCCTGGAAATCGACGGCCACGAGTTATTTCTTACCTGCAGTGTCGGCATCAGTCTGTATCCACATGACGGCGATCGCGCCGACGTGCTGATGCAAAACGCCAACGCAGCGCGATATAGCGCAAAACAGCATCTGAGCCGAAACAATTATGCCTTCTACTCCGCAGACCTCAACCAGTCGTCCTACAAACATCTGTGGTTTGAAAGCCAGCTGCATCATGCGCTGGAACAAGGTGAGCTGTCACTCCACTACCAGCCCAAGGTCGATTTGCAGACGGGCAAAGTCACCAGCCTGGAGGCGCTGATCCGCTGGGATAACCCGAAACTCGGCTTCGTGTCACCCGTCGATTTCATTCCCGTGGCGGAGCGTACCGGGCTGATCAACGAGATCGGCGAGTGGGTCACCCGCACGGCCTGTCGTCAGGCCAGGCAGTGGGTCGATGCGGGTTTTGTCGATGTGGGGGTGGCGGTGAATCTGTCGGCATTGCAGTTCCGGCAGGAGGACCTGCACGAACAAATCATCACGACACTGGCGGAATCCGGGCTGGAGCCGCAGCTGCTGGAGGTGGAAATCACAGAAAGTGTTGTGATGGAAAATTATAACATGGCAATCAGAATACTCGAGGAATTGCACAAAGCCGGCATCCATCTCGCCGTGGACGATTTCGGCACCGGTTACTCGTCGCTCGCCTATCTCAAATATCTGCCGCTCAACACCTTGAAAATTGATCGTTCTTTCCTCAGCGGTACGGTTCCCGACAAACAGGATGAGCTTATTATCACTGCGATTATCGCCATGGCCCACAGTATGGGGCTGGGGGTGGTTGCAGAGGGCGTGGAGAACGCTGCGCAGAAGGCCTTTCTTGCCGGCCTGGGATGCGACGAGATGCAAGGCTATTTAATCAGTAAGCCGGTGCCGGAAGACGCGGTGCTGGCGCTTCTGGAGAGGCATAACAGCGAAGATCTGCCCGCCGGCAGGGCCCGCATACCGGCGTAGCCCACCAGCTCCTTCGAAGCGTCGACGGCTCACTGTCCGGATCCGTGCCGTCAGCGCAGACGTTCGGTATGTTTTACCGGCTCGCCACTGCAGGGACGCCGACCACCATGCAGGCCTGCTTGTCGCGCGTCAGTTCGTCACAGATGCTGCGGGCTGCCACCTCGGTCAAGGGTCCACCCTGGACCCGATAAAAAGACACCCCGTTGACACGGGCAGGTTCCACGCTGAGTTGCAGACTGCCCAGGATGGCGGGGTGCC
>CBFDBP010000363.1:0-2883 GCA_965603065.1 uncultured Gammaproteobacteria bacterium
TTCTGCAAGCAGGCCGGGCATGGCCAGTCCACTGGTGCCCTGCATACGAATATCCGCGACAATGCACACGCACTGTGGCAACATCCGCGCGCTTAGCAATTCATCGACACTGGCAAAGCTTTTCGCAGCCATGCCGGCAGAGCGGAACAGCCGGACCAGCGCTTTACGCACCGAGGCATCATCGTCGAGAATGTAGATTGTACGTTCTTCGCCCCCAGCCATATCCGCCATCGCCCTCCTCTTTGGGAGACTATCGCGAACAGCTGTCTTGCCCAATTGGACCAAAGGCGTAGTAGCGTGAAAGCGCCTGACACTTATTGCCGATCCGGGTGATTTACAGGGGTGCCGGGCAGCAGCTTCGCGCCTGCGCACAGCTGCACCAGCTCGGCTGCCGAGCTGGTGTGCATTTTCTGCATGACCTGGGCACGATGCACCTTGACGGTTTTTTCGCTGATGCCCAACTGTACCGCGATCTGCTTGTTCATCGCACCTGTCATGACTTGCTGCATGACTTCCCGTTCCCGGCTCGTGAGCGTTGCAAGCCGCTCCTGCACGGACTTTGTCAGCGTGCGCTGACGCTGCATTTCGCTCTGTTTTATGATCGCCTTGTCAACTGCTTCGGTTAGGGTGTATTCGTCCACCGGCTTGGTCAGAAAATCCACCGCCCCCAGTTTCATGGCCTGTACGCTGGTAGGGATGTCACCGTGCCCGGTCAGGAAAATGATGGCGGTCTCTGCGCCAGCCGCGATGAGCCGGTGCTGCAATTCCAACCCGTCTGTTCCCGGCATCTGTAGATCCAGAATCAGGCAGGCGGCCTGAATGTCCCGGGCCTGCGTCAGGTATTCATCGGCGCAGGTATAGGTCTCGGTTTCATAGCCATGGACGCGCAGCAATCTGGCCAGACTCTTCCTGACCGAAGCATCGTCATCGACAATCACGACTCTGGCACTGGATTCAGACACTTCTCACCTATGCAGCACTTGTCGGCAGGGAAAATGATAACTCCGCACCACCCCCGGGTGCATTAGCCACCCATATTTTCCCCCCGTGAGCTGCGATGATACGCCGGCAAATGGCCAGGCCGATGCCGAGACCACCGCTACGTCTGGTAAAGAAAGCATCGAATACATGTGGTAGATCGTCTTCCTTGATGCCGGGTCCGCTGTCCTGAATCGTTGTGACGATTTCATCCTCCAGGACCTGCGTGCGAATCATCAGCTGTCGCCGGTCCGAAGGGAGTTCGTGCATGGCGTGAATAGCGTTGACAGCCAGGTTCATAATAACCTGCTGTATTTCCACACGTCCGGCCAGTACGGGGGGCAGACTGGTTTGCGCCTCGAAGTCTACCAGAACATGCAGCCCTTCCAGTTCGGTTTTAAGTAATTGAAGAATATCAGCAATTGCCTCGTTGACTGAAAATTGTTCACGTTTGATTTCGCCCTTGCGCAGCATATCGCGAAGACTGTGAATTACCTGTCCGGCGCGTTTGTCATCGCGGATAATATCTTCGATAATTTCGTGCACCTCTTCCATGTCGGGGGGGGCATGCTGCATGAAGCGACGTGCGGCCTGGGCATTGCTGAGTATCGCCGCCAGGGGTTGATTCAGTTCGTGGGCCAGTGCCGAGGTCAGTTCGCCCAGCATGTTGACGCGCGCCAGGCGTTCCACCTCGCGCTGGGTATTGTGGAGATCCGTCTGGGTCTTGACTCGTTCCGTAATGTCTTCACCGATACTGAAAAATCCGGCGGGGGAGCGATCGGGCTTGTCGATTCTGACCGTTGACCACAGCAGTCTGCGTTGCTCGCCGGTGGCGGAAAGCAGCGTCCACTCACTACGGAGCCGCGGACCGGTCTGTAACGCCGCCTGCATCCGGGATTCGAATTCCTGGCGTTCTGCCGGCACCACCAGTTCGCGGGCCGGTCGACCGATCAGCTTGGCCGATGTATAGCCGGTGATGCGTTCCAGGAAGGGATTGACAAAGTTGACAATGCCCGCCGCATCGATTCCGACCACCGCCAGCTCGATATTGGCGAGGAAAGCCTGCCAGCGCTCCTCGCCCAGCGCCAGCTGCTGCGCATAGTGTCTGACACGTACGGCATTTGATACCAGTTCATAGGACAGCGCCGCCACGATGGCAAGAAAGGCAAAACTCACCATGTACGGTGTGGCGATAACACCGTGATCCACCAGAATGGAATGAATGCCGCCAAACAGCAGGAAGGTAACGATGCTACCGCCAACAAGCACAGCCGGGCCTTTAACACCCTGGCGCCAGCTGCGTAACGCGGCATCGACGGTGTAGACAAGTATCAGCAACACCCCGAAGTTAGCCAGTTCGTTCCAGGGATTCGGCGTACCCAGGGCGACGGAGAAAGACTCGCCCAAAAAGGTCTCATGGTGTACCACGGAATCGATGTGCAGGTAGATCAGACTGCTCGGTGACACAAAGTTGATAACCAGGGCAATGGTCCATACCAGGCTTATGGCGCCGGCCAGCCAGCGCCGTGCCGTACCGAGTTGCAGGTAGACAAACCAGACTATGGACATGAGGATGATGTATACAAACAGCACGCCCCACTTCAGCAGGCTGGCGTAGGTTGCCACTGATTGGGTGTTAAACAGGATGAGCTCGGTAATGGCGTTGCCCGCCGCCCCCAGTGCCATCACGGCGGACAACATATAGGCCTGATTGCCGTGATCCTTCCACCACAACAGCAGATGCAGCAGGCCAAGCATGGCGCAGGCGGCCCCACACATTGACCAGGCGATGGTTAACCAGTTCATATTCTTATAATACAGGTCTTGGTTATGTCCGATTATTATGATATCTCATCGAGAATTGAATGGCATTTCTGATTCATTTTCTACAAATGCAGGTTTACC
>CBFDBP010000364.1:0-2877 GCA_965603065.1 uncultured Gammaproteobacteria bacterium
ATCTGATCTCGTGCAATCCGTAAGTTTAGCGGTTAATTGCTTGGATTAGTCTATAGTTGAATGGCACTAAGTTAAGCCCCAGCGATACGAGCGTGATGCGCTAATTTATTGAAAGCGAAGAAGAAGGGACACAACTTTAACTGTCGATCTGCCCAACAGCAACGTCACCTTGCCAAACAGGTTCAATCTGATCCGGCTGCTGATGGCCGAGGCTGCATTGCAAGCGGACGTATTGCCGCGTCAATTGAGCTTCAAGCATACGCTGCAGATTTGGGTGGCGTGGAGTCAACGTCAGTTTCTCTCTGCAGCTGATGAAGATACGGCAACCCTGCTGGTACTCATTGCGCAAATACGGGTAGCCGATCGACCCGGAAGGATCGAACCGAGGGCAGTCAAACGCAGGCCAAAGCCTTATCCGCGATTGGATAGACCTCGACAGCAAGCACGGATGGAAATTGCAAAATATGGGCATGCGAAGAAGTTACAGGCTTAACTTAGTGACATCACTGTGTAAATGTGTTTGATAGTGTTAATTATCCGGTCCGGTGTAATCAACAACAGATTTGGTCGCTGATAAATAGGAGGAGCCACAGATCGCGATGCTGAACAGAGAGGGTGCGATCGTTTCCAGGCATTCACATGAATATTGCGAATGACGTGTTGGACTATTCGGGCCTGAGGTTCTATTTATTCACAAAGATCAGAGGTTAGTAGTTCATGGGCGCAATAAAATACAAATTCACGCTTGTCCAAGTGGTTTTCGCATTGGCACTTTCGGTCTTGCCTGTAACCGTAACCATTGCTTTTGCGGGTGAACAACCGAAACTGGTCCTGCAGATCACAGTCGATGCCCTGCGCGGCGATCTGCCGAGCCGCTTCTCCAATGTTCTGGGTGAGGGCGGCTTTCGTTATCTGATGGGACAGGGTATTCACTATACTAATGCCCATTATCAGCACGCCAATACCGAGACCATTGTGGGTCACACGTCTCTGGCCACGGGAACCGTACCTGCGGTCCACGGCATGGTTGCCAACGTCTGGTTTGATCGTGAACTGGATCGCCTTGTCTACAATATCGAGGATCCCGACTATCGCTTGCTCACCGTTGGTGCTGACGTGGATACCAAGACCGAGATTGACCCGACACAGAGAGCGGCCAAGGCGGATGGTCGATCTCCGAATAATATTCTCAGCTCCACTTTCAGTGACGAGATGGCCATCCATTTTGCCGGGCGATCGAAGATCTTCGCTGTGTCGGTGAAGGATCGCGGCGCTGTCTCACTGGCCGGGCATGTTGGCAAGGCCTTCTGGTTTTCCAAAGCCAGTGGTGAGTTTGTTACCAGTAGTTATTATTACCAGCAATATCCTGACTGGGTGAACGAGTGGAACGCGCGCAAGCCCGCCACGGCCTATGCAGACAAGTCCTGGGCCCTAATGCATCCACAGGCGAAGTATCTGTTCGGCGATGCGGATGACCGCGACTATGAAACCGACTTTCCGGGTTTTGGGCGAACCTTCCCGCACGCCTACGGTAAGACTGATGACAAATACTTCACCACAAGGTTGACCTTAAGCCCCGCCGGTGACGAATTGACACTGGATTTCGCCAAGACCTTACTGATAAGCGAGCAGCTTGGTCAGGACGACGTGCCTGACTATCTCGCCATCAGCTTTTCATCCACCGACTATGTTGGGCACCTGTTCGGCGCCTCCAGCCTGGAGACCGAAGACAACATAGCGCGTCTGGACCGTACGCTGGCCGATCTGTTTATCTTCATCGATAAAGAGGTTGGACTGGAAAATACCCTAATCGTGTTGTCTGCTGATCATGGTCAGCCAGAAGTACCTGGGTACCTGCATGGGCTGGGCATCGATAATGCACATTACTTCGATACCAAGGCCTTGGACAAAACGCCGGCCATAATGGCCCTGAAAAAGCAGTTTGGCCTTGGCGAAGAGCTGATCGAAGCCTTCTATCAACCTTACCTCTATCTCAACCATAACCTGATCCACGCTAAGGGGCTGGACCAGGCACAGGTGGAACAGGCCGTCGCCGGGGAATTACTGAAGTTCGATGGCGTCGCTTATGCGGTATCCAGCACGGCACTGCGCACGGACAATCTGCCCGACACGTTGATGACGCGCTCGATCCTGCGTAATTTCCACCCGAAGCGCTCCGGCGACATTTACCTGGTGTTCGAGCCGAATGTTTTCATTAACGACTTCGACGGTTTGACTGTGGCCTCGACCCATGGTTCGCCATGGCGCTACGACACCTTCGTGCCGGTGATCTTTGCCGGGGCTGGCCTGTCGGCTGTAACGGTGAGTCGTCCCGTCACGCCGTATGATATCGCACCTACACTCGCGGCTTATCTCGGTGTGAAGCCACCATCTGGCGCCATCGGCATGCCTTTTTCGGAAGTGTTGAAGCAGTGAGAGGGTCTTCAGGCAATAGGTAAATGTCTGCTCACTGCATAAGCTGCCGTTCAACAGTACAATAGCGAATGACGGCTCATGGCCGGAAATGTTCGCCTTTTAATGGTGGTCTGCGGGCTGAACGCAGGCGCGCGCTTTTCGACGCATCGGTGGGATCAGCAGGGATCTGGAGAAGGCCAAACCGGGTGGAGCTGGTGGCAGCAGCGAACTTCCCAGCGGTGGGAAACTCGCAAAGACCCGAACACTCAGATCCGCCGGCATCACGACCAGGAGGGAGTTTCGGGTGAGAGGGGGATCAGCTATGGAACAGACGATTAAACTGAATTACTGTGGCAGCTTGGTTGATGCTTTGTACGATGGTGACGATGCAAAAGCGATTGAAGCGGCTGAAGCTTTCGTTAAACAGATGCAAGAGAGGGTTTTAAAAGCGTATCCGCGCGC
>CBFDBP010000365.1:0-2869 GCA_965603065.1 uncultured Gammaproteobacteria bacterium
CGTTGATGTTCGCCGTGGCCGCCCGCGACAGGGTGGAGTCCGGGTTGCCGGTCAGGGTTATCAACGGCACATTCAGCCGCTTGATCAGCGGCAGGATAGTGACAATTTCACCGGTTTCGCCGGAATTCGAGAGCGCCAGCACCACGTCAGCTGTCGTGATCATGCCAAGGTCGCCGTGACTGGCTTCACCGGGATGTACAAAGAACGCCGGGGTGCCGGTGCTGGCGAGGGTGGCGGCAATTTTGCCGGCAATGTGTCCGGATTTGCCCATGCCGGTGACCACAACCCGGCCCTTGCAAGCCAGCATTAGATGGCAGGCCTGGATAAAGGTGGGCTGGTTGATTTCATCGGCCAGTCCGGTGATTGCGCGGGCTTCGGTGTCGATAACAGCAAGTGCGAGTTCCTGCAGTTTTCTGTCGTTCATGTTGAGTATCTGTTAGGTAAATTCAACTAGACATGCCCTCGGACCGTGTGCCGGATAGAAGGTTCTGGTAATTCTGGCGGCTACGCGACTTCACTGAAGTATAACAGGGTCTGGTAGCCAACAAAGGCAAGCACCAGCAGGGCTCCCTCGATGCGGCTAATGCGCCCGGGGCCGCGAAAGCCGTACGCCATGACCAGGAAGGCCAGTGTCAGGCACATCATAACCGGGTAGTCACGTGTCAGAACTCCATTTGACACCGCGATTGGGTTGATAAGCCCGGGTAATGCAAGTACCGCCAGCAGGTTGAATATATTTGAGTCAACGACGTTGCCGATAGCGATATCAGGCTCGTTTTTGAGTGCGCTCATGACACAGGCCGCGAGCTCCGGCAGGCTGGTTCCCAAGGCAACGATAGTGAGGCCGATGACCAGGTCACTGACGCCCATGCTGTGTGCGACAGACACCGCACCCCATACCAGTATCTTGGAGCTGGCGAGTAATAACAGTGCGCCGGCGGCTGTCCACAGGCCGGCAGTTCGCATGCTCATGTCGGTGGGGACCTCATCGGTGAATTCATCGATCATGGGGTCATGGGAGGTCTTTTCCCTGATGCCAACACGGGTCATCCAGAGGAGCATCAGCACCATTCCACTTAACAGAATCACGCCGTCGAGTCGTCCCAGTGTGCCGTCGAGCAGCAAAAGCAGTGCCAGTACCATAACGCCGATCAGTAGCGGAAGTTCACGCCGCACAATTCGTGAGTGAATACTCAGTGGCACAATCAGGGCCGTGACACCCATTACCAGGCCGATATTGGTGATGTTGGAGCCCAGTGCGTTGCCGATCGCCAGGCCACCGTTGCCTTGCAGTGAGGCGACCGCGGAAACCAGTATCTCCGGTGCCGAGGTGCCAAGGCTGACAATGGTCAGGCCAATAACGAGCGGCGATATATTAAGGTTATAGGCTAGCGCACTGGCGCCGGCGACAAAACGGTCGGCGCTCCAGGTGAGCAGGGCAAATCCGGCTACAATGGCCAGTAGTTCCATCCACATGGCGGTTTATTCCGCTTCTGGCAGACAGGTCGGGGACGGCTGACCGGTTGCTCTACAGGCTGGCGGCACGGTGTTGCGAAACCTGTGTGGTAAAAAAATCTTCATCAAGTAAGCTCTTGGAGGCATTCTGCATTATCATACACGCCGATAAGCGCAGACCAAACGTTTGATGTCTGTGCCACAGCCCAGGATGAACAGAGCGGACAGCCGTATGACCGAACCGGTAGTAGAAATCAGGGATCTGCATTTTGCGCGCGGCGAGCGCATGATTTTTGACGGCATTGATCTGGATATCGAACCGGGCGGGGTGACGGCCATCATGGGGCCCAGCGGCACCGGCAAGACCACCCTGTTGAAGCTGATTGGTGGCCAGTTGCGACCGCAATCCGGTTCTATCCGGGTATTTGGAGAAGAAGTAACAAAATTAAGCCGCCAGGGACTGTTCGAACTGCGCAAGAAAATGGGTATGCTGTTCCAGAGCGGTGCGCTGCTGACGGATATCAATGTGTTCGAGAATGTCGCCTATCCGATGCGCGAACACACTCGCCTGCCGGAAGAGCTGATACGCGATCTGGTGCTGATGAAGTTGCAGGCGGTGGGGCTGCGTGGTGCATCCGGGCTGATGCCCAGCGAGCTGTCAGGTGGTATGGCGCGACGGACGGCACTGGCGCGGGCCATTGCGCTGGATCCGATGATGGTGATGTACGACGAACCGTTCACGGGGCAGGACCCTATTTCCAAGGGTGTGCTGGTAAAACTGATTCGGGAGCTGAATGATGCGCTCGGATTGACCAGTATCGTGGTGTCGCATGATGTGAGTGAAACCGCGGCTATAGCCGATTATGTCTACCTGCTTTCGCAAGGCAAGGTGATAGAGCATGGCAAACCGGAATCATTATGGGTATCCAAATCCGAGTGGGCGCGCCAGTTTCTGGATGGCAGTCCTGACGGGCCGGTTTCCTTTCATTATCCGGCAGCAGATTTCAGGGATGACTTGATGCGTGGAGGATTGGCAAAGTAATGCTGGATATGCTGCAAAAACTGGGCAAGGCCACGCTTGGATTTTTTGAACGGCTGGGGAGAGGGCACCTGTTCCTGTTGCAGATCTTTGCAACGATTCCGGGTGTATTGATCAGGCCGCGCCTGATACTGACACAGCTCTATTCGGTCGGTGTGCTAACGCTACCGATTATCCTGGTGTCCGGCCTGTTCGTGGGGATGGTGATGGGGCTGCAGGGCTATAATACGCTGGTGGATTTTGGGGCTGAAGATTCGCTTGGTGTGATGGTTGCACTGTCACTGGTGCGGGAGCTGGGACCCGTGGTTGCTGCCTTGCTGTTTGCCGGGCGTGCCGGTTCGGCGCTGACTGCCGAGATTGGCCTGATGAAGGCCA
>CBFDBP010000366.1:0-2808 GCA_965603065.1 uncultured Gammaproteobacteria bacterium
GAGGAATGGAAGGATGCCTTTAACCAGGCTGTGCGGGTCATGGCCGATGCGGAGGTGGAAACCGTTTTCATCGGCCTCGGTGCCAATGATGTCTGTCAGGCACGCGGCCACGACTACAGCGGCGACCTGGAAGTGGTGGCGTCGCTTATCGATGAAACCCTGAATTATCTGACCAGTACCCTGCCCAGCGGCGGCTCGATCTACTGGAGTGGAGTCCCGGACGTTGTGCAGATGCGGGAACTGATGCGCAACCGTGATCACAATATTCTCTTCCAGACCTGCCAGGCGACCTGGGACCTGGATGGCAACGATGTCAAGGAAGGGGTGGCGGCAGACGCCTGTGACCACTATTTCAGCAATAACTTCTGCGAGTCCGCCGGTGCCCAGGGACAGGCGGTGGATCTTCTCGTAGAACTGCTTCTTGATACCTGGAAGGATATTGAGGGTGTTAACGAAGGCCCCTGCGGAAAGGTCTTAAACAGCGGTTCCACCGCCCAGGACCGTCTGGAGGCGCGGAACTTTACCATGGATCTGAACCGGCTGATGGCGCAAAAGGCCAGAGACTGGTCGGGTCGAAATGGTATCGATGTGCATTACAATGACCGTCTCTTCTACGCATCCCCAACGATTCAGCCACACCATATCTCGCGCTTTGATTGTTTTCACCCCAGTCGCAGCGGGCAGATGAAGTTCGCCTACGAGATCTGGAGCGGTTTCAACCACGGCAACGAACAGATCAAAGGCATCTTTATCGACGAATTCGATTCCACCGACTATTGCACGCAGGAATACAGCGACTGGGGAAGTTGCTGGGTTGAAACCAACGATGACACTGTGGCGACAAGTGGAGATATTCAGATTTCCGGCAATGTGTTGAGTATGCGAAGGGGATTGAAGGAAATTTCGCGTGCGATGGACCTTCAAAGCGTTGACCAGGCCTGGATCTCATTCAACCGCCGCCGGGACAACCTCGATCACCTGGGTGATTTTGTTAATTTCCAGATATCACCGGATGCCGGCCAGACATGGAATCAACTGGATCATTTCGTGGGCGAGGCGACCGACTTCGGCTTTCACCGGGGCAGTTACTATGACATCAGTCAATACGCCACGGCTGATACACGAATTCGGTTTATCAGCTCCGATGTCATGGGCGAAAACGACTGGCTGTTTTTCGATAACGTAAAAGTTAACTCCTGGGACAGTAGCGCAGCTTCGCAGGCGGCGCCCGTCTACGGGGAGTTGTTGCTGGATGAAAGTTGGCAGGCGGTGGATACCCCGACTACTGATTCGCCTCCGATGGTGTTTGTGGGCGTTGCCACTGACAGCGCCGGTGGTGCAGGCGTTGCGGTCGTGAGAAATGTCGGCACGGACCATTTCGAGGCTCAACTGCAGGAACTCAATGAGACTGGAGGAGAAGTTTCGGCAGAGCGTGTTTCCTATCTCGTACTGCAGACCGGTACTTACGTGATGCCTGATGGCAGCCATTGGGAGGTGGGCAGTTTTGACATCGGCGCGGATGGCACCTGGCAGTCACAGCTATTCAAGACCCCCTTCACAGACCGGCCGTTCCTGTTTCTTTCGCTGCAAACGGCAAATAATGCAGAATTTCCTGTGCTGCAGGTCAGGACCGTTGATGCAGCAGGTTTCGAGGTGGCATCTTTTCAACAGGCGACAAGCAGTTCAACGGGATTAAATGAAACGGCCGCTTACCTGGCGATCTACAGTCCCGGCAACTCGGGGACTGTCCGTATCGCCGATACTGATCAGTCCTACCGACTGCGACGGGAATTACTGGACGGTGCATGGACACCGGTACTGGATACCTTTTTGCGCCTGCGGGATGGCATGTCGGAAGACGGCCGGATTAACGCAGAAATGCATGATGTGATTGCGTTAGGAACACAGGTGTTTGCCCAGCAGGTGAGCAATACAGGTTCCGACCTGGCGGTTCCGCAGCAGATAGTGGATGGTGTCAGGGGCGCCAATGCCACTCCTCTGGAAGTGATCATCACACAAGTAAACCCTGATACGTGGCCTCTCGGCTCATCATCGCCTGTGACCATCGATCTATCCATGCCAACCGGCTTTTCCTACAAGGACATTGATGCCACGACATTCCTTATCCAAGGGGAAGCACTGGGGATTGATTTTGATGCTCAAAGCGGCCGCCTTTCTATACCGTTTGCAGATCTTGAATCAAATGGCCTGTTGTTTGTCGGCGAAAACCGCTTGTTGGTAACCGGCGAATTATTTGATGGAACGCCTTTCCAGGCGACGTTTACGATTACTGTTACCGGATCCGTGGTTCCGGATGTCGTTGGTATGAACTATGCCGAGGCTGAGGACAGGATACGCCTTGCCGGTATGGCTGTGGGTGATGTTGAAGAGGAGGAAACCGCGGCGGTACCTGAAGGACAGGTTTTACGCCAGAGCCCGGCGCCCGCCAGTAATGTACCCAGTTTGACATTGGTTGACCTTGTCATCGCTTCCGCTGTCGCAGTGTCGGATAATTCTGCCGGTGATAGCATAAGCGGGGGTGGTGGAGGTGGTTGCAGTTACGGTCCGGGGCATGGCATGGATCCGGTTTTGCCGCTCGTAGCGGGGCTCAGCCTACTGTTTTTGGGGCTCTGGCGTCGCCAGGGTCAGGATCCGGTCGGACGTGGATGAACAGTAAGGGTTGACAGTTCTAAAGACAGACATCGCAAGGCCGCCCGTATCCGAGAAACGGTTTTCACTGACCAAGGTGCGCTATGAGTCAAAAAAGCTCCGTCTAATTGAATGACCGCTTACCGGAGGTGAGTTCAA
>CBFDBP010000367.1:0-2795 GCA_965603065.1 uncultured Gammaproteobacteria bacterium
GGTCTTCATGTAGAAAGATATTAAACCGAGTTTCCGGGATTACAAGATTGGAAAACTGCAGGCTTCATGGTACAAACTCGTAATTCGCAAGGCACAGGTTGTTCAATGATCGTGGCCTTCGAGGGGAAAGGGTGTTAATCCGTCTTATACTCCATGATTGATTCTCACGGAATGGGCGGGTTATTCTCCACTGCACAAGCTGCGCAATGCCGTTGACTTTGGCATCAAAGAGGCCGCAGTGCGGATCGCTCATTCGCAGCGCAATTCAACACGCTGGAATGTTGGACGTATTCGGAGTGACGTTCTTTGGCATGTGATTTTCCTGCAGGCGCCTGGTGTAGAAACATCGTTGTCGCCTTGAAGTACTGCATTTTGCCGTTGCAGCTGACGTACAGCAGCGCCGGGCATGCATGTCCATTTGCGAACAAATACATAGAGATAATGGCCAATGGACAGACCTTGACTGCAGAGGTTGCTGCAGATCGCGCCAGCCACATGTGCGGACTCGCTTTTCGTCACGACTTGCCCGCAGACCACGGCATGCTGTTCGCTTATGCGCAGGAGCAGATAATCGGTTTCTGGATGAAGGATACCTTGATTCGCCTGTCAATTGCCTTTCTGGATGCTGATGGCAGGATTCTCGAGATCCATGACATGGATCCGGGTGATCCCAACCGCCGCTACATTTCAAAGTTGCCTGCCCGTTATGCACTGGAGGTCAGCCAGGGCTGGTTTTCAGACAAAGGCATCCGGGTGGGAGACAGGATTGAATTCGATTTGCCGGCCGGTCCGGAAGTATTCCGATATGTGGTGAAATAGCGATTAATCCTTTTACACGAATCCATGACTATCACCAGTCACAGTATTGAACCCCACCCATGGGCCATTAGAGATAGGCAGACTAGCCTTTGCAGGAGGACCACCACCGATGTCTGACTCCATCAAGTACAATCTCGGCGAGCAGGATATCCCCAAGCACTGGTACAACATCGTGGCGGATCTGCCGTCGCCGCCACCGGCAGTGCTGCACCCGGCTACCCGGCAACCGGTCGGCCCGGACGATCTGACGCCGATTTTCCCCATGTCGGTCATCCAGCAGGAAGTCAGCGAGGAGCGAGAGATCGACATTCCGGAGCCGGTGCGCCAGGTCTACCGCCAGTGGCGGCCGACGCCGCTGTACCGGGCGCGGCGCCTGGAGCAGGCGCTCGATACCCCGGCACGCATCTATTACAAGTACGAAGGCACCAGCCCGGCGGGCAGCCACAAGCCCAATACCGCCATTCCGCAGGCTTTTTACAATAAACAGGAAGGGGTGCGACGCATTGCCACCGAGACCGGCGCGGGGCAGTGGGGTTCCGCACTCGCCATCGCCGGTGCCTTTTTCGGTTTGGAAGTCGAGGTATTCATGGTCAAGGTGAGCTTCAAGCAGAAACCTTACCGGCGCACCTTCATGGAAAGCTTCGGTGCCAGGTGCATCGCCAGCCCCAGCGATCTCACCGACAGCGGCCGCGCCATCCTCGAGCAGCATCCGGACAGTACCGGCAGTCTGGGAATCGCCATCAGCGAAGCAGTAGAGAGCGTCGTGCAACGCGATGACAGCAAGTATGCCCTGGGTAGCGTGCTCAACCACGTGCTGCTGCATCAGACCGTGATTGGCCAGGAAGCGATGCGCCAGTTTGAATTCGCCGACGATTACCCCGACGTGGTGGTCGGTTGTACCGGTGGTGGCAGCAACTTCGCCGGCGTGGCTTTTCCGTTTCTGGGCGAGCGTCTGCGCAACGGTGCAGACACAGAGTTTATCGCCGTCGAACCTGCAGCCTGTCCGACCCTGACACGGGGTAAGTATGCCTACGACTTCGGCGATACCGCGCACCTGACCCCGCTGGTGAAAATGCATACCCTGGGTTCTACCTATGTCCCGCCGGGTTTCCACGCGGGCGGCTTGCGTTACCACGGCATGGCGCCACTCCTCAGCCACATCACCGAGCTCGGCTATATCAAGCCCCGTGCCTACCAGCAACTAACCTGCTTCGAGGCGGGTCTGCAGTTCGCCAGGGCAGAGGGCATCCTGCCGGCGCCGGAAGCCAACCACGCCGTCAAGGGCGCTATCGACGAGGCGCTCAGGTGCAAGGAAGAAGGTGTCAGCCGCTGCATATTGTTCAACCTGTGCGGTCACGGCCATTTCGACATGCAGGCCTACCGGGACTACATGGATGGCAAGCTGGTCGACCAGGAATACGAGGAATCCGAAATTGCGATGGCGTTGGCCGGCCTGCCGTCGGTCGCCTAGGGTGAAAACCGACACACATCACCTTCGTCCCAGTCCGGTCCGGGAAATGATCTTTTTCACATCCAGCCAGGGTAATAGCCCGCCCAGGGATTGCGACACAACATCGACGAACTCGGGCGATGTCACCGTGTGCGAACAAGCCGGGTCGACTCTTCACTGCTTCCAGTCGCAGACGCAGACGTCCCCGCATAACCTGTACGATTCCGACCATCGGCCCGTGTGTTTAACGAATATAAACGTAGAAAAGTGTATGTAGCTATGGCCCGGTAGGGTCGAGAGTTGGCGCGGTAGCCCACTAGGATCGGCCTTGTCTGTATCCAGGGTTTCCCCTTACGTGCCCGTTTAGGTCGTTCCGTAGCCCCGTTTCCAACTCCCTCCACATCGCACGCAGCATGCGGATTTCCCGCACTACGCGCCCCTGCACACTTCACGTCAAGGTTTATGAGACCTATCATGCTGGAACGACTTTCAGTCGTGGCCGCACCCGGTAGTTATGAAATAACCC
>CBFDBP010000368.1:0-2775 GCA_965603065.1 uncultured Gammaproteobacteria bacterium
TGTAACTATATCGATCCTGATAAGCCGTGCGATTTCTTCTAATTGACCAATATTACCTTTTAAAACCATATCTATCTCATCTTTTCTGGCCACAGCCAAAGCGCTATTGCTCCGCGTTTATTATTTCAATATCTTTCTTGCGGAATTCAGGTTCAACCCGAATGATTTTTACTTTCCCGTTTTTCAGATCACCTTCCACCCAGGTGTTCTTCGGCGCATGCAATTTAAAATGGACATCCCAATCCTTCGGCCATGCCGGGAAAAGATAAATGGTATCTCCGTTGGTTTGCAGCAACATTTCCTGTAATCCAATCATTCCCGAACCGCCATATTTCCTTGTTGTCATTAATTCCATCAAAAAATCCATTGATCCAGAAAGTGCCGTTAGAGTGATGAAATCGTGCAATCAGTGTTGCGTCGAGAAAAGGATTTTCATGAATTGCAGTTGTCCGAAAATCGAGCCGGATCATATCCCAGCACGAATTTTCCGATTGATTTTCAAACTGCTCAGATCTGCTTAGCACGTGTGTCTTTTACCAGGATGCGTACATCTAGTGGCCCAACCCAGATCTCTCCTGCGCATGTTTCACCGCTCAAGATATCCAACCATGTGCCGGGAGGTGTAAAGGACAATTCTTCCTCGGTATAATTGAGCGCGAACCACAAGTGCTCGTCTGGACCTACGCGCTGGTAGATATGCAGACCGGCGGGTGTATCGCATAGGCCAGATACCCCGGCTTCGGCACAAAGGTAATTGACCAATGCCACCAAACCCTCTCCTCGCAGAGAGGTGCCGGCATAGATGACCTGACCTTTGCCAAAGCGGTGGGTTGTGATCGCAGGGAGGCTCTCGCGCCAACCGCTGGCATAAGTTGCCAGCACTTTTGCCGTACCGGGGTGAATCTCGTCGGATAAGACGGAGGCCTCGGCACCTTCCAAGCCAGGAATGACAACGCTGTGCAGTGGTAGCGGTTCGTGCAGCGGGGAGAGGTCGCTCACGCGGATACCGGCTGCTTCGGCCAGCGGCCCGGGGCGAGGGGTATCAAAACTCACGTTGTACTCGTCTACCACGCCGCTGGGCGCGGTAAGGCAGAGCGTGCCGCCATTTTCCACAAAGGCGCACAGGTTTTCGGCGCTCTGGGGATCGATGCTGAACAGGCGTGGGGCAAAGACCAGGCGATAGGAGGACAGGTCCTCGCGCGGGTCCAGGGCATCGGTGGGCACGTTCTGATCTCGCAGTGTATTGTGGATTGCTATCGCATCTTCGGCGGGGTCCCACTCTCGGTTGCCCGTCCCAGCCTCAAGCGCCCAACGCGCTTCATAGCTCATCACGATCGCGACCTCGGATTGGGGATGGGTGCAGTCGATCCGCTCGCCAACGCGGTCGATCTCAGCACCCATCTGGACCAGCTCCTCGTACCGTCGCGAACGTTGCCCGTCGTGCGGCAGAATGCCGTCGCGGAGTTGTTCGGGGCCCCAGCGGCAGCAGCGCCACCGGAAAAAGTTGACCCCACAAGATCCATGAGCAATCGCCATATACGCCCATAGCCGCATCCACCCCGGACCGGTATCGATCTCCAGCAGCCGGGTGAACTGCTCGACAGGGAGCATGGTGCCTCGCGCACCGCGATAATAATCCAGGATAAACTCGGGTGAACGGGTGGGATAATGGTTCATCCCATTGAGGTCGATCACTTTGGCAAGCTGCGCATAGTCGGTGTGCCGGACGATGAAAGACTGGAAATTGGTGGTTACAAACTTGCCGGGGTCCAGTTCGTGGATCAGGTCACTGCGCCATCGCGTAAACTCGACGTTCAGATCAGAGAGAAAGTGCCGGTATTCCAACGCGAGCTGCGGACTGAGGTACGGCAGCGGCACTTCTTCCCAGGTTGTGAAATGGAACGACCAGAAATGTGCGCCCCAGGCGGCGTGCAGCGCCTCGATTGAGCCGTACTTTTGCTCCAGGTAACGATGGAACCGGTGGCGGCAGCGCTCGCAGTAACAGTCATTGCCCATGCCGACCTCATTGTCCACCTGCCAGCCGACAATGGCATCGTTCCCGCTAAAGTGTTCGATCACGGCGAGGTCAATGCGTTGGGAGAGCTGTACGAATTCGCCGTGACTCAGCCCGATCGTGTAGCGCCCGCCATAGTTGACAGTGTGCCCGCCGATGTCGACATTCCGCACACCGGGATAGAGGTCAAACACCCAAGGCGGAGGCGTACGCGAGGGCGTACACATGATCGTCTTGATCCCGTGAGTGTCGAGTAGGGCCACGGCCTGGTCCATCCAGGTGAAGTCGAGTGTGCCTTCGTGGGGTTCTAGCGCGCTCCAGGCAAACTCGCCCATACGCACCACATTGATCCCTGCTTCCTGCATCATCCGGGCATCGACAGCCCAACGCTCTTCGGACCAGTGTTCGGGATAGAATTGTACACCGTAGAACATTGCTTTTCTCCTCGTCAACTCACCACAAAGTGATACTCACCAGCCTCAACCTCATGGACTGAACCTGATTTTGTGTCATATCATCTTTTTCTATAATCAGAAGTAAGAGTTACAGGTTACTTGGATGATCCCAGTGTTAGGCCGCCCACGAAATACCGTTGGAGAAAGACAAACACAACCAGCGTTGGTATGGTTGCCATCAATGCACCGGCGACGATCACCGACCAGTCCGTGGTATATTGCCCCTGCAAAACAGCCAGTCCGGCAGTAACTGGTTTCAATGCATCCGAGCGTAACAGAATAATAGCCCACAGGTAGTTGTTGAAT
>CBFDBP010000369.1:0-2770 GCA_965603065.1 uncultured Gammaproteobacteria bacterium
TCAGCATCAGCGAAGGCCGTAACCGACAGGTGCGGCGCATGACCGCGCATATCGGTTATCCGACCCTGCGGCTGATTCGTCACCGCGTCGGTGATTGGGGGCTGGACGGCATTGAAGTAGGTGGATACGTTATAAATCGTTAGACTTCACCCTGCTTCGCTTGTTGAGCAAACTCATTGATGACATCCAAGGAGGACCGAATATTGATCATGCCCTGTTTTGCCAATCTCGCCAGGTCGATTTTGTTTTTAGTGAATTCCGCCCAGATACTCTTGCGAGTTCCATAGACACCGACCCAGGCATTGCGCCCATTCTTTTTTGCGGTGTATGCAGCATGATCAGCCACGGCGACCACCTGTTCCCACTTCAGAAGACTGGTTTTTTTCAAAGGTGAGAACGGATACATCGCAAAACCGATAGATCCGGACAGCCGCCCTACATGCCCATTGCCCAGCTGGTACTGGCGCTCTGACAGCTCACGCCGCAGGCGTTCGGCCAGTTGTTCGGCCGCACGGGCGCTGGTGTTATCCCCGACGATCATAAATTCATCACCACCCCATCGTATGATGGTGTCCGCCCAGCGACAGCTGGATTCCAGGACATCTCGCACCTGCATCAAAGCCCGGTCTCCTGCGTCATGACCGTAGGTGTCGTTGATCACCTTGAAGCCATCGAGGTCAATCATCATAAAGAATATGGACGGGGCGATATCAACGGTATTGGACTTGGTTCCCCTTCGTTTTGCAACTTCGGCGCGCCGCCCGACCGAAGCAACCATTGAGCTGACGGAGTCATAGAGATAGCGCCGATTCTTGAGGCCCGTCAATGCATCGGTAAAGCTCGCTTCGCGTAACTTGTTATTGAGCGCCTTGAGTTCATCGTTTCGCTCCGAAAGCTCCCGGGTTCTGTCATTCACCTCGCTTTCCAGCTTTGCATTGTATTCGGCGACGCGCTCCAGCTTCTTTTTGTGCGAGCGTTTATAGTTAACAAGAGTGCCTCCAAAAAAAAGTGTATACAACGAATAGGCCCAGAGGGTCTGCCAGGGCGGCGGTTCGACATGCAACTGGAAAGATGCTCCCTGCTCATTCCAGGCACCGTCATTGTTGGACGCTTTCACCGTAAAGATATAGTCTCCAGCAGGGAGGCTTCTGTAAGTGACGGCCCGCCCTTGTCCGGGTTCGATCCAATCATCGTCAAACCCTTCAAGCCTGTATCTGTAGTTATTCTTGTCCGATGAGGCATAATCCAGCGCGGCGAACCTGAAAGTGATAAAGTCATCCTTATAGTCGAGTTCGATGGTCTCCGCTTTCTTCTCATCTGTACTGTAGACCGTCGCCAGTTGCTCGTACCTTGAATGTGCACTCAGCACGACATCAGGTCGGTACGTATTGACGCGCAACAGTTCAGAATCCAGAGTGACGAGACCATCAGTGCCTGCGAACGACAACTGAGCGGCGTTCGTTTTCAAGTAAGCACGATCGTTGAACTCTCCGTCCTGCACTCCGTTGACACGGTCAAAACGTCTCAGCGTGCCATCCTGAGGATTTAGCCGTGAAAGGCCGCGATTGCTGCTGAACCACAGAAAACCGTCAGCATCCTGGAAAACTGTTGTCACGCGATTGTCGCTGCTGCTAGGCCGCATTGGGTCATGACTGTAGCGGACAAAAGCGTCACTGGTCGAAGTCCGCTCGTTGGGTCCATTGTCAGTCGCCATCCACAGCGCACTCTCATGCGCCTTAAACATGCTTCCTACCCTATTGTCGGCCAAACTATGTTGGTTCTCGAGATCGTGCTGGAAATCGCTGAAACTGCCTGTATGGTGATCGAATAGATCGAGCCCGTCCTGTGTTCCCAACCGGATAAATCCGTAACGATCCTGTGCAATCGCATTCACGGCGCCCTGTGACAAGCCGTGCTGCTGGGAAATCTGCGAAAACTGCAGATTACGCGCTTTCAGACCGACTCCCGCAGCGGTCGGCTGTGCCGTCTGCTTGCCAAAGACGGTGGCAGCGTAGCTGCAGGCGGCTGCCAGTAATAGACACAACAGGCCAAGCTGGAGACTGCCCAGGATGGCGCGGTATGGAATTATGGCAGCTGTTTTTTTTGTTTCCAAAATCCTAACCTCTGATTCCTGTCAGTCTTCACCGACACTAAGCTGTATAAAGCAACCTGCGTACCAGATTGACCCACAGCGCACCGGCCTCAGTGCCGCGGCTGATCTAACAGCTTCACTTTCAGAGAGTTGGAATTTTTTACCCGGATCGCGTGGACAGGAAAGCGGAGTCAAGACCTTCTGAATTCAAGGCGTAATGTGATCGGGTTCATAATTTTCGGGGAATCCGCCGAAATTGTGGTGACTTCGGCTGAAAAAACGGTGCCGGCCGGCGCGGATTCAGGAATGCAGGGAGGCTGCCCAACGCCGGTAGGTGGGTGCAGTCACGCCCATCAGCGCTGAACCCAGGGCACTATCCTGCTGCACATGGGCCACCACTTCCTCCAGCAGCACCTGACGGGCACGTTCGAATATATTTTCTCCGTCCGACGCTTGATTGGCTGCGACCAGGCGTGAGAGTACCGGTTGCACCAGTGCCCAATCCTCGCTACGGGCGCTCATTCCAGCTTGGAATTCACGTTTAATCTTCTCAAGCCGACGGCGGAATGTGGTTTCCGCCATCCCCAACGCCGAGCAGGCGCGCCGCGCTGTATTGTTAGCCTTGCTGTCGGCGGCAAGCACCAGGTCCTCGGCCAGCCATCGACCCAGGGGCACCGG
>CBFDBP010000370.1:0-2749 GCA_965603065.1 uncultured Gammaproteobacteria bacterium
GTTGCCGCGTCATCCTCAAATGAACCACGGCAGTGCAGTACATTATTACTGAGGACACCCTGACCGGATTTCAACCGGTGGCGAAATATATAGGGTGAATCCTGCTGATACAAGTTCAGCAGAAATTCTGCTGCCGCCCGCGTGGGCGCATCATCCTTCCAGACAATGTTGCGGGCCCGTGCCGAATAGCGCATATGCAGATGCCCGTCGGCGGCTACGGAAAAAACCGGGCCACCCTGCTCGGCGCGGATCTGTTTACCGTTCAGCACATTTGGCGGTATGGTCATGGCATCCGCCGCCATGAGCGCCCGTATGTATGCGGGATTTTCATCTCGCAGCTGTATATAGGCGATCTCGTGATCCATCAGGGCACTCTCTCCACCCGCCGCGGCCGGCTGCACACAATGCAGAATGACACCGCGAATCTGCCGGTCCGGGCTGTTGTAGTAACCGTCGGTGTGCCAGTTCAGACGTTTATTGGTGTAAGGGATATACTCACCTTCCCGGCGTTTCCCGACGACTTTGAGTGTCGTGATACTGTCTTCATCGGAACACAGGTTGTCGTCCAGCCGCTCGAGACCTAACTGTCGACCCAACTGCCGAATCAGGGCCTTGTCTTCGCCGGCAGTGCCTTTTAAGGTATAGATGGAAAAATTGACGCGTTGCAGCGCGTTATGCACAGCAGCCATCTCCTGCGCGCTGAGCTGATAGCCATCCTGAATCGCCACGCACAGCTCCCCGATGGATCGCGGAACAGCCGACAACTTCCGCTCCCGCCAGGCAAGATAAGCCTGTTCGTTATCCAGATCGAATGGCGAACCTTTCGCAGCGCTGCTTATCGGCCTGGGTATTGAGATTGTCACGAATACCACCCGTGTTGCTGTATTTTTGAAACAAGCATGTTATCAGATTCCTTCACCCGGAAATCAGACAAAACTTCTGTTTTTTCTATGGTTAAGTCCCAAGTGGCGCAATTGCCAAGTTTTTTATATCCCGATTAGATCATAAGCTTTTGATAATATACCGATATTCCGTTTTGTTGGCAATTTCACCCGAAGAACCGTACTATTCGCCACCCGAAACGGATCCGCAAATCACTATCTCTTTATGGATAGTGATGCCGACGGTGTACACCCCATGGGTAGGGTTCTCTGAGTGGTTCCATACTCATAGACTGCTACTCCGCCTGATGAGGGGTTTATACGTATAGCGGTATACGGGTTCCGGCGCGGGAACTTCGGCTCATCGCCGTATCGAAGACCAAAGCGAATTTTACTGCCAACACGGCGGACCTGAACGTACGCAGCAACCGCCGGTCAACACACAACTGGAAGGAGTTAAGGCTATGGCTGATAAGCAACACCCAACGCCCATGCTGGACGAACTGGAAAATGGCCCATGGCCAAGTTTTGTTTCCGGCATCAAGCGTCTGCGTGATGATCACCCTGACGAGCGTATTCGTAATGTGACCAATTCCCTGCTCGGTCAGCTCGAGCACTCCTACGAAACCCGCAAGGGTTACTGGAAAGGCGGTACCGTCTCGGTGTTCGGCTACGGCGGCGGTATCATTCCCCGTTTTTCCGAAGTCGGCGATGCTTTCCCCGAATCCAAGGAATTTCATACTTTGCGCGTTCAGCCTACTCCGGGCAACTACTACACCACCGACATGATGCGCAAGCTCGGCGACAGCTGGGAAAAATGGGGTTCCGGCCTGCAGACCTTCCACGGCCAGACCGGTAACATCATGTTCATCGGCACCACCACTGAAAACACCCAGCACTTCTTTGACGAAATCAATGAATACGGCTGGGATCTGGGTGGCGCGGGTCCTTGCGTACGCACCGCCATGTCCTGCGTCGGTGCCGCCCGTTGTGAAATGTCCTGCACCAACGAGCACGCCACTCACCGTCACCTGGTGAACAACTTCACCGACGACGTACACCGCCCGGCGCTGCCTTACAAGTTCAAGTTCAAGGTATCCGGTTGCCCCAATGACTGCCAGAACTCCATCGAGCGTTCTGACTTTGCCGTCATCGGTACCTGGCGCGACGACATGAAAGTCGACCAGGAGGAAATCAAGGGCTATGTCGCCAAGAAGGGGCGCCAGTACATCATCGACAACGTTATCACCCGTTGCCCGACACAGGCCCTGAGCCTGAATGATGATGACACCCTGGCTGTCGACAACCATAACTGCGTACGCTGCATGCACTGCCTGAACGTTATGCCCAAGGCACTGCACCCCGGCGACGATAGGGGTGTCACCATTCTTATCGGTGGTAAGCGTACCCTCAAGATCGGCGACCTCATGGGTACCGTGGTCGTTCCCTTCAAGAAGCTGGAGACTGAGGAAGATTACGAGTCCCTGGTTGAAATGGCTGAAGAAATCATCGATTTCTGGGCCGAGAACGGTCTGGAGCACGAACGTTGCGGTGAAATGATCGAGCGTATCGGCCTGGTGAACTTCCTCGAAGGCATCGACGTAGACGTTGACCCGAACATGGTCAGCAACCCGCGTCAGTCCTCCTACATCCGCATGGATGGCTGGGACGAAGAGGCCGAGAAGTGGTTCGCGCGCAAGGCGGAAGCCTGAGTCGCACGCTAAAGTAACAATGTTTGTGCCCGGGGTGGATGCTTCCGCCCCGGCACAATCCAAGACAGCACTCAATTTTTAGGAGAGTATTATGTCGATGGCAGACATGAGGGAACCGATCGAATCGGGTTGCCCTGACGGTTTCCAGTATATGCA
>CBFDBP010000371.1:0-2694 GCA_965603065.1 uncultured Gammaproteobacteria bacterium
CCTTCGCGCACATCCTGTTTGTTGGGCAGGCCGAGGTGTTCCTTGGGTGTCACGTAGCACAGCATAGCGGTGCCGTACCAGCCGATCTGTGCGGCGCCTATGGCCGAGGTGATGTGATCGTAGGCGGGTGCGATATCGGTCGTCAGCGGTCCCAGGGTATAGAACGGCGCTTCAAAACAGTCGTGCAGCTCCTTGTCCATGTTTTCCTTGATGAGCTGCATGGGTACGTGGCCCGGGCCTTCGATCATCACCTGAACGTCATTATCCCAGGCGATCCGGGTCAATTCGCCGAGGGTTTCCAGTTCAGCGAACTGGGCGGCATCGTTGGCGTCGGCCAGCGAGCCGGGACGCAATCCGTCACCCAGCGAAAATGACACGTCATAGGCCTTCATGATTTCGCAGATTTCTGCAAAGCGGGTGTAGAGAAAGTTTTCCTGGTGATGCGCCAGGCACCATTTGGCGAGAATCGATCCACCGCGTGACACGATGCCGGTGACCCGGTCCGCGGTCAGCGGCACGTGCTGCAGCCGCACGCCGGCATGGATAGTGAAGTAATCCACGCCCTGTTCAGCCTGTTCGATCAACGTATCGCGGAACAGCTCCCAGGTCAGCTCTTCGGCTTTTCCGTCAACTTTTTCCAGCGCCTGGTAGATCGGTACGGTACCGACCGGCACCGGTGCATTGCGCAGTATCCATTCGCGGGTTTCGTGAATGTTTTTGCCGGTTGACAGATCCATGACGGTGTCGCCACCCCAGCGGGTGGACCAGACCATTTTCTCCACCTCCTCGGCGATGGACGAAGTCACCACCGAGTTACCGATGTTGGTATTGATCTTCACCAGGAAATTACGGCCGATAATCATCGGCTCGAGTTCCGGGTGATTGATGTTGGCAGGAATGATGGCACGGCCGCGCGCGACTTCATCACGCACGAATTCCGCCGTCACCTTTTCGGGCAGACTGGCACCGAAGCTCTGACCCTTGTGCTGGCGCAACAGGCCGCTGCCCTTGAGCGTCTCCAGTCGCAGATTCTCGCGAATCGCGACGTACTCCATTTCCGGTGTAATGATGCCTTTGCGCGCATAGTGCATCTGAGTGACGTTGGCACCGGTTTTGGCGCGACGCGGCTTGCGGATATGCTCAAAACGCAGCGACGCCAGTTCCGGGTCATTGGCGCGCAGGTGTCCGAATTCCGAGCTGGGTGCATCCAGCCATTCGCTGTCATTGCGCTCATCGATCCAGGCGCTGCGCACCTCGGGCAGGCCTTTCAGCAGATCAATGCCGGATTCCGGATCGGTATAAGGCCCTGAGGTATCATAAACGGTGATTGGTGGATTTTTTTCCGCCCCCATACTGGCCGCCGTATCAGCCTGCTGGATTTCACGCATGCCGACCCGCAGATCCGGCCGGGAGCCCTCAACATAAATCTTGCGCGAACCGGAAAAGGGCTGCGTGACGTCTTCGGAAAGCTCGCTGGTCTTTTGAACGAATTCTTCGGGGATGGCGCTCATGGATGCTTTCCCTCTTCAGTAAAGCGGTTGGATCAATACAGGGAAAGGCTGATGCAGACTTCAGCTTCCCTGCGCAGGTATTAACCGGATCAGGTTCAAAGGGTCTTTCTCAGCTCCAATTACCGCGGAGCACCCCTAGCCATGATCAGGACGGTAGCTCAAGGACTGGGGCAATGCAAGCACCTGGAGCGCTGAGATTCGCCACGGAAGGCCGGGGATTTTTTGAGTGAAATTTCCATTTCAACGTTGAGGCTTCGATTAGCCCGTTGCCCTGCGGCGGGGTGGGCCTCCGGGAAAACCGCAGGCGGTAATCATCCCGGAGGCCCTTCCCGCCGCAGGACAACTCGTGGGCGACCGTTACACTCGACGGAACCGGCCATCTGAGACGCACAGTTACCAGGTTAATCAGCCCAAATTAAGAAAAAATTTCCGTGTTTTCCGTGGCTACCGTTTGTTGCAGCTTGCCTGTCCCTCCCAAAGCCCGTAACCTTTCGCGCAGTCGATATCGGAAATACCATAATGAATGCAATGAACATAGAGCAAGCCCGCTTCAACATGATCGAACAGCAGATCCGCCCCTGGGATGTGCTGGATGACCAGGTTCTCGGCACCCTTTCCAGCACGCCACGCGAGGACTTTGCGCCCGAGCAATACCGGGCGCTGGCATTCTCGGATATCAGCGTGCCTCTGGCCCACGACCAGGCCATGATGCCGCCGAAACTGGAAGGCAAATTACTGCAAAGCCTCACCGTCCGCCCCACCGACAGCATTCTGGAAATCGGTACGGGCAGTGGCTACCTGACCGCCTGCCTGGCGAAGCTTGGCGTCAGCGTACATTCGGTGGATCTGTACGAGGACTTTATCGAACAGGCCCGGACCAGGCTGGAACAACACGGTATACAGAATGCCACCTTCGAACAGGGCGACGCAGCAGCCGGCTGGAAGTCAGACACCGGCTTTGATGTCATAGCAGTGACCGGTTCCCTGCCAGTGCTTCACCATGGGTTCCACACGCTGCTTAATCGCGGTGGACGGTTGTTTGTGATTGCAGGTAAACCACCCATTATGCAGGCGCTGTTGATTACCCGCGTTGGCGACCAGGAATGGAACCTGGAGAGCCTGTTCGAAACGTCGATACCTGCACTGGTAAACGCGCCTGAACCCGAGGTATTTAATTTCTAGG
>CBFDBP010000372.1:0-2681 GCA_965603065.1 uncultured Gammaproteobacteria bacterium
ATGAATGGCACTAAGTTAAGCCTATTTAGCCCATTGTAGGGTCGAATTCATTCGACCAACCACGTTGCCATTCCATCTATCATCCCGGATATAGCCACAATGTGGGTAGCCGCCAACAGCTACTGGCCGAATAAATTCGGCCCTACAGAGGAAAAGCCGCCTTAACTTAGTGCCATTTATCTATATATATTTACTCATGAGTGCATACGCTAGCCACTATAATTTTTCGGGACCGTCGGCCTCACGGACGCGGCCGTCGAGCGTACAGGGATGTATTTGCAGCGAGTCCTGAAAGATTATAGTGGCTAGCGTATGCAGGCCTTCCAGCTGAGCCGCTCAGGCTTTCAGCACACCGTCCTCCAAATGCCAGACCTCATCCATACGATCGGCCATGTCGCCATCGTGGGTGACGATGACAAAGCTGGTATTGAGATCCCGGTTCAATTCCAGCATGAGCTGATAGACCTGTTCGGCATTACGCCGATCGAGGTTCCCGGTCGGTTCATCAGCCAGTATGCAGTCCGGTTTGGTAACCAGTGCACGGGCAACCGCGGCGCGCTGGCGTTCGCCGCCCGATAACTCCGACGGTTTGTGCGCGACGCGTTCCTGCAGTCCGACCTTCTCCAGAATGTCCAATGCCTGTTGCCGGGCCTCGCTGATTGGCACACCCCGGATCACCAGTGGCATGGCGACGTTTTCCATGGCGGTGAATTCCTGCAACAGGTGGTGGAACTGGTAGACGAAACCCAGGTATCGGTTGCGCATGCGGCTGCGCCGGCTTTCGTTCATGGCGCTGAAGTCATGACCCGCCAGTCGTACCTGACCTGCCGTGGGCTTGTCCAGTCCACCCAGTAAATGCAACAGGGTACTTTTGCCACTGCCGGATTGGCCGACGATGGCGACCCGCTGGCCGGCTTCAACTGTCAGGTCTACATTTTTCAACACACTGACGTCGAATCCACCTTCCGTGAAGGAGCGCGTGAGTTGCGAACATGCCAGGATCGCCTGCGGGCTATTCATAGCGCAGCGCCTCGGCAGGCTGGGTCCTGGAGGCGCGCCAGGAAGGATACAGCGTCGCCAGAAAACTCAGCAGGAACGCCACGGTGCCGATCTGCCAGACGTCCGGCCAGTTCAGTTTTGAAGGCAGATCGCTGATGTAATACACATCGGCCGGCATGAACTGAACACTGAAGGCCTCTTCGATGGCGGGCACGATGGTCTCGACATTCAAGGCCAGGGCAACGCCACCGATGATACCCAAAGCTGTTCCCAGCAGACCGATCAAGGCACCCTGGATCATAAAGATGCGCAGAATTTCGCCCGGTGTGGCGCCCAGCGTCCTCAGGATGGCGATATCGGCGCGTTTGTCGGTGACCACCATGACCAGGGTCGAGACGATGTTAAAGGCTGCCACCGCCACGATCAGGGTGAGAATCACGAACATGACCCTTTTCTCCGTCTGTACGGCGCGGAAAAAATTGGCGTGCTGGCGGGTCCAGTCTTCTACCCGTAAATTATCACCGAGCTGCCCGGCCAGTTGCCGGGAAACCTGTGGCGCCTTGAACAGGTCTATCAGCTTGAGCCGAATACCGGTAATGGCGTTGTCGAGCTTGAACAGCCGTGCCGCATCCTCCATATGCACCAGTGCGACACCGCGGTCATATTCATACATTCCGACGTCAAAAATACCCGTGACCCGAAACCGGCGCAGTCTTGGCAGGATTCCGGCCGGGCTGAAATTGGCCTGTGGCGTCACCATGGTGACCTGGTCACCAACCTGCGCTCCCAGGCTGTAGGCGAGTTCATTGCCCAGGATGATGTGGTATTCACCCGCCTGAAGGTCATCCAGCTGCCCGCGGCGCATGTGCTGACCGACGCTGGAAACCTTGGGCTCCTGGTCCGGCAGAATGCCGCGCACCAGCGCACCGCTCACCTTCTTGCCTTTGGTGAGCATGATTTCACCCTGCACATAGGGCGCCACCCCGAGCACCTCAGGGTGCTCTGTGGCTCGGGCGGCCAATTGTTCCCACTCGGTCAGCGGCTTCTGCCGGCCGCTGATACTGGCGTGCGAGGCCATGCCGAGAATGCGGGTACGCAGCTCCTGTTCGAAGCCGTTCATGACAGATAGCACCGTGATCAGTGCAGCAACGCCCAGAGCGATACCGATAATCGAGATCAGCGATATGAAGGAAATGAAGTGGTTACGGCGCTTTGCGCCCGTGTAGCGCAGACCGATATACAATGCCAGAGGTCGAAACATAGCCGCGCATTAAATCACAAGCGCAGCCTGCCGAAAACAACTATTGTATCTATACAAGTTGACTAAAAGGATGGACAACATGCGGCGAATCAGCTTTTTCCTTCTGTTTTCGCTTGGCCTGGCCTGCTCTGGTGGTGCTGTCGGCGATACCTTGCTGGTGGAATCGGTACAATCCGGTTCCTCAGTGGTGCGACCCGCGCAGGGCATGGTCATGGAACAGGTTTTACAACAGTACGGCGAGCCACAGCAGCGCCTGGGTCCGGTTGGTGAACCACCGATCAGTCACTGGGTCTACGGTGATTTCATCGTGTATTTCGAGCACCAGCACGTGATTCATTCGGTGCTTCCGCGCTAGGAGGGCGTTGTATAAAGTCCCTTCTCCCGGAGGAGGGTGTTGTAAAAGTCCCCTCTCCCTCCGGGA
>CBFDBP010000373.1:0-2677 GCA_965603065.1 uncultured Gammaproteobacteria bacterium
CTAGCCTGTTCCTGAATTGAGGTGGCGATTCTTCAGCCGCATATAATGTGCGGCTGAATATTGCAAAAAACGCTTTTCCTTTTCGGTCAGTTCGCGCACCTGCTTCACCGGCGACCCCAGGTACAGATAACCGCCTTCGAGCACCTTGCCAGGCGGCACCAGCGCACCAGCGCCGATCATGCTTCCTGCCCTGATCACAGCCCCGTCCAGTACGATGGCGCCCATGCCGATCAAGCAGCCATCCTCCACCTGACAGGCGTGCAGGATGACCTTATGCCCCACCGTCACATCGCTACCGATGACGAGCGGCATGCCGCCCTCTGCATATTCACTGTCATGCGTGACGTGCAGCACGGAACCGTCCTGGATATTGGTACGCTCACCGATTTCGATGCTGTTCACATCCCCGCGCACCACACTCATCGGCCAGACGGAACTGTCTCCGCCGATGCTGACCTGTCCGACAACCAGAGCCTGCTCGTCGATATAAACACTGGGATGGATAGCCGGCTGATGGCCTTCAAAGCGACGAACTGACACTGGTGTACTGTCTCCTATTAACCCGGCAATTAAACATACAGCGTCGGGGCGCCGTCCTTCGGCGCGATATCGCGGCCAGGAGGCCGCTCCTACGCCGGGTATTCTATTGCCGGTTTAATAGATACCCCTCATACCCATCCTGCTAGACCCAGTACGCAGTACCCGTCATTACCTTAGAGGTCAGCTTCATAAGCTGCCTGACCGGCGGGGGAAGTTCAACACCGCCGGCCTTCTTCGCCGTAGCCCCGTGGTGCGCTTCGTCAATTTTCATCTGCTCAAGAACGGCACGGCTTTTTTTATCGTTCTCCGCGATCCGTTTCAGGTGGTCTTCAAGGTGGCCTATCACCTGCTTTTCCGTTTCCACCACAAATCCGAGACTCCACTTGTCACCCACGACACCAGCCGTGGCACCAATCGCGAATGAACCCAGATACCATAAGGGATTCAGATAACTCAAATGTCCGTCAAGCGCTTTGACACGCCGCTCACACCACTCCAGATGATCGTTCTCTTCATCGGCGGCACACTCCATGCGGTCACGCACGTCTTCCAGCCGCGCAGTCAGTGCCTGCCCCTGATAAAGCGCCTGGGCCGCCACCTCACCGGAATGATTCACGCGCATCAGCCGGACCGACTCGAGTTTTTCCGACTTACTGAGCTCAAGCTCGTCCCAGTCATTGGCGGGATCAGGTCGCTCGGTAACCCGCGGCCTGCCGGCCAGGGTACGCACCGCCTGATCCAGGTTCATGATGAGGTGGTCTAATGGACTGTAGCTGCGGGCTTTGGACATAGTCTTCAAAGTGTCCGACATTCCAGTGGCACTTTCAACTTTCCCGAATTTCGTAATCGTGGGTGATGGTCGCGGTCTTGCCCAGCATGATCGACGCGGAGCAGTATTTTTCCGCCGAAAGCTCAACGGCACGCGCCACACGTTTTTCGTTCAACGCCTTGCCGGTGACGACGAAATGCACGTGAATGGCGGTGAATACTTTCGGATCCTGTTCGGCCCGCTCGGCCTCAATCTCCGCCACACAGTCGGTAATGGCTTGGCGTGACCTGTTGAGAATCAGCACCACATCGAAGGAAGCACAGCCGCCCATGCCCAGCAACAACATTTCCATGGGACGAACGCCAAGATTACGGCCACCGTATTCCGGCGGACCATCCATGACGACAGCATGGCCGCTGCCCGACTCGCCGAGAAAAGTTGCATCCTGGACCCATTTAATCCGAGCCTTCATCACACGCCCCCACGCTTGAAAAATCTGTGAACACTGTCACAAAATAATTCCGGCCCATTATTTGCATGAGCTAATGTATCCCGTCAATCAAACGATACACCTGGAACAAGGGCCCGCGAAGGTACAGTCAGATGATGCCAAATACAATACCCGCTGCAACATTACCGGTCGGCGACACGTCGATTGACGTATTTCTGGAACACTGCCGCCGCCGGCGTTATCCAGCCAAGAGCGTCATTATTTACGCTGGTGATGACTCGGACGTCCTTTATTACATTGTCGAGGGCTCGGTAACGGTATTAATCGAAGATGAGGACGGTCACGAAATCGTTCTGGCCTACCTCAATCCAGGTGATTTCTTTGGTGAAATGGGGCTGTTTGGCGAAGAGCACAACCGCAGCGCCTGGATTCGCACCAAGACCCAGTGCGAACTGGCTGAAATCAGTTACAACCGTTACCGCCAACTGGCGGAAGACGATACCGGTATCCTGTTCGCGCTCGCCGGACAAATGGCCACGCGCCTGCGCAATACCAGCCGCAAGGTCAGCGATCTGGCCTTCCTCGACGTCACCGGCCGGGTCGCGCGCACCCTGCTGGATCTGTGCAAACAACCCGATGCCATGACCCACCCCGACGGGATGCAGATCAAAATCACCCGTCAGGAAATTGGCCGTATCGTCGGTTGTTCGCGCGAAATGGTGGGACGCGTCCTGAAGTCCCTGGAAGAGCAGGGGCTGATCACTGCCAGGGGCAAGACAATGGTGATTTTCGGGGCCCGATAGGGATATCTTAGACAGCTAAGGGCGCTGTCAACAGCAACGATCAATTTGCTGTATGGGACCAGCGCGGGGGAGGCCTTGCTTGCCAAAATATCGCGCCGAAGGGCGGCGCTCCTA
>CBFDBP010000374.1:0-2642 GCA_965603065.1 uncultured Gammaproteobacteria bacterium
GTACTCCTTCCAGACGATATTGACAGGTTCAGCGCTTCTCACACCATTTACAGTGTGATATAGGATAGCACCGGTTCCGCAATGGATTGAGGCATACACATGAAACGAGCGACCCTCACACTGCTTGCACCGACGGTTGCGGTGTGCAGATTTGGCTGTGCAAGTTGTTACGCAGCACCGATAACGGTGCTCTGGCTGGCGGGTATTGTCGCGATTGTTTTCGGTTTTCTGGGTGGCCCGGTCGGCCTGGCGGAACCCGGCTGGCGTGTAGTGGCCCTGGGGCTGGCCCTGTGGGGTATGGCCTCGCTGTGGACAGCCATCGCCATACGCGGCAGTGACGAAGCGCAATGCGACAGTCCGGACAGCCCTGTGTGCCACACGATTAACCCTGGCACAGATGAGTCAGACAGCCGCAACGAGCCCCCTGGAACGCGCTGATACCCTAGTGAGTTTTTCCCAGCAATCCGGCCAACAAGATGCCATCCGATGGATTCAGACCGTGTCCGGCATCGGTGTACAGGACGTTCGCACGTCCCCTCAAGGCGGGTACATTATTCATGTCCTGACTGTAGGCCGGAACCACGTCATCACCCAGAGCGAACGGCGACTTGCGCACCACCGACACATAGACAATATCCGGATGCGCTTGCTGGTTCATCCAGGTCAGTACATTGCCTGACTCGGCGGGCAGCAGATCGATCAGCACACCGCGTGAATATCTGAGGTAGTCATAACTCGAACCGCCGACCAGTCGTTTCAGGAAATGAATACCCGGCCCCGGGCAAAAAAACGGTTTTGAATCGACCACACCGAGACCCTGTGCGGCCCTCACTGTTCCCAGGTGGGGCGATGCAATGGTAATCAGTTCATCGACCCGGTACGGATTGTTGCCGAGCAGAACGAGACGAGCCACCACGCCGCCCGCAGAGTGCCCCACCAGTATCAGTTTCTCATCCGGGTAACGCTGGCGTATGCCATCCAGCGAAGCCCTTAGAAAATTCGCCTGTACCAGCAATGGCGCTTCCGCCGGCAGGTTGACAGTAAAGCTCCTGTTGGCCACTTGCTGTAGCGGATCCGGCATGTTCGGCCCCGGAATAACCGCTCGCGGCCAGCCGTAGGCCTGCAACTCGCTGTTGACGCCGCTGCGTTCCCAGGTTCCGGCGTCCGCTGCATAACCGTGCACAAGCACTAATACGTCGCCCCGCACTGACTGAACCAGCAGCAGCACCAGCAACCCGACCAGGAAGGAGACTCGTTTTGACATACCTGAACCCGCTACAATCTACCCGCTCGCGCGGCGACAAATTCAGATTAATGATAATAAACTCCGGCTACCTTGATCCCGGTCAAGCAATACGGTAATGGGAACCGCCGGGGTCAGCAGAACATGCCGTCGAAGGCAAAGCCTGCAGCACGCTCGGCTTCCATGGAGTCGCGGATTTCCAGCACTTCAAACTTGAAAGCCAGGTGTTTGCCGGCAAAGGGGTGGTTGGCGTCGAGCGTGACCTGTCCATTGGAGATCGCGGCAACGGTGAAGGTAAGCGCCCGCCCGTCCGGTAATTCCCCATCGACCGGGGTACCGGTCTGCAGCATTTCCCCGGCAAACTCTTTCGATGGCAGCACCAGCACCAGATCCGGCTGGTGGTGTCCGTAGCCTTCTTCAGGCGACAAGGTCAGGTCGATATGATCTCCAACCCGGCGGCCTTCCAGGACCCGCTCCACTTTCGGGAAGGCCCCACCGTAGCCTCCATGCAAATAAACCAATTCGTCGCCATACTGCAGCAACCGTCCGGTCGACTCGTCAGTTATCCGGAAACGCAGGCCAACCACCTTGTCCTGTCTAACCCTGTCGTTATTTACAGTGTTTTTCCGTAAGTTACTGTCCCGCGCATTCATCGTTAGCCGCTGCTCCATGCATCCCCTGTCACGGTATAATTACGCCGACTATCGGCATTATGCGCAAGAACTGGACTCCTAAACGCCCGATTCAACGATTATGATCTGTATGAATGCATACATATATATGTATGTCAGTATAAAAAAGTGCTATCTTTAGCTTACAGTGGTGTTTTAGATTAAGTTTTCTATCGGCTAGCTTGATCAGAGATTCGCTTTCCGGGCTGCTATAACAATAAGTTAAGCCGCTCTACTTAATAGATTTTCTTTATAAGACAGGAGGAAACAATATGTCTGAGATGTTTTCTGAAGATTTCATGAACGGATTCAAGGATCGCTGGAATGCAGACGGCGAACTCGCCGGGGCATTGGAAAAAATCGGATTCAATTCTGTCATCGCCTATGGCATTGATGGTGAAGATAAACCCCGCGGTATACTCAGCATAGAAAACGGACACGTCGTCGAGTCTGGCGCCTATAGCGGTCAGGAGGTTAACTGGGATCTGCGTGCCACCGAAGACAACTGGAATAAATGGATGAAAAAGCCACCGGGCATGATGGGCCTGGGTATGGCATACACCTCCAGAAAGCTCAAGTTTAATGTGGGTGATTACACTGCCATGATCAAGGATCCGCGCATGGCCGGTCCATTTATCCGCAGCTTCGCGGTCATGGGTGGCTAAGCCAACAATCGCTGAGCAAGGAAACATAAAATAGCGGCCTTTCAGGCCGCTATTTTTTTATAT
>CBFDBP010000375.1:0-2640 GCA_965603065.1 uncultured Gammaproteobacteria bacterium
CTAGTGTTCGTGGTGATGCCCGCCAGCGCCGTGCACGTGTCCGTGTTCGATTTCTTCCTGCGAGGCATCACGAACCTCGATAACTTCAACGGCGAAATTCAGATGGACACCGGCCAGAGGATGATTACCGTCAACGGTGACCGCATCATCCTCGACGGTGGTGACGCTGACAACAATCGTTTCACCGTTTGGGCCCTGCGCATGAAACTGCATACCCGGTTCTATTTCAGCGTCCTCGGGGAACATCTCTTTCGGTACACTCTGGGTTTTGGAATCATCCCGTTCGCCATAGCCTTCCTGCGGCGATACCGAGACATTCATCTCGTCGCCCGCCTTTTTGCCGTGCAGCGCATTTTCCAGGCCAGGAATAATGTTATTGGCACCGTGCAGATAGGCAAAGCTGCTGTCAGTCGATTGATCAATGACGTTGCCGTCGTTATCGGTCAGGGTGTAATTGAGGATGACGACCTTTTGGGATTCTACTTGCATAACGCTTCCTTGAACCGCGTATGGTGGGTTTCTGTTTGTGGTAAAGGCCGGGCACCATACAGGAAAACATCTGTCAATGGAAATGGGGTTGCCTGCTACGGCTATTCCAGCTTTGTCGTAAATGCTGCATAATCAAGCGATTTCCGACCATCTGGAGTATCGGCAGTGAAGTTCAGCATCGAACAATTCCGGGCCTGGGAAAACAAGAAGGTGACGTTGCTCGGTATGTCCGGGGTCGGCAAGACCTATCTCTCGACATTGCTGTGCGGCCATAACTGGTTCCATTATTCAGGCGATTACCGTATCGGTACCCGTTATCTGGATGAGCCGATTCTGGATATTATCAAGCAGCAGGCCATGCAGGTACCGTTTTTACATGACCTGCTAAGACGCGACTGGATCTATATCCGCAACAACATCAAGGTCGATGATCTGGGACCGGTGTTGAGTTTTGTCGGTAAACTGGGTAATCCGGAGCAGGGTGGTGTCGCACTGGAAGACTTCGTACACCGCCAGGCGCAGTACCGGGAAGCCGAGATTGCCGCAATGCACGATGTGCCGGAATTTATCCGCAAGTCACAGGAGATTTACGGTTACCGGCATTTTGTGAATGACGTGGGCGGCAGTCTTTGTGAACTGGATGAGCCATCAGTGATCGATCTGCTGGTGACGCACACGCTGATTCTTTATATCCAGGTTACCGATAAGGAAGAAGAACAGAAGCTGATCGAAAGGGCGCAGAGTGATCCAAAGCCTTTGTACTATCGTCCGGATTTTCTCAAGCGACAACTCGATATTTATCTGGAGGAAAATGGCATGAGCTATGCGGCGGAAATGGAGCCGGACGAATTTACGCGCTGGATATTTCCGCGTTTGTTCCATTCGCGCATTCCACGTTACGAGGCGATTGCAGAACCGCATGGTTATACAGTGACGTCGCGGGAAGTCTCCGAAGTGCGCGATGAAGCGGATTTTCTCCAACTTCTTGAAACCGTGATATCACGTACCGCTTAGTCTGGGGTATCCGAATGCCGCTGGTCGCTCATAACAAGTTGCCGACGTTCGAACGCCTGCGTGCCGAAGGCACCAGCGTATTGCCTCCGGGTCGTGCATCACAGCAGGATATCCGTGAGCTGCACGTTGGTTTGCTGAACGTGATGCCGGATGCAGCCCTGGCGGCGACCGAACGACAGTTCTTCCGACTGGTCGGTGAGAGTAACCCGATCGCCCAGTTTTATGTGCATCCCTTTACCCTGCCAGAGCTTGAGCGCGGGTCCGAGGCACAAGCACATATCGATGAATATTACGAACCGTTCGACAGGATTCGCGAACAGGGTCTGGATGCCCTGATTGTCACTGGTGCGAATGTCATCGGACCTGAACTGGCCAGTCAGCCGTTCTGGGAACCGCTGATTGCTGTCATTGACTGGGCGATGGACAATGTGACATCGACCTTGTGTTCCTGTCTGGCTACGCACGCCATGTTGCAGTTCCGCTATGCTAAAAAGCGTGTTCCCCAGCCGCACAAGATCTGGGGTGTCTTTCCTCACCGCGTGCTCGATAAGTCACATCCACTTGTCAATGATGTGAACACACGTTTCGATGTGCCGCATTCGCGCTGGAATGCAGTGACCCGCCAACAGTTCGAAGCAGCCGGTTTGCATGTGCTGGTGGATAATGAGGATATTGGTGTGCATCTGGCAACCAGTGCTGATGGTTTGCGCGTGGTATTTTTTCAGGGCCACCCCGAGTACGACACAATTTCCCTGTTGAAGGAATACAAACGTGAAGTCATGCTGTATGCCAATAGAAAGCGGGATGACTACCCCCCGTTTCCCGCCAACTATTTCCATACCCGCGAAAAAGCCGTGCTCAACGAATACCGTGGGCAAATTGAAGCGGCGCTGGCTGACGGGTCTGAATTGCCGGAATTTCCGGAACGGCTGATCGAGGGGCGACTCGACAATACCTGGCATGATACGGCCGAGGCCGTGGTCGGTAACTGGATGGGGCTGGTGTATCAGATAACCCACAGGGATCGTCGTCTTCCATTTATGCAGGGCATCAATCCGGACGACCCCTTGGGTTTGTACGGAGGCTAGTACTCCTTCAAGGTGATATTGCCGGGTTCAGAGCCACCGAGCCGTGTCA
>CBFDBP010000376.1:0-2629 GCA_965603065.1 uncultured Gammaproteobacteria bacterium
CCGACTTGGCGGAGCGATTTCGACAGGGTGCAGCGTTAAACGAATATGATTCGAATACGTTTTACGGTGGAGATGAGCATGGATATACTGATTATCCTGTGCTTGGATAAAGCAGTCACAAAACTTATGTCAACGACAAGATTGCTTACACCCAATTAAAGTAAACCGGACAAGAGCAGATTAAAAAAGGCCAGCCGATGAACGGCTGGCCCAGGTCACTGCTGCGATGTCTACAACCGGGTGCAGGCATTCCCCAAGGTAGGAATACTGATGCAAGCCTCGGGCTGCAAGCCGAATGAGACATTCCCTTTCAAGGCGGAATAGCCAGCAAAATTGGCCGCCACTGTACCGTGTAAACCGGAAATATCCAGGGTTGCCTCAATATCTCCGGAAAAATCACCTTCGATGATCGGCATGCCCTTGAAAGGCGCCTTGACGACTTCCAGTGCTGCATAGGCCGTTTCTTTGGCCACGATCAGGCTGGCCACGCGTGGATCGAGGTCCACCGGGGTGACTACCGCTGCCGCTTCGAGCCCCTGCAGTGTCAACTTGGCAAGCTCCATTGAACCCCTGGCAACCAGCGCGGAAGCCTTCAACACACCGATCTTCGTGTAACGGGCCGCAATGTCCGCATTACGCCACCCGGCTTCGTAGGCGTAACGCGCCACGCGTCCCGCTTTCTGATACCACTTGGCCTTGTTCTTCCAACGTTTCCAGCTGGCAATCTCGGCCTTGCGGCTGCTGATCTTAGAGTACTGGGCGCTGATCTGGCTGTTAAGACTATCCAGTTCACCCTGGGCAGCCGAGAGGGCATCCTGTGCGTCCTGCAGGCGCCGGGCATCGCGTTCACGCTCTTGCCGGACCGTTGCACGCGCTTGCTCTACGAGTATCGACAAGCGGTCCACTTCCTGCTGGGCGGCACTGATGTCATCAGCGACCTGTTTCATGGAACCGCTAAGGTCTCCCAGTCCCAGCATCACGCTGGCAGAGCCGGTCAACGAGGGGCCCTGATCTGTAATACTGCCGGCCAGACCGATGCGGGTCAGCGGCGTGACAAATGCGCCGTTGACAAACATACCCTGTTTACTGATCGAGACCAGTACGTCCTCCAGGCCGACACCAAACACATCCATATCACCCCGCAGTTCCAGAATGATGTCTTCAGGTGATACCCATGACATTTGCATATGCACCGAAACTTCACTTCCGAGTTTGAGATCGGGATGAATCTGGGTGCTGGTCTTGCCGCTGATCAGGACGCCATCAGTATCGATGCTCAAGTGACCCTGTATCGTCATCAGACTCTCAAGATCGACACCGATCAGGTTACCGAGCACATCGGCGCCCAGATCGAATTCGCCATCGATAGTGATGTGCGTATCTCCCAGGCCGTTGTCGATATAACCGGCTGCTCTGGCACCAAGCTTCGGAAAAACCGGCAGGATGTCATCAAGGAACAATGCATCGGGGTTCAGTTCTCCACTGATATAGGTCATCTGCTTGTCGGGGCTCACCTGTACAGCGGCAGTGGCGTTACCCAGCGCGAGGCTGAAGTTGACGATGCCTTTCAGAAACTCAAGTTCAACGGACAACTCACCGTTTCCGCCCTGAATAAAACCTTCTTCACCGACATAAGTTACGACTTCACCGTTGAGCACCACGAAAGGAGATCCCATGGGTATCTCTCCGGCAATGAAAATCTGCCCGGCAAAGTTTTGTGAATCCTCGGGTATACCAAACGTAGTCTTTGCCTGAAAGGGAATCCAGCCATGTGCTGAGAGACCTACGGCATCGATCGGAAAGGGGTCAGAACTCTCCTCATCACCAGCGTTCTTGTCATCAGCTGCTTTCCTGCGATCGCGTTCAGCAGTCAGTATCTCGTTAGCACTTATAACGCGGCCATTGGAACCGTCGCTGCCTTCCTGACGGTAACCACCGGCACCATCGGGTTCGAAGAAAGTCACAGTCTGATGACCTGCACTGTCGAATACGTTTTCGACTACGCTGCCGGTCGCTACGTTCTCTACATACTTTTTCGCTAACGCGCCCTGTTGGTCATAGTGTTCATACACCATCCTCTCCACATCGCCATCGTCGTCCAGGATCTCATAGGCGATAACAGTGTATTCAGGCTCGTTCTTCTCCTCGCTGTTGTTTGCCGACAGCGATTTCGATATATAGATATAGGGATCCAGGGTATCGATCACCAGGGTGAACGGGCTTGGGGCCGGGACAGAAAAGCTCAGTCCGGTCTCTGCTCCGATGAGATTATCCAGCTTCATGGACAGGCCGGCATCCGCATGCATCAGCAGATACGGGTGTGTGCCGGTTCGTCTTGAGCCATCAGGCGCTTCGGCAGTGTTCAAAGGCAGGGCGCCATCGAAAAGCTCGTCAATTGTTTCACCCTGCACCAGTCCGACCACCATTGTCGGTATCTGTTCGAATTCCGCCTTGCTGAGTGCCGGCACCTGATCGATCGGCACTTGAGCCGATCCGTACAGCTCAACAACCTTCAGGGTTTCGGGATCCACTTCCAGCACCAGCTGCGACGCGAGCATCGGAAGCCGCATGGCTGAGGTGACCACCGTAACATCGCCGTCAAGTTCGAATCGGTAGGGATTACCGGAGT
>CBFDBP010000377.1:0-2588 GCA_965603065.1 uncultured Gammaproteobacteria bacterium
CACTCACAAGTAACAGGTTCTTAGACAGCCTGTACTTGTAATGCAATAAGCAGCTTAAACAATACTCAGGGCGTGCACCGGGCAGGCGGGCACACACATCCCGCAGCCGTTGCAGATTTCCGCATCGACCTGCGCACGGCGCTGGTGGACTGTGGTGATGGCGCGGTAGTCACAGCGTCCGCTGCAGGCCATACATATCACATCATCCCAGGCGATGCAGGCTTCCCGGTTCAGCTGTGCCTTGCCGATGGGTGGGTTTGGCAGTTCAATGGTCTCATCCAGGGGACAGGCTTCGATACAGGCCTTGCAGAAGGTGCACCCCGACGAGCTGAAATCCAGGTATGGCAGGCCGGCCAGGCGATGGTTTTCGGGATGCAGATGGATGATTCCCGGATCACAGACCGCCACGCAGGGGTGGGTACAGCCGGGACAATGTGTTTCCAGCGCCAGGTTCTGGTGCCAGGGCGGGGGCGGCCCCAGCGGCCGCTGCCGCGACACCTCCTCGGCGCGGCCTTCGCGGGTCAGCAGCGTTCCCCGCAGGAATGCCCGGCGTCCTCCATCCATGGGTTTCAGCGAAACGTGCTCTCTACCAGCGGCGTGGCATTCGACTGGGGTACGTGACACTGCGTGCAGTTGAAGCGTGCACCGGCCAGCTCATCCATATCGCTGCTTACATAGTGATCTGGTGACATCGGGCTTTTGCTTTTCACAGTCCTGTCCATGTTTTTGGGCTTGTCAATATATTTGGGCACATCATGGCAGTCCAGGCACTGATTATCCTCGGCATTGACAGGCAGGAATTCATCGACCCGGTGCGGGATCTGGGGGGGAGCATCCTTCCAGGCACGTGGCAAAGGGTCATTCCAGCCAGGTTTGGCATCGCTGTAGTTGTAGGCGGCCGGGGTTGGGGTATCAAACACGCTGGTCTTGCTCAGGCCCATGTTCAGTTCGTCAATGGCGTCACCAAAAGCAGGTCCGGTAAAGGTTAATATCAAGCCGAGCGTGGCGAGGAACGGGATGGTTTTCATGCTGCTCTCCTTTGGCGGGATTCGGTTGTATCGGTTTTCTGTCGGGTGTTGATGAAGTGTCGCAGATCAAATTGCAGGGTGTCCTCCGGGCAGATGGTGATACAGCGGCCGCAGTTGGTACATTCACCGGAGTCGATCATGCCGGTCACAGATGCTGCCTTCAAATTCATGACCTGGGGTTCCGGACACACCCTGGCGCACTCGCCACAGTGTGTGCAGGTCGGCGCATCAAAACCGACGCGCACCAGCGCCAGCTTGCCCAGCAGGGCATAAAAAGCACCCAGCGGGCAGAGGTGTCCACACCAGCCGTTGCGCAGGATAAACAGATCGAACAGAAATACGTTCAGCACCGCGGTCCAGCCAAGACCGATACCGAAAATCAGTTCACGGTGCAGCATGCTGATGGGGCTGATCCACTCGAAGGCGGCAACGCCGGTTAGTGCGGACAGCAACAGCGCCAGCGCCAGCACGGTGTAACGGATGTTGCGGCTGAGCCGAAACAGGTCGCTGATGCCCAGCCGGCGGCGCAGCCAGGCCGCCAGGTCGGTGACCATATTGATGGGGCACAGCCAGGCGCACCAGCTGCGCCCCCCCAGTATCAGGTAGGTCAGCAGAATAATACCGGCCCCGATCAGCACTTCGGCTTGCGGCAGATGGCGGGTGAGGATGATTTGCAGGACCGCGAAGGGGTCCGCCAGGGGGATTGTGCCGAGCAGCTCCGAGGCGCTCAGGTTGCCGGACAGCAGTGGCTTCCCGGCCACCTCCCAGCCCCAGCGTACCGTGCCCAGAAACAACAGCAGGACCCCGAGTTGCACCGCCCGGCGCAGCAACAGGTAGCGCCAGACGCGGAGTTTTCCGGCGAATGATGTGGGCATCACAAAAGGCCTGACCGGTCGGCCATTGGGCCCGGTTTTACCGCTTCGCGGGTCGTGCTCACGGCGGCCCCTCGTTCAGGTAGTCCAGTCCGGATGCCGGGGTGTCAGCGCCGGACGTTCCGCCGACTGCATTGAATTCATGGGTAATCGGCGTGTCGCTGGTCCAGCCGAGGCGGTAGTGATCACCGATCTTGCCCTGTACCAGGTTGGGTTGCAGCACGCGGATGGCTGCCTGCTGGGTGGGGCAGGCCTTTTCACAGATGCCACAGCCGGTACAGGCGTCACTGTGCACCAGCGGCACGAACATCGCGTGTTTGCTGAGCCGGCGCGGGTGATGTTCGACCGTGATAGCCTGACCCTGTACGGGGCATTCGCGGAAGCAGATCTCGCAACGCAGTCCCTGCCAGGAGAGGCAGTTCTCGATATCGATAACCGCCAGTCCCATGCGGGAGTCTTTGATCTCTTCCAAGGCGGGATCGAGCGCCCCGGTGGGGCAGGCGGCGATACAGGGGATGTCAGTGCACAGGTAACAGGGTATTTCGCGGGGGATGAAATACGGCGTTCCAATCGGGATGCCGGCATCCGCGGTGGCCAGTTTCAGGGTGTCATAGGGGCAGGCGGCCACACACTGACCGCACTTGATGCAGCGTGCATTGAAATCCGCTTCGTCGCGCGCGCCCGGCGG
>CBFDBP010000378.1:0-2572 GCA_965603065.1 uncultured Gammaproteobacteria bacterium
ATAATGCCATAACTGCAGCGGACTGATTTCCCCGAAATGCAGATGTGCGGATAAGCGTGATGTGCCGGAAATTTCCGGGATATCGCGGTCGGTCTTGTAGCCGTTTAATCGGGTGTCGCAGAAGTCCTTTAAGGCATTCCAGGCGCCGTCTTCCCCGGGTTGCCAGTGTGTGTAAAAGGCCTTGTCCCAGTGCAGGGTCGGTAACAGTCCCAGTGATTCGATGGGCGGGCTTTTCGGCAGTCTGCTTTTAGGGGGTGCTGGAAGATGATCGGGGATTGTCACGGTGTCACGTGATGGGCCGATTTTATACAGCGATTTCCAGAAGGGGGTAAACACGCGGTAGGGTGTGTCATCTTTTTTCAGGTGTTGCCAGGGTTCGCGCAACAAATTGGCGTTGCAGCTGCAGGCTGTGATGCCCTGTTGCTTGAATTGTTTTTTTAATGCTTCATCACGCCTGACAAGTGCCGGCTCGTAACAGCGATTCCAGTAGACAGCTTCGGCGCCGGTTTGCCCGATGAGTTGCGATAACTGCTGGTGAGCGTCGCCACTGAGGATCAACAGGTCACTGCCCAGCTGTTGCAGCGATTGTTTAAGCGCAACCAGGCTATGGTGTAACCACCAGGCGCTCGCACCGCCCAACGGCCAGTCCGGGTCGGATTCGTCATAAATAAAGACTGGGACAGGAAGATGCTCATCCTGCAGTAATGCCTGTAAAGCCGGATTATCAGCGAGGCGCAAATCCCTGCGAAACCAGAGTATCGCTGTGGACACGTGGTTTAACCCTACTTGCCAGTTTTGAGCAGTTGACTCATTGACCTGAGTCCCGCACTGATCGATTCGCCCAGGCAAATAGCGCCGGTGGCTTCAATTTTCTGCTGATGTTTGGCCGCGGTTCTGCCACCGATAAATACAGGAATAGCGCATTTTTCAACCAGCTCAGGCAGTTCGCTTTCAAACAGGCCGCGCGAGGGTCGCGATGAACCTGACAGGACGATGCCGTCACAGGGCCGCTGCTCGAGGACATGGGGTATTTGATCCAGCGGGGTGTTGGAGCCCAGTATCAGCACACGATAGCCGAAGTTAACGGTCGCCAATGCAAACAGCAGTAAGCCGATCTCATGGTACTCACCCGGCAGACAGGCGAGGATTAACAGCGGCCCACGACTGCGTTGATTCAAATGGTGTATTCGCGCTCCCAGTTTGTTGCGTAAATAAACCGAAAAGAAATGTTCTTCGGCAATACCGGTTTCCCGCTCTTTCCAGCGTTCACCGATAATCCTGAGTAACGGGGAAACCAGTCGTTGATTGACGACATCGACGGGGTACAGGGACAGTGCGTCATTATAGGTGCTGTCCAGCACGTGCTCGTCAAATATTTCGACGGCGTGGAGCATTTTTTGCTGGTAGCCTTTCCAGACGTCTCCAGTCTCGGCAAGTGATGTCGCTTTTTGTTGGCCAGGCGTCTGTTCGAGCAGAGGCTTGACCTGACTGATGGAAATGCCCTGATCGAGTAGTTCGAGCACCTGTCTGATGAGCTCAACATCGTCTTCTGTATAGAGACGGTGTCCTTTCGGTGTCCGCCGTGGCGTAATCAGGTTGTAGCGCCGTTCCCAGGCGCGCAGGGTAACCGGGTTAATGCCGGTCAGGTTCGCCACCGTGCGGATTGGCAACATACTGCCGGGGACAATGGGTTTTTCAGCCTGTTGTGATTGCGGCATGGTTATTTCTCGCTGTTTGTATAACAATTGTACTGCAATCGGTCGACTGTGTCAGTCTTTTGAGGTGCGTAATATGAAAAGATCGGGAAAGCCGCCGGCAAGCGCAACAGTAAACCATACCGATCCCATCTGCCGTGATTGCATGCCTGCTACTTTATGCTCTTCTCTATTCGCGCTGCTGGTGCTGATATCCGGCTGCACCGGTATTCCCGATAACGTTTCGCCGGTTAGCGGATTTGATGTCGACCGCTATCTGGGCACCTGGTATGAAATTGCCCGGCTCGACCATTCGTTTGAACGCGGTCTGGAGCAGGTGAGTGCGGAATACAGCCTGCGTGGCGATGGCGGTATACGGGTGGTAAACCAGGGCTACGACAGGGCGAAACAACGCTGGGAGAGGGCGGAAGGCAAGGCCTATTCTATCGGCGACAGGGATATCGGCAGGCTCAAGGTTTCTTTCTTCGGCCCGTTCTATGGTGGCTATAACATTATCGATCTCGATCACGAATCCTATCAGTATGCTCTGGTGTCTGGTCCGAATACATCCTATCTGTGGATACTGGCCAGGCAACCACAGCTCGATAGTTCAATCATTAAACGATTACTCGCGAAAGCTTCCGGACTTGGGTTTGATACCAGTCGGATGATATTCGTCGGGCAAAAACCCGCCGCGCAGCCAGCCGCTGAATAAACGTCGGTAAATCGAGCAAGCAGTAGGTCGCCGCCCTTGTTTTATGCCGCTCCCCTTGATAATATTTGTACAATATTTACACTGTGTACGCATAGTGATTGCATTCCAACCTTGCCGGCAACCAGGCCTGAGAACTATTCGTCCAGAATCCGATATCAGGAAA
>CBFDBP010000379.1:0-2563 GCA_965603065.1 uncultured Gammaproteobacteria bacterium
TTTTTCTGCGCGTATTTATCAAACTCCGAGGGCAGCGAACATTCGTTCTTGCGTTGCAGGCCGAGCTGGATGTCTTCCGGCACCGCAGAGTGCGGCGGCAGCGGCTGCTCCCTGCCCAGCCGGATCATGTTGTACAGCAATGAAGCTTCCAGGTTATTTTCCAGCGGACCGCCTTGCTCATTGAGCACCGGGTAAAAACCCTTGTCGCGCCACCCGGCAGTGGTACTGGCATCGATAAACAGGCGCGTGGGCGCCATGTCGGATAAGCGTGCGCTGTCATAAACCGGTTTCCCGGTTGCCCCCCTGAGCAGGCCCTCGGCGGATGTCAGCTTCAACTGGCAAGGGGCGTCATAGCAGCCGTGACAGGCGATGCATTTGCGTTCCAGGACGGGTTTTATATCCCGGCTGTAAGAGTAGGTCTGGCTTGGCGAGACGGTGCGTTCGATGGGCTTGTCGATGACTGCCGCCGGCTGCATGCAACTCACGGCAAGCAGGGACAACACGACGATGACCAGGTATCCGGATCTTTGCCTGAGGAATTGCATCATGATCGGATGCAACACTCAGGGGGGATCCCCCAGCGGTGACGCGGAAGAATCTAATTCATCGTCTGCCTCCCTGATAAACATCGCCACACCGTTTCCAAAGGTAACCACCATGGGCAGCGACCCGGGCATGTCGTATCTCCAGTTGGCGCCGTTACGTGATGTCGGTTCGCCGCAGGCTTCCAGTAGCTGCGCCTCGGTAACGCCGGTTGAAATAATATTGCCCTGACATTCCAGCGAACCGGCAACGCTGACAAGCGGTGCTGCCGAAATCAAAATGGCAGCCAAAATCGAGCGGTAATAGGTATTCATAGCCTTCCTCCACTATTGCACTGGCAGTATCGCGTTTATCTCATTCTCAGCTGCGATCCTGTGCGTATGCTGCGGCTGAAAGTCAAACACAGCTTACCTGAAAAGGCAAAAATACCTGACCATGGCCAAACTCTGAAACCAGGCTATACCACAACTATGCAAGGTGAATTTGTTCGCAGCTTCTCTACATAGCGACGCGCAGGGGACTCTAAAAAGTGCCATAACACAAATGACGTTAAGATTTACGGATTCGGAAAGACCAGCGATTACGAACTCACTACTGAGACGGGTAGTTACATGTTTGGTTATAAGAAGGGATACAAGAAGTGCTATGCCGAAGTCACACTCAATGCCGGACTCTCATACGTATTCTATCTGCAGCCCGACTGTACCATCGAGATGCAATAGGAGCGCGAACCGACGCGGCGTTATTCATCCACCTGCTCGATAAGCTTTTTGACGTCGTGCGTTTCCTTGGAAGGCGTGGCTGGCGGCATGAAGTGCAATTGCGACCAGACAGCCCGATAGAGAACATACGGATAAATTCGAAAGTGAACTCCATACGACCGCCCTACTTTATTATTAATACCTATGACCGGTTAGAACGGGTTGTAAACGTAGTTCAACCAGCTCTCGGAGCGGATTTCCAGTTGGCGCAGGAATTTACAGGCATCGCACTTGCCGGTGTAGATGGCGGCAAGGCCGGCGGCCCCGAAACGCAAGGGCCGTTCGGGGTCTTCCCCCTTGAATCTGATCTTGACCACAAAGGCTTCCGGTGGCGGGCCGATCTGCTGCCGCGTCGGCAGCTTACCGCCGGCCATCAACTACGCTTTACCCGAAGCCCAGATCACATCCACCACTTCGGCAGGAAATACCTTACCGGGATACATCTCCAGCGCCACTTCCACCTGGTCGCCGGGATCGATCCACTGGGTCGCCTTTTGCAACACCTCTGCAATCAGATAGTAATCCGTCGTGTCGACAAACGTCATCACCGGTGCTTTAAGACGGATAAACACGCCTTCACGTAGCTGCAGGTTGACTACATAGCCATCGGATGGCGCAACAATCTGCGTGTTGTCCAGGTGGAACTGTGCCTCGGCGAGCTGGCCCTTGATTTCATCCACCTTGGCCTGCTTGGGCGCGGGATCCATCAGGAACAGGGGATCGCCTTTTTTCAAAGGCACATTGGCTTTGGCCTGAACCTTTTTGACGATACCGCCGTATTCCGGCGCAATCTGCAGGACCCGCGATTCGACCAGTAGTTGCTTCGAATACGGTGTGTATTGACCGAGCGCGATAATTTCAGTCATCGCCGCGCCGATATAAATACCGAAGACCACGAACTTCCAGAACAGGTTGAATTTGAGCAGTTTGTAATCAAAGAAAATCATCCGCACCAGGAAGAAGTACGCGAGGGTAACGATTATTTCCATGACTTACGCCTCCTCATCCTTCGCCGGGTCTGTTTGCTCTTCACCGACTTGAAGCAGCGCCGGTCGCTGCGGGGTTGTATCCGGTTTGTCCCCTGCTTGTGTTTCCACCGTTGCCTTCAGTTTGACCGGCACCAGATAGGCCCACATGAGTGCCCCCATCCACAAGGGGAAAACCAGCAGTCCGAGGTAACTCATGATTTCGATTGCCTCGACCTGGGAGTGGTTGCGTTTCGCGGCGATCTTACCTGGGAGGGTGTGCACGACCGCGAT
>CBFDBP010000380.1:0-2554 GCA_965603065.1 uncultured Gammaproteobacteria bacterium
GTGCGATCCTTGTTTCTTACCGGTGAACTGTCATAGGAAAACCCCATAGAGTAGCTGCCGCCTTTTTTTCTTGCGCTGACGAAGGCCACACCGGCATTCCAGGTGTCCCGGAATCTTCGGTCCAGCACGGCGGCGGGGTCACCTGCTCCGCCGGTAATGGCCAACTGGTTCTTGCCGAATGTTGACCAGTCCTCCCACCCTGCACTGAAAATCAAGCGCTTGTCCTGGCTAATTTTGTAACTCAAACCTGCTTTGAGTAGCTGCGGATTATCCCAGTCAATTTCAATTTCATCGGCTTGCGGGGTAGGAAACGCCAGGCTACGAAAATTTAGATCTCCCTCCAGATTGACGTCCATTTCCGCACGATATGTGATACCGAAAAAGAGGCTGTCTGACAGCTCATACGTCAGGCCCATGAACGGCTGATAACCCAGATCGTCCATGTTATCGAATTTGACCTTACCATCAGGCAGTGTACCCGGCCCCGGCACCAGTGCACTCTGGTTGATGGCAATGGTTTCCTCGAACTGCGTATAGATAATAGACACACCAGCCCCCACAGACAGACGGTCATTCACCTTGTAGGCGATAGAGGGCGAACCCCCGATGGCGGCCAACTCGACTCTCTGTGCGCCATAGCGTCCAACGAAATCATCACCATAGTTCATCGCGCCCCCCTGCGCGGCCACGACAGAAAAACCCAGGCGAAACCGGTCTGACAACGTCTTGACCATGAAAAACGACGGAATCGCTGCGATGTTGCCCGCATTGCCGCCATCGCGGCCGCCCGCCTCGGCTATTGAGGGATCAAACTCGATCTTCGGCACCACGACCTGAAATCCAGCCAACATTTCATCTTGCTGCAAACCCGTCATGCCTGCCGGATTGGTCCACGATGAGTCGGCGGTGAGTCGGTTCACTGGGTTTGCCACGCCTGCAGTGCCCAGGCTGCCCGGCGTGCCGATTTCGGAAATATAGAAACCCGCCGCATTGACAGGCTGAACCAGCGAAAGCGCGGCAAGACCAATCAATGCCCGAATGGAGGTGTAGTGTGGCCGCATGGTTTCTCTCTCCTTATGATTTATACAGGTCGCAGATCTCATATTTAGAATTACTTCGATAGTGTGCTTCCACCAAAAAATATCAACATCGCGCCAAGTCCGAAATTCATCTGCTTGCATATCCCCGGGATGAATGTGCACGTCGCGCTGCGGGAAGGCGATGGTGATGCCCTCTTCGGCAATCCCGTTCTGCTTATATATGGGAATAAATGTGCTCTGACGCTCCTTAATCGTGGCACTCTTTAATCGGTGCCGCTGCCTCCGTTCATTCCCGTGTCGCCTCGCCGCGGTCTCCAACTAATACTAAGTAACCCCACCACCACTCAGCGAACCAGTAACCTGGCATTGGTATGAATGCATGCATTCCAGAGGTGTAGTCATCGCTGGATGTCATTCACGAATTAAACGCACAAGTCAGATCATACAATCTGAATGTCCGCGCTAACAGAAACTGAACAACGCTCAAGCTTTCGGGTTCCCGCCATCCGATGAGCCCTTCACCTTGTCCGCTTCCTCGGTGTCCGGCTCCGCGGAGAGCGGCTCGGCCACTTCCGGCATCTCTTCCTCCGGAAGGCCGATTTCGACTGACCCCCGTGGCGGATAGTCGAGGGTACCTTCGAGCTGATCGATCTTGTCGGCGGCAAGTCGTGGAAAGGGCAACTTGCCGGCGCGACGCCAGGATTTTACCTCCTGAACGGCTGTCTCGCTTCGCTCGCTGTCCAGACCGTCATCGCGGCCCATGTAGAGTGTCTGCGACGGAAAGGCGAAGCCGCTACCCGACCCTTCTACGATATCTTTCATCCGCAGGAAGATGTCCTCGCGGATCGCATGGAACTCGTTCCATTCCCGCGTCAGTGCATGGACGCGGACGCCAATATCGAGAGACGACGCGCCGTAGCCCGAGAAACGCACACGAACCGTATCAGGATCAATCTTCGGATGGGCATGTAACATCTCACGAAGTTTAACCATTGTGTAGCGCAGCTGATCGGTGTCAGTCTCGTAACGCAGCCCGATCGTCGTGGTGATCAGCATTCGGTCGCACTTCGCCCAGTTAATCAGCTGCATGTCAGCGAGCGCCGCGTTCGGGACTATGACCAGCGTACGATCAATCGCCCGGAGCTTTGTCGAGCGAATACCAATACTCTCAATCGTCCCTGTCTTGTCTCCAAAGCTGCAAAAATCTCCAACACGCACTGGCCGGTCGGCGTAGAGTATGATGCCGCCGATCAGGTTCTCAAGCGTCGGCCGTATGGCCAGCGCGACGGCCAGGCCGCCGATGCCCAGACCGGCCACCACGCTGTAGAGCGGAAGCCCAAGTTCCTGCGCACCAGCACCAACAATGATCACGCCGCCCGCAGCACCCAGGGTCTTGCCACCAAGACGCAACAGATGCGAGTTAAAGCTCTCTGGCGGCAGATCTCGAAACACGATGATACGCTCGAAAATCGCCAACGCGACCAGCCAGAAGAGCCACACGGCGGCCGCATAGA
>CBFDBP010000381.1:0-2548 GCA_965603065.1 uncultured Gammaproteobacteria bacterium
ATTAACCTCGCCGTTTTATGTAAAGTAAATTCGGGGCTGGCTCATGAAAAATATGCCTTAATCCCGGTTACTTTGCATAACGAGTTACTATGCATAAGGCGGGTTGAACTAAGCCGCGTCCTTCGTCCGCGGCGGTGAGTGTTGTCCGCGCTACTTTGTCAATCAGCACAGTCGAAACGTTTTAGACGAACCTCAAGATCTCCCCGTTCCCTCTTACTGTTCAGCTCCCACAGACCGCTGGTGAGAAGGTCTCCTTTCCAGTTCCCTCGGCAGGTTCGCTGTTCTTTGCTAATCCTTGAACTTAAGCACCGGCGATCGTGCCGGCGTGAGGCGTTACAAGTTCATCGATTCAAGGAGAACACCATGAAACCTCTCAGACGTAAAATGCTCAACGACCTGATCGTGCGCAATCTGGCCGAAAACACCCAGAAATCCTACCTGCAGGCGGTCACGGGCCTGGCGGTGTACTACCACCGCAGCCCCGATCAACTCTCCGCGCAGGAGATCCAAGACTACCTGCTCTACCTCAGCCAGAAAAGGAACTTGACCTGGGCAAGCTGCAATACGATCCGCCATGGGTTGCGGTTTCTCTATCAGGTCACCTTGGGCTGGCCAGCGGCCCAGTTCTATATCCCTTGCGCGAAAGAACCGTCGAAGTTGCCGGAAATCCTCAGTCATGAGGAACTCGTGCGCTTATTTACAGTGACCACCAACCGCAAACATCGGGCGCTGTTGATGACCACCTATGCCGCGGGGTTGCGCGCCAGTGAGGTGACGCGGTTGCGGGTCACGGATATCGACAGCGCGCGCGTGTGTATCCGCGTGCAACAGGGCAAGGGGCGCAAGGACCGCTACGTGCCGCTCGCCCCGCGCCTGTTGGCGCAGCTGCGCGAGTACTGGCGCGCACAGCGGCCGCCACATTGGCTGTTTCCCGGCACAAAGACTGACCAACCCATGAGCCGCGACGGCGCCTGGTATATCTATACCAAGGCCCGGGACAAGGCCGGTATCACCAAAGGCGGTGGGCTGCATCTGCTTCGTCACTGCTTCGCCACTCACTTGCTCGAGGCCGGTACCGAGCTGGTCGTCATCCAGCGCCTGATGGGCCATACCAGTATTCGCTCCACCCTGCGTTATCTGCACCTGGCCCAGGAGCGCACGACGGCCACGACCTCTCCGCTAGAGTTGCTGGAGTTCCCGACACCGAGCCCGCGCTGATCGATGGCCTGCCCCGCGCACCCAACGCCGGCACCTCGGCCGGCGCTGGAGGTGGCCGATATCGTCCGTGCCGGTGGTGACGCTTATCGCGCCACCCATCGGCTCTCGGTCCAACAGGACCGCGTGCTGCGGGCGATCACGAACTGCCGCACGGCCGCCTTGGGCGGCCATACCGCGCAGTGCGACCACTGTGGGGCGTTGACAATCAGTTACCGCTCCTGTCGCAATCGCCATTGCCCCAAGTGCCAAACCCTGGCCAAGCAGCGTTGGTTGGAACGCCAGTGCGCCGATCTGCTCGATATCGACTATTGGCACCTGGTGTTCACCTTGCCCCATGCGCTCAATCCATTGGCCCAGGGCAACCCCCGGGTGATCTATCGGCTGCTGTTTCGCGCCGCTTCACAAACGCTGCTGGAATTTGGGCGCAATCCGCGCTGGCTCGGCGGCGAGATCGGCATCACGATGGTCTTGCACACCTGGGGGCAGAAGCTCGATCAGCACATCCATGTTCACTGCGTGGTCACCGGCGGCGCCCTCAGCTCCGATGGCGAACGCTGGATCGCTGCCCCGCCCGGCTTCTTGTTTCCCGTCAGAGCGCTCTCGGCGGTTTTTCGTGGCAAGTACCTGGAAGCGTTGGTGCAGGCCTACCATGGCGATGAACTGCACTTTGCCGGCACCACAGCACCGCTGCGTGAGCCCGGTGCATTCCGGCTGTTTCTCACCGAGCTCAGGGCACACGATTGGGTGGTGTATGCCAAACCGCCCTTTGCCGGTGCCGCCCAGGTGCTCGCCTATCTGGGCCGCTACACCCATCGCGTGGCCATTGCCAACCATCGGCTCGTGAGCTTTGACAACGGTGAGGTGCGTTTCCGCTGGCGCGACTACGCCCATGGCAACAAGATCAAGATCATGACGCTGAGCACCGAGGAGTTTCTCCGCCGCTTCCTGTTGCATACGCTCCCCTCGGGCTTCGTCAAGATCCGCCACTACGGCCTGCTGGGCAATCGCTGTCGGCACGCGAAATTACCACGCTGCCGGGCGCTGCTCGATCAGCCCGCGCCTGAACCGTCCGAGCCCGAGTCGGTCGAGGACATGATGTTGCGGGTCACCGGCATCGACATCCAGCGTTGCCCCGCGTGCCAGCAGGGGCGGCTGCGCGTGATCACCGTACTGGCACCGACCATCCCGCACATCCCTCAGGCCACCGGACCACCGGCATGACAAAACGCTGTGACATCGCTCTAAGCAAGGCACCTGATCACCGCTTCCAGCTGTCGTCACCAACCCGTTTGTGTCTGGCTCAACGAAACCAGGTTCCGCGGCTCTTTCG
>CBFDBP010000382.1:0-2530 GCA_965603065.1 uncultured Gammaproteobacteria bacterium
AGAAGGCATATGCGGCATTCGTGAAGAATGAGCGGTTTAAGCAGACGATTGATTTGTTGGATAGGCCAGTGCTGCCGAAGTTCAAAGTTGTCAGGTGATGGCTTTATAGGCCCCGATTGCATCACTTCATTGAACGACACATCAGAACCATTCGCCGTGAATACCTTGACCATGTCTTCTTCTGGAATGCTCGGGACCTTGAACGGAAACTCGTGGATCTTAGGCGATACTACAATCAGGCTCGGGTTCACCAATCGCTAGGCGGAAATACGCCAGCGGTTGTTAGCGGCGAATCTCAACCGCTGAGCGCAGTACTCAGCACCTATTCATGGACATCGCATTGTAACGGGCTTTTTCAGACGCCCATTCCCGCATGAATAGTATTTCGCCACCCACACCCTTCAGCAGCATACGAAAACGCTCCCCGAAAAGACCGTAGTCACTATCAGTTAAGCTGCAGTGACACCCACTCTTGAGTGACATCCTGGACTATATTACTCGCCGCTGGTTGCCGAACCCTTACCTGACAGAAGCTGCTGGTATTCCCGGTTGTTCCGCAGTATTTCGCCGCCAGCCTCGATCAGCCGGTCCACGGCCTCGTCCGGCAGAACGAAAGACGTCGGCAGTAGCTTCAGATAATCGCGCTCCGTCGGGTCCGGATGTTCACTGAAGTTCACCTCGATAAAGTGGAAGGCGACACCCTTGCATTCACTGTCAGCCTTCCGGGGAACGGATCCGCATTCGGCTTCGTAGGACTCCTGCTCCCAGTCCTTGAGACGGTTTTTCATCAGTGCAACGGTCTCGAAGCTGTAGCGTGACAGCGGCACCGAGGTCGCGGCACTGATCGAAGCGGCGAATGTCGGGGCCTCCAGGTGTTTACTGGAGTCGACATCCAGCGCTGTCTCCGCGTTAACCAGGATCACCACCACCCTGCGGGTCTGCTCCATACCCAGCGCCTTCAAAGTCTGCGTGATGCCATCGTGGCGCAACACCCCGTCGAGCAGGGCCCGCAAGCCCAGATTGTCCGCCAGACCACCATCAAACAGGTGCAGGTAGGGCCGTTGCTCGCGATCCGTGAGTGCGATCAGGTTGGAGGCCAGGTTGTAGCGCCGGCTGGTGCGCTCGGGCGTATCCAGTGCCTGCTGTGCCCAGGCCGGCTCCTGCCAGCCGCATTCACCGGCCCGGTTGGTGAGCGTTACAGGACTAAACAGGACAGGTACCGCGGATGAGGCCGTGACCGCCCGTGCGACCGGATATTCGGACAAGTCGCCGCAGATCGGATTGAAGTATTGCTGGGAGAACTGGAAGCGGACTCCCATCGTCATCTCTGTTGCATTGATGGCAACAAACGGCCCACCGGACTTTTGCATGTCTGCGAAGGTGGCATGCTCGAATATGGTTTCATCATAGAGTTCGGTCGCCAGGTCGGCACGCGTGTAGGTGGGCGACAACAGACGGAACCAGTTGACCGGGTTATAGATAACTTGTCGCGTCAATTCACCCTGGACATTACGCCTTAGAAAGACCCGTTCGTAATCCTCGAAGATACGATCCCCGAACAGGCCGTAGTAGGCGGCCGTAAAACTGCCACCGGATACGCCAGTGATCCCGTCCACTTCGTCCGAGAGGCGGAACGTGTGACCTTTTCTCTCCAGTTCGGTGCCGTTCAGTTCCTTCAGTACACCGTAGGAGAATGCAGCCGCCCGGGTGCCACCGCCGGAGAAGGCCAGCAACAACAGCACTTCGCTGTTCTTGCTTGAGGCCTCGGCCACATTGGCGTACTCGTAGCCGGCCTTGGGGTCAAACTGCTGCAGCGGCGGATTGGCAGGATAGGTTGTGGCACAACCTGACAGGTTCACCAACATACAGCATGACAGGAACACGGCCAGTGACGTTCTGTGCCACATGGCTCCCTCACTGAAAAAACGATCTCTTGTTGTCTCTAACATCGCAGAAGTTGCCTCCGGCTATTCATTGGCGTGGTGGTTTGCTACTGTTAGTGGCACTTGCGTCGTTATGTGAAAAAACAGGATAACACACTGTCGACTCAACACGTTCCCTTGTTCCAGGTAACCGATTGAAGACCGTCGCTGCCAGTCACCGCTCCGTGGGGGGCGGGTTTTTACAACTCGGCGCGTTACTCCCCTGGACCCGGATCACCGCCCGCGTCGTAGGGCAATTCGTCCAGTTGCTCGATGAACTCGAGTACATCGAAGGGCAGCTCTTTCAACGCCGCAGGTGGCTTTGAAATCGCGATTGTCTCGGGTCTCGCATTGGCGATACCGGTGTACGCCGGTGCGCGCTTGTGATGCCGGTCCGGATACTTCTGTTTCCACAACTCGTGCCGGGCGCGCATACGTTTGAAGGGCTCCTTCATGTGGAATCCTCCGACCACGATCGGATTGACCTCACGATGATCATTGTAGAGGTCGTATACGGCGGTGAGCCCTGATTTGGCCTGGGACGGATCTTTGGAAACCCAGTGAATTTTGTACTGGTCCTTCACTGTGGCGGCCAGGTCCGGTCCCTG
>CBFDBP010000383.1:0-2464 GCA_965603065.1 uncultured Gammaproteobacteria bacterium
AGCGTTGCTTAATGAGTGCATTGGATTGCCGACATGCCTTTACGGGACACGCTGTGAATACATCCATGTACGCTCGACGACAGCATCCCTGCTGCCGACGGTCCCGTAAAGGCATGTCGGCAATCCAATGTTCGGCTTAGTACTCCTCCTGCTGATTGTCAATCTGCCGCTGTCCGCCTCGGCCAATACCATCCTGATTGTCGGCGACAGCCTCAGCGCCGCGTATGGCATGCCGGTTGAGCAAGGCTGGGTGAGACTGCTGCAACAGCGGCTGGACACCGATCGCTATCCGTACACCATTGTCAACGCCAGTATCAGCGGCGACACAACCGCAAACGCCCTGAACAGACTGCCACAAGCGCTGACCAGGCACCAGCCGGCCATTGTTGTCCTGGAACTGGGTGGCAACGATGGTCTGCGTGGTTTGTCACTGGCCGAGATGAAACGCAACCTGTCTGCCATGATACAGACCGCCAGGCAGCACGAGGCCGAGGTGCTTTTGATCGGTGTCCAACTGCCACCCAATTATGGTCCACGCTACACGCAGCAATTCCATGCCATCTACCATGAGCTGGCGCAGGAATACGGTTTAGCGCTGGTAGCTTCCCTGGTCGATGGTGTAGGCACGCGCACTGAATTGATGCAGGCGGATGGTATACATCCCAACAGCAAGGCGCAGCCGGTGATCGTCACCCGTGTGTGGCAACAATTGCGCGCGCTAATCGACGGGATGGATAGCTACACGCCCGCACCCGTTGACCCAGCTGCGGGCAGCTGAGTTGCCTTTCAGCTGACCTCCAGTGCGATTACAAGGGCAGAAGAGAACACGATTGAGAAGCACAGACAGCAACCATTTTGTCGCCCGGAATAGCTTGTCATTGCATATAAACCAACACTGTTGCGGTGTTATCATGATCTATCTCCTCGCATTCGCAGTTCGATATTACTTGCTGGACATTAACTTTTTATTACCAGGAAGATAAACTCGCCACCCTGATAGAAGTTGACTATTTTACTCGGTTATCCGAAAAATAACAGAGTAAATTAGTATGGTATTTCGCTTTATCTCGTTAAATCCTATAGGAGCACGGTATACTTCTGCGCCGGCCGCAGCCCTGAGTCACGGGCACTGACCGGGCGAGACAACTGGGGGCCGGGCACATTGAATCTGATGACTTCCCTGTTAAAGGCACGCTAAATGCCGGCGACAATGCGTTCGCGTCTGGATCGTCTCCTGCACACCACCCTGCAACGGTTCCTGAATGTTCGGGCACAGGAAGTGCGGGCGATTTTCTGGTCGTTCAGCTATTTTTTCGCCTTATTGTGCAGTTATTACATTGTCAGGCCCATGCGCGACGAAATGGGCATCGCCGGTGGTGTGGAGAATCTGCAGTGGTTGTTCAGCGCTACCTTTGTGGCCATGCTGGCGGCTGTGCCTTTGTTCGGCTGGGTGAGTTCACGCTTTCCGCGCCGGCGTTTTCTGCCCTATCTGTACTACTTCTTTATCGCCAAGCTGCTGGTGTTTTTTGTTCTGTTTCGATCAGATATAACCGACGTCTGGGTGGCGCGGGCGTTTTTTGTATGGGTCAGTATCTTCAACCTGTTCGTGGTGTCGGTGTTCTGGAGCTTTATGGCCGACCTGTTCAGTAACGAACAGGCTAAACGCCTGTTTGGTTTTATTGCTGCAGGTGGAACCGTTGGGGCATTGGTTGGACCGGTGTTGACGACGGCTCTGGCGATTCCCCTGGGGCCGACCAATTTGCTGTTGCTGTCGGCGTGTTTTCTGCTCTGGGCCGTGTTCTGCGTGAATCGACTGATCAACAGCGGCACAATGCGGCCGGACAGTGCCGCTGTGAACACGACTGCCCCATCAAATGTCGATCAAGCCATGGGAGGCGGGGTGTTTGCAGGCATTCAACTGGTGGCACGCTCACCCTATCTGCTCGGTATCTGTGTGTTGATGCTGTTGTTTACCACACTGGCGACCTTTCTTTATTTTCAGCAGGCGCAGATAATCCGCGACCGTTTTGCCGACCCCGCGGAACGCACTGCGGTGTTTGCGGCGATGGATCTGGCGGTGAACACGCTGACCATAGTGATACAGATATTTGTTACCGGGCGGCTGGTGAAATGGCTGGGCCTGGCGTTGACCCTGGCCTTGATTCCGCTGTTACTGGGTGCAGGCTTTGCTGTGTTGGGTTGTGCGCCGGTGCTCTCTGTGCTGGTTGTGGTGCAGGTGATTCGTCGTGCGGGTAATTACGCCATTATGCGCCCGGCGCGCGAAATGCTATATGTGGTGCTCGGCCGTGAAGAAAAATACAAGGCGAAGAATTTTATCGATACGGCCGTGTATCGGGCGGGTGACGCGATGAGCGCCTGGGTTTATGCTGGTTTGCGCGCCATGGGTTTCAGTCTGGGCGGTATCGCCTGGCTGGCCGTGCCGGTAGCCGGCCTCTGGGCCTGG
>CBFDBP010000384.1:0-2456 GCA_965603065.1 uncultured Gammaproteobacteria bacterium
CTAGGCTCGAGAAATATGCGCGAATTTTCCGCGACCGAGCTTCAGGGCTACCTGGAGACGTCGACCGCCAGGCCGCTTATGCTCGATGTACGGGAGCCCTGGGAGGTTGATAAAGCCTGTATTGAAGGATCGACACCGGTTCCCATGCGGACCATCCCGGAGCGCCTGCAGGATTTCAATCCCGACCAGGAAATTGTGGTGATCTGTCATCATGGCATTCGCAGCCGTATGATAGGCCTGTACCTTGAAAATCACGGCTTTTCCAATATTATCAATCTCTCGGGTGGTGTCGAAGCCTGGGCGCGCGAGGTAGACCCTGACATGGAAACCTATTGACTATGCTGTTAAGACCCTTTTGTTTTCTTGGCCTGCTGTGGATCCCGGTGGGCGCACAAAGTGCCGACCTGATCGCCGTCTATGAGGAAGCCGTCAGAACCAACCCGCAGCTCGCTGCAGCCGCCGCCAACCTCGAGGCTGTTCGCGAACGCCGCCCGCAGGCCATTGCCGGTCTGTTACCCGAAGTAGGTGTAGATGGCAGTCTGTCTCGCCTTCGCGTAAAAAATCTCGACACCTCAGAGCCGGCTGACCGCTCCACCAACAAAACAGCGGGCATCAACCTGACCCAACCGCTGTTTCGCTATGATCGCTGGATCCAGCTCAAACAGTCGGACAGCGAGATAGCCGGTGCTGAAGCGGAATACCTGGCGGCGGAACAGGAGTTGATGATACAGGTTGCCGAACGGTACTTTCAGGTTCTCGACGCCCAGGATAACCTGAAATTCGCCGAATCTGAAAAAAGCTCCATCGGCCGCCAACTGGATCAGGCCACGCAGCGTTTCGAAGTCGGACTGATCGCCATTACCGACGTCAAAGCCGCCCAGGCCCGGTATGATCTGTCTGTCAGCCAGGAAATCCAGGCCATCAGCGGACTGGTGGAGGCCAAGGAGTCGCTGCGCGAAGTCGTCGGTTACTACTACGACAAACTGGCACCGTTAAAAGTTGACCTGGAACTGGTACCCCCGAACCCGGAATCAACCGACACCTGGGTCGAAAAAGCCAAACAACAGAACCTCAGCATTTTGAGCGCCCAGGCTGCCGCCGAACTGGCGCGACAGGAAATCGGCCGTCAACGCACCGGCCATTACCCGACGCTGGACCTGAACGCCAGCAGTAACTACCGGGATACCGGTATTGGTGTCGTTCCCGTGGAACGCTATGACAACGAAATTGGTGTCCAGTTGAATATCCCCGTCTACCAGGGTGGCGCGGTTAACTCCCGTACCCGGGAAGCGCGCAGCCGCTTTCAGGAATCCACCGACCGTCTGCAGCAGGAAATCCGCTCCGCCGAGTTCGAAACCCGCAATGCCTACCGTGGCGTCATGACGGATATCGCCCAGGTTAGAGCACTGGGCAAGTCACTCGAATCCACCGAGATTGCGGTAGAAGCGGAAGAGGCCGGATTTGAAGTTGGTACACGCACCATTGTCGATGTCCTGAATGCAACCCGCGAAAACTACCTGGCGCGCCTCAATTATGCGCGCGCCCGTTATCTCTATGTAGTCGACCAGTTGCGGCTGAAAAGGGCCGCCGGCATCCTTTCAAGACAAGACATGATTGAAGTTAACGGTGCACTGGATCCCGCTAAAAGCGGTCCATAGTAAAGATCCGAGCGATGAATGATCCGCTGACCGCCGGGACCCCTGATTTTAATGATCCGCTGGCTGTGCTGCGCGCCGACCATGAGCACATACTGGAGCACTGTGACATCCTGGAAAAGCTGCTGCCCCATATCGCGGAAAACGGTATTGACGCGGATGCACGCAGCGCTATCAGCAGGGTAGTGCACTGCTTCACCACCAGCGCCGTTCACCACCATCAGGACAAGGCGCAGGATCTATTCCCCATACTCAACCGCCAGTCTTTAAAACTCGCCGATATCATCTACCGCCTGAAGCGTGAACACGGCGAACTCGCCGGTTTATGGGACACGATATTGGCCGATCTCAAAACACCGGCAACGATACTTGATAACAAGGCATTTGCCACTCAAGTCGAAAAGTTCTGCAGCGGCTACCGCGAGCACCTCGCCTATGAAACCAGGGAATTGCTGGGCATAGCGCAGCACATTCTCAGCCAGCGGCAAATTGAGGACTTGGGCGATGCCATGGCCAGGCGACGTGGTGTGAGGCGCTAAGCCGAATTTCTCACCACAAAGGTCACGAAGGACTTCAGGGATAAGTGTTTTCCCGCTTGTCCGCTGCGTTCTCAGCTAACAGCCTGTGCTTTACAGATTTCTTGCGGCCATTATTTAATAAGTTGTTCCTTCGTGACCTTCGTGCCCTTTGTGGTTATGGTTGCGAGAAGTCCAGGCTGATCTAGAGCTCCCAGTTCGCCGTGCAGAAGATCCAGACTCCGCTGCAACGCACCCCGGTTTTCACCGATCACCCGCAAGCCGG
>CBFDBP010000385.1:0-2391 GCA_965603065.1 uncultured Gammaproteobacteria bacterium
CAGCAACAACCGCAGCAACAACGCCAGCAACAGCATTTCAAGCCGCCCAGGATAGAAACGTCTATTAGTGATTCCACGCCCTACGAACAACAAAGTCTGGTTTACACACTCCGTGTTATTAGCAGTGGCAACCTTAAAACCGCCACTCCGGAATTGCCTCAGACAAGTTCAGTCGTGTTGCGCCAGCTCGGTGATCCAGTCACCCGCAGCAGCAAGGTCGGTGGCGAGCAGGAAATGATTACGGAATACCGGTATCTGCTGATGCCGTTTACCAGTGGCGTCATCCAGATACCGCCTGCCAGGGTCACCGGTACTTATGCGGCAACAGGGGGTGCTGCCGGCCCGTTCTTCGACGTCGAAGCCAGGCAATCCGTCATCCTCAAGGTTCGGCCGGCAGTTGAATCAGTTCAGCCGTGGTTGCCTTTGTATGACCTGCAGATCGATGCAAAGATTCGCGGCGACGAAACGCCGGCAGCCGGAAATCCTGTAACACTGGAAGTGGAAACCAAGGCAGTCGGTGCCACTGGGTCGCAAATACCTTCAATTGCCAGCCAGTTCAGCAGTGAAGACTTCCGGATATACCCTGGTAAAAGTGTTGCCGAAGGTACTATTTCGCCCGATGGCAGGACGCTGCGGGGCCGTCGCGTGGAAAGTTTTACCCTGGTTCCCCAGTATGGTGGCTGGTTGAAGATCCCTGCCGTGAGTATCAATTGGTGGAATGTCCGCTACAATCGTCCTGAGGTGGCGTCACTGCTGATGCACCAGTTGCACGTAGCGGGACCTGCGAATCCAGACAGGCGCGGGAGCGTATCCGGTGATGACGGTCCGGTGAGCTCTTTCTTCTACTGGGTACCGCTGGTAGCCGCTATCGCTATGCTGATGTACGGCTGGCTCAGTGCATTTCTGGGGACCGGGAGACTGCCTGGTTTGTCCAGGTTGTCGAAACTGCTCAAGCCGGTGCTTGGCAGACTGTATGCGCCGATTGTGTCTTTTGTTGTCAGAGTCTCACCGCGGCGACGTTTCCATCGTCTGCGTACCTGGACCGGTCGACAGCTGCCGGTCTCCTGGCAACTCTGGTTCTGCCTGCGTGCCGTCGCGCGTGAAGGCGATCCCGGCGAATGGGCACAGGCGCTGCAGATCCTGGCTGTAAAACATCTTGGTGTGAGGCCGCAGGCGAACCTGAAGCATCTTGGCAAAAGCATTGTTGCCTGTCACCCGCGGGCAAACGCTCAACAGGTAGACCGCTTGATGGGCCAGCTTGATGAAGCCGTCTATGGCGGCACACCGATTGAATCATTTGAGCGCTGGAAGCACGATTTTAAAAGACAGATCAAACCCAGCCTGTTTCCCATACGCTTTCGCCGGTGCGGGGCGGTGGCCGCCGGCCATTCTTCCAGGGTACTGCCTCAACTGAATCCGCAATAACACAGCTCGTCCGGGGGGCTTCAGCCAGGCCCTTCCTGTTCAGCGTTAGCTGGTGAGCAATGCGCTGGTTGTATTCAGCAGACCTTCGACCCGGGATACTGCCTCGTGCAGATCATGGACGTGTAGTTCATAGCAGTTGATTCCACCTATCCAGTCGACAAGTTCCGCCACCCGTTCTGCATCCAGGCCACCCTCCATATCATAGCCGGCCTCTGTCAGGCGGCATAAGGCATCTGCCGGGCTTATTGGGGTGAGGCTTGTGGGCTTTTCAGGCTGATAACTCGGAAATACGAGTGACTGGACCGGATAGCATTGCGCCGTATCATTGGCCAGGAGATGTTTCGGTGGTAGCAGATAACGCACCTGTTTTGCGTCCTGACGCAAAAAAATGGGCAGACCTTCCAGTACGGGATGAAACGGCTGCAATACCGGCCACGCGCCTGATTTTATACCGATACCGGCCGGGGCTGCCTGGATGGTATGGGTGCGGTGCTTCAGTAATACCAGTTCGTCGCTGCAGTATTGAAATCCCGACGCGATCAGTGCCGCCGTCAATGTTGATTTCCCGCTTCCTGAACTGGCCGGGAATACGATGCACGTATCGCCATTGCTGACCGCAGCAGCATGGATCGCGATCAGGCAATCAGCTCTTGAGTATGCGTTTGACAGTGCCCGTCCGTGAATCAATGGCGCCAGTTCTGCCTCTGACGTGCAATAATCGACCAGTTCTCCGTTGCAGAACAGCAAACAGCCGAGCGGGTCCTGTTGCACATCGATAGCAACATCAAACGGTTGGTTGTCAGGAGCCTCCAGGTGGCCAAGGACCGATTGCGCAACGGGTTCCAGCTCCGGCACGGAAAGGCGTACGCGAAAAACAGTGCCGAGCATCTGGTAGCGCCGTTCCCGCTGATATTCATTCACTACAGAGGAGGGTGCCGGGACTTCATGCCTGCCTGGCAGTTCGTC
>CBFDBP010000386.1:0-2387 GCA_965603065.1 uncultured Gammaproteobacteria bacterium
GAGGCGATTGAAGAAGCCCTGGCGGGCTGATGCGGGTTGTTCTCGATACCGGCATTCTGATCGCGGCGTTGATCACGAAGGATACCCCGCCGGACCGGATTTACCAGGCGTGGCGCAAGCGGCGCTTTGAACTGGTTACTTCACAGTGGCAACTGGATGAGTTTCGCCGTGTCAGTCGCTATCCAAAGTTGCGCAAGTACCTGCAACCGATCGAGGCCGGCAACCTGGTTAACGGCCTGCGACATCAGGCACGGTTTCTGGAGGAACTGCCTGACGTTGATCTGTCAAAAGACCCCGATGACAACCCGCTGCTGGCGATGGCGATTGCCGGCGAAGTGGATTATCTCGTCAGCGGTGACAAGCGCGATGTGCTGGCCCTCAAGAAGGTCGGCAAGGCCAGCATTGTCACGGCACGTCGGTTCCTTACGATTCTTCAAAAATGAACCTTCAGGTGTGTGCCTGCGAGCGCGTATGGTGCAAAAAATCGAACGAGCCGTATGATATTGTTATCGAACAACATTACGGATAATCTGTTCACGCTATGCCGAACGCGCTACAACCTTTCCATCTCCTTGTAATCGTCCTGGCCGGCTGGCTTAACCCGGTGCAACAGGCAGTGATCGACTACGTGTGGGTGGCGAATTCCTAATGTTTGTGGATATTCCCGCATAAACTGGATACGGGTTAACAATGGGTATTTCAAAAGTGAACATTGCCCGCTTAATTTTGGGGGGGGTTAGAAACAGAGATCAGAAGCCAAGCAGCATCCAGTGAATCACAGTCAGATTGGGCGCACGTCGGCGAGATTGGTTTTGGCAACGATGGCACTGGCCTAGCCAGGCCCAAGAAGCTTGGCGAGTGTTGTTTAAATAATGGGTAAGTAACAGCGGAAGGTCCTTCCCCAACAAGCTGAAGGAATCCTGAAACCGTACTTGCGTTATAAATTCGGAGCGATTCGGCAGTCTTCTGTAACTGATCGGTCCCATTGACTATTCACGCTGCCGGGCAAGACCGGATAGCCTTCAGACTGGCCTTGATCCGCCGATATATCAGTTGCTTTTCGAACGCGCGTGTCCCTGTCTTGTGTTCAGAATAAGGGAATCCTGTCACCAGTGAGCGCCATGCTGTTAACTCTGAACCACATGGAGAAATCAAGTGAGCGTTGATTTTGAGGATGAATCCAAAAAAAGCGAAGCCGTCGACGGCGAGCCGCAGGATGTCCCCGGGCTGGTAAGAATGAGCAAGCACGCAGTGGAAACGTCGATGTCGCAACACGCGACACTGTCGGCTGACGATGCTGCGAAGGTGCCTACGGAGTCAGAATCCGAAGTTGCGGCTGAAGTTCACCAGCAGCATCACCTCACCCGTGAGCAGTTGGCAAAAGCCAGAGAACAACTCGAACAGCAACTTAACACAGAAACTGTTGTTGGCGGCAAGAGTAAGCTGCCATTGATCGTTGGACTCCTGTTTGTTGCAGCTGCTGGTGGTGCTTACCTGTTCTTGTCATCGGATACTGCACCGTCCGACGTCGGCGAGAAAAGCGTGGGCATATCCAACCCACCGGTAACCTCTGACGCACCTGGCACAGAGGTTGCCGTGACATCATTACCGTCCGACGCGGCCGGCGAAGTGACTGCTGAAACTGCTGCAGCCGACGAAAATACCGGTGAAAGGGTAGAGCACACAACAGTCGATCGCGTGGGTGGCGCCGAGATCTATCGTCAGCAGAAAGAAGAACTGTTGGAAGCGCAGGAAGAAGAACGAGAACGCCTTGCAGCCGAACTGGAAGTCAAGAGGAAAACAGAGGAAGCGCGCCTGGTCGCCGAACTACAAGTCAAGCGTAAATCCGAGCAAGCTCGCCTGATTGCTGAGTTGGAAGCTGCCAAGCGAGCAGAACAGCGGCGAATGCAGGCTGAACTGGAGGCGACGAAACGTAAAGAAAAAGCCCGTCTGGATGCCGAGCTGAAAGCGGCAAAGCGTGCCGAGCAGCGGCGTATTCAGGCGGAGCTCGCAGCTACCAAAAAGGCAGAGGAAGCCCGCCTGGCCGCTGAACTTGAAGTTGCAATAAGAGTCGAGCAGGCGCGGTTTGCGGCCGAAGTTGCCGAGTCGCAGGCTGTGGTAGCTGAGACCCCGGAACTCACTGAACAGGACGATGCCAAGTTCAGCGCCAACCCTTGTGACGGACCGACGGCCAAGTTTCTTTCGACCTGTCGCTGATTCGAGATAAAGTCAAACCCAAGCCCGCCCACGCGGCATCGAGAGCGGGGTTTTTACTGCCTGTCCCTCCTGAAAAACCTATCCACTACTCGGAGATGACAAAGAGGATAGCTTAACGAGTGTCGTGGAAAATATTCAATGAAGTCAGAACGTACGATGTTTTTGGTAGC
>CBFDBP010000387.1:0-2376 GCA_965603065.1 uncultured Gammaproteobacteria bacterium
GGCGGCCTTCGGGTCGCCTTTTTCTTGTCGGGAATGACCATTTGTGGCCGATAGCCGCCGATCAGGAACCCCGTATCAGCGGGGTTTCTGTTCCTGGGAATGACCGGTTATGGCTGATTCGGTGTTTGCCATCTGTGGTCGCCTTCTATTTGCGCTTCTGTTTGGCCTTCAGGCTAAGGGACGCGCAGAAAATAATTTGCCCCGGTAAAACAGCGACTAGTGGACAAGGACCACTGATTTCGGTAACACTGAGACGATGAATGCAGCGCGTCCGCAACTGCCGGTTCTTTCCAGATTCCTGCTACTGGTTACGCTGCTGTCAGCCTCGCCGTTATGGGCTGACCGGCCATACCCGCTGGAGCCGGTCGATACCTCCAGCCCCAGGGCGACACTGGATACCTTTCGCACCAATATAAATGGCGTCTGGACAATTTTCGGCGGCGAGTACTGGGAGTCACCCAGTTACAAACTGCTCTCCCAGGCTATGGTTCCGGCATTACGTGCGTTGAAGACGCTCGACCTCAGCCAGACGTCACCGACCACGCGGATTGAAGTCGGTTATGACGCGGCCACGTATCTTTTCGAGGTGCTCGCGCGCATCCCGCTGCCGACCGACGAGGATATTCCCGATGCCAGTGCTTTCACCGCGGTTGACGGCCCGGCAAGCTGGACCATACCGCACACAGAAATCACCATCGCACGGATCACCGAAGGCCCGCGCGAGGGCGAATTCCTGTTCACACCGGAAACGATCAACCGGGCTGAAGAGTTTTATCTTAAAACCCGGCACCTGCCCTACCGCGAACCCGTACCACTGGAACATACAGCTGAACTCCGCGAGTACCTGCCGGGCTGGATGATCCCGATTGCGGCGGTGAAACGTCTGCCCGACTGGATGCTGAATGTGGCTTTCAGCCAAGCCATCTGGAAGTGGTGTGCCTTCGCCCTGTTGCTGCTTGCAATATTCGGATTGCTGTTCGCAGTGCGCAGATTTACAGGGCGTGTTCACTCTGAAAAGCCTGTTTACTACCATCTCCGTCAACTGATTCTGCCAGTTGTTATTATCATACTGATGAATCCAACGGCCTATCTGTTGACCGAGCAGATCAACTTCATTGGCACTGTTGCAAAAAGTGTCAACCTGGTCACCGGCGTAATCGCCTATCTGATGGCCACCTGGGCCGTTTGGGTAGGATCGCTACTGTTAGCCGAACTGGCCATCCTGTCGCCGAAGGTGTCCGAAAACAGCCTGGACGCCCAGCTGCTGCGCCTGAGCGCACGCATCATCGGCATAGTGCTTGGTATAGTGCTGGTGTTTTACGGTGCCAACCAGATTGGCATCCCGCTGGTCGGTGTCCTTGCCGGTGTCGGTGTGGGTGGTCTGGCTATTGCACTGGCGGCACAGGATTCGCTGAAGAACCTGCTCGGCAGTCTTATGATCTTTATGGATCAACCGTACAAACCGGGTGAACGCATTATCGTTGAGGGTCATGATGGCTTCGTCGAACAGATCGGCCTGCGCTCAACCAAGATCCGCATGCTCGAAGGCGCATTGACTTCAATTCCCAATGAAAGAATGGCCAGTCTGGATATCGAGAATATTGGCCGGCGCAAATTCATCCGCCGCCAGACCAATCTGCGGCTGGCTTACGATACGCAGCCGGACAAAATCGAAACGGCATTGGCAATTATCAATGATGTACTGAAAGACCATGAAGGTATGCAGCCAGAACTGCCGCCACGCGTGTTTTTTGACGAGTTCAACACGGACTCACTGAATCTGCTGGTGTCCTACTGGTACCACCCGCCGAGACGCTGGAAGGCACTGGCCTACGACCAGCAGGTTAACCTGGAGATTTTGCGTCGCTTTGATTCACAAGGCATCCGCCTGGCGCCGCCCACCAGTACGACCCGCCTGGTTCAGGACAGCGCGCCACTGAGCGCGCCGAAAGGTATCTGACTGGCTTGCGTGCAACAGCCCGGCTGGGTAGCTGCCACTTCCTCGGCGATCGACTGACTCAGACGGGCAAGCCCTGTACTCAAGGCATTGACGAAACCTGTATAGCCAGTCGCCGTTGGTGTTTCATTCCTGTTCGGCATCTCACTGGCGGAAACCCATGGAACAACCGTCACCAGCAAAGCTGACCCCCCGCCAATTTCGGTGGAAGCCCCATTGTCGCGGGCTGTTCGAGCTGCCGATTGCGCTGCAACCGTCCAGTCCACATGCTAAAGTCGAGGCACAAAAGTCTGGCAGATAGACAGGAAAGAAAATGCAATGCGCGCACTTTTGACTTTAGCATCAGAGATAAGGCTTTCAGGAACTCGGTCAGGGTCTATAGCGCTGACAGCTCTTGCGCTCTGCCTAGCTGGCTGTGC
>CBFDBP010000388.1:0-2362 GCA_965603065.1 uncultured Gammaproteobacteria bacterium
CATGAAGATGAGCGCCTGCGGGTGCGTCTGGACAGCGTTCCCGGTATCAAACTGTCGATACAGAAACAACCTTCGGCGAACACGGTTAGCGTCGTCGATGTTGTCCGGCAACGCCTGGACTGGTTGCAGGCGCAGGGCCTGATCCCGGAGGATATTTATGTCGACAGCGTGGCGGATCAATCGATTTACATTCGCCAGGCACTGAACAATTCCAGTATGGCCGCGATAGCCGGTGCATTGCTGGCGATGCTGGTGGTGTATATCTTTCTGGGCAACCTGCGCCGTACGCTCATCATCGGCAGCGCTATTCCGATCGCTATTATGGTGACTTTCGTCATTATGGGGATGGGTGGGCTCACCCTTAATATCATGACGCTGGGTGGACTGGCGCTGGGGGTTGGCCTCATCGTCGACAACACCATTGTCATGCTGGAAAACATCTATCGCCATCAGTGTCAGGGAGAGGGTCGTCTGGAGGCGGGCAGGCGCGCGGCCGAAGAGGTCAACAGTGCTATTGTCGCTTCCACCAGCACTAACCTGGCCGCAGTCTTGCCTTTCCTGTTCATAGGCGGGCTGACCGGGTTGTTGTTCAGGGAACTGATTTTTACCATATCGGCTGCAATTCTGTCTTCCATGGTGATCGCCCTGACCCTGGTACCATCACTGGCTGCCAAGGTGCATAGCGTGGAAAGCTCGTCGCTGCGCGCAACGGTGGACAAGGGTGTCAACCGGCTGCAACAAGCTTACGCGGCTCTGGTTAACCGCATTCTGGATTTACCGTATCTGTTGATAGCGGTTTTCCTTGTCATGCTGGCTTTCTCCGTGCAGGTATTTTTCGACAATGAGGAGATATTCCTGCCCGATATGGATGACGGACGTGTTTCCATCGTCATTACCACCGACCCTGGTACAACCCTGGATGAAATGGATGATACCGTACAGCTCATCGAGCAGTTACTCGAGCTGCAGCCGGAAGTCGATCATGTGTTTTCGACAGTAGGCGGTTTCATTTTCGGCCGTACCGAACGGGAGTCGCCGAGTCGCAGTACCTTGAACGTGCAATTGGTACCGCTGTCGCAGCGGAGTATCAGCAGTGAAGCATGGATTCAAGGCATGGAACGGACAATCGCCGAAAAACAACTGGCAGGCGTACGGGTGCGCATGCGCACGCGGGGAATCCGCGGCATACGTACCAGCCGCGGTGATGACGATATCAGCATTCGCATACAGGGGCCGGATCTTGATGGTCTTGAAGAACTTGCCGATGACATCGTCCTGCGTCTGAAGCAGATTGGGGGACTGCGTAACGTGCTCCATTCCGCTGAAGAAGTGCATCATGAGATCACTATAGATATCGATCGTGAGCGGGCGAGTATTCTGGGCCTGGATGTCGAGGATGTCGGTAAAGCCATGCGTATTGCACTTGAAGGTGTGGTGGTCACAGACTTCATCGACCATGACCGCAGCTACGATATACGCCTGCGGCTGCCCCCGGTGACAGTCTCAGATCCACAGGATCTGGAATCGGTACTATTGTTTCCGGCCAGCAACGATCGCAAGGCTGTCTATCTGGGCGACGTGGCACGCATCAATCTCATCGAAACTCCGGCCGAAATACTGCGTGACAATCAACAGCGTTATATCGAGGTCAGCGCTTCCATCGATGCGAGTGCGACGCTGGGAGGGCAGCTGGCCGCCATTGACGTGAAACTCCGGGATCTGGTGTTGCCGGATGGTTATACCCTGTACGATGGCGGCGCCAGACAAACCTTGCAGAAGGGCAGGGCCCTGGGCGGTACCCTGTTATCACTGGCACTCTTTCTGGTATTTGTGGTGATGGCGATTCAGTACGAGTCGCTGCGCAATCCGATCATTATTATGCTGAGCGTTCCGTTCGCTGTGATTGGTGTGTCGATTGGAATCCAGTTAACAGAATTACCGCTGTCCATGCCCATATGGCTGGGCATGATCATGTTGGCGGGCATTGTGGTAAACAATGCCATTGTACTGGTGGAATATATCGAGATAGTGCGGGAACGGACCAGCAATATCCGCGCAGCGATACTTGAAGCCGCGCGCCTCAGATTGCGCCCTATCCTGATGACCACGCTGACCACCGCGGTGGGGATGCTTCCCCTGGCTATCGGTATCGGAGAAGGTGCCGAGATGTTGCGACCGCTGGCAGTCACCATAGTGGCCGGGCTTTCCTTTTCGATGCTGGTGAGTCTGATTCTGGTGCCGGTGATGTATGAATTGACGCATATGCGAGAGTGGAAGGCCAGGGTATCCGCCGATCGGGCATGATGACAGGCCGTCCATAAGCCTGTTCCGTCTATCGGCTGTAGTGAAGTGCGCGCTATGG
>CBFDBP010000389.1:0-2328 GCA_965603065.1 uncultured Gammaproteobacteria bacterium
GCCAAGGCCAACTACCAGGTCGCGGTGCAGCAACGCGTGGGGGCAGTAGCCAGCCTTGCCCAGGCAAAGGCATCCCTGCTGCAGAGTGAAGCCGACCTGGCGGAGACCCGTGCCACGCTCGGTGCGGCCGGGGATGCCAACGCCAGCCTGCGCGAGGCGCAAGCCGCGTTGGAGGAGGCGGAGCTTAACCTCGAGTTCACCCAGGTCAGGGCGCCGGTAGACGGCTATGTCACCAACCTGGAGCTGCGGCTCGGCAGCCAGGGGGTGGCCAACCAGCCGGCGCTGGCGCTGATCGATGTCAACAGCTACTGGGTGCACGGTTTCTTCAAGGAAACCCTGGTTGAGCGCATCGGTAAAGGGGATAAAGCCATCGTGACGCTGATGAGCTACCCGGATAAACCGGTGACCGGCCACGTTGGCAGCCTGGGCTGGGGTATCGCCCAGGAGGATGGCAGCACTGGCGAAGATTTGCTGCCCAATGTCAGCCCGACGTTTGAGTGGATTCGCCTGGCCCAGCGTGTGCCGGTGCGCATTCACCTGGAAGCGTTACCGGAAGGTGTTGAGCTGCGGGTTGGAACCACGGCATCGGTATTGGTGATGACCGGTAGCGCGGACAGTGATCATGACAAGTCGGTGCCGCCCGTGCCGAAAGCACTCCAGTAGGGAAGTCGGAATGGGCCATGTGTTAACGCCAATGTATAAACCTTGCTGTAGGAGCGCCGTCCTTCGGCGCGAATCGCTGCCAGGAAGCCGCTCCTACAGGTTGAAGACTATTCTCCTGTTTGTGTTGGCAGCCTTGATAGCTTCCGGCTGCGCGCTGGGTCCCGACTATAAAACGCCGGACGCACCCGTCGAGACAGACTGGATCGAAGCTGAAAATACGCGCATATCGAACAAGCAACCGGTTGATCCTGAATGGTGGAAGACGGCGTTCAGTGATCCGGTGCTGGACAGGCTGGTCGAGACTGCCTTGCAACAGAACCTGACATTACGTTCGGCAGGACTGCGCGTACTGCAGGCAAGACAGCTGCTCGCCATTGCCATCGGCAATCAATACCCGCAACAACAGCAGGCTACCGGTGCGGCATCCAAACAACGCCAGGAAGGCTCGACATTCGAGGACTACAGCCTTGGCCTGAATCTCACCTGGGAAGCGGATTTCTGGGGGCGTTTCAGTCGCCAGGTGGAATCCTCCTCTGCACAGCTCGATGCCAGCATTGCTGATTACGACGGCGCACTGGTGTCACTGGTCTCGCAGGTGGCACAAAACTATATTCTCATCCGTACTACCCAGGCGCGTCTCGAGGTTGCCAGGAAGAGTATCCAGCTGCAGGCGGAAAGTCTGCGCGTTTCCACGGCAAAATACGAAGCGGGTGAAGTCAGCGAACTGGATGCAGATCAGGCCGAGACCCTGCTGAACAATACCAAGGCTACGGTACCTGCGCTGGAGACCTCCCTGCAGCAGTTCAAGAATGCGCTGGCGATTCTGCTCGGCAAACCGCCGCACGATATGAATTACCTGCTGGGTGAGCAAGGCGCGATTCCAACCGCACCGGCGGAAATCGCCCTGGGAATGCCGCAGGATCTTATCCGTCAGCGCCCTGACATTCGCAGCGCCGAACGCGGACTCGCAGCGCAGAGTGAACAGATAGGCATTGCCGAGACGGACTTGTACCCGGCGTTTGCCATCGGCGGATCGATCGGTACCAACGCCATGGATACCGGTGATCTGTTCAACAATGACAGCAAGACCTGGAACTTGTTCGGCGCGTTCCAGTGGAACATTCTCAATTACGGCCGTCTCAAGAGTAACGTCAGGTTTCAGGACGCCCTGTTCCAGCAGCTGCTGGTGGATTACCAGGACACGGTTATTCAGGCTCAGGGCGATGTCGAGAACGCCATTGTTGCCTATCTCAAGTCACACGAGCAGCTTGGTTCATACAAAGTGGCCGCCGCTGCATCCACGCGATCGGTGAACGTGTCGACTGCCCAGTACCAGAACGGCATGATTGATTTCAATACCGTCATCAGCACCCTGAACGCTGACGCGGACCAACAGGATTTGCTTGCCTCGACGCAGGGCAGCGTTGCCACCAACCTGGTGCAGGTCTACCTGGCGCTCGGCGGCGGCTGGCAGATTCGCGATAACAAGGATCCGGTTGAATTATTGCCTGCGGACATGAAGGACGAGATGCGGGAAAGAACCGGGGCGTGGAAACGGGTACTTGAGTGATGCTTGCAGCGGACTCAGCTGTTGAGTGATTGCTTCGTGCCTCTTGAAGAACTTAAACCTAACACATTGATTCTTGTGGATCACTGGCTGACTCT
>CBFDBP010000390.1:0-2317 GCA_965603065.1 uncultured Gammaproteobacteria bacterium
TCTCGGCCCAGGGACCGCAGCTACCGGCCAGAGGCCTTGATCACTGCAAATCCGTCCGGAAGCTCAAACAGGCCTTCGTCCAGCTCAACCCCGGTTTGGTAATCGAGCAACTCGCGCCTGTGTCCTTCCTGGCTCCAATCCAGCAGCGGAATGCCCTGTCGCAGGTGAAAATCTGTTGCGTATAAATACCGGGACAGGAAACAAGGCGTCTGATATTCCTGAGGGGTAGCCGCAAGCGTTTTGGACTGTTGGATGGACAGCGCTTGTGCAAATTCCCCGAAAGCGGCCCGTGCCTGTTCCAGATGGCCGGGCGCGATCACCGCCGAATAACACAACTCCTGGTTGGCAAAGAGCTCGAGCGTAACCGGAACCTCGCCGGCCAGCCTGGGTGCTTTTTCATCGACGCTGCGTTTAATCTCAATGGAAAGCTGTGGCGGCACTGGCGGCAATTCCCCTCTCCCGTCAATGTGCAGAATCGTCCGGTTTTGAGGAACTACGCTGTAGATCTGTTGCGCTGCTCGATCGAGCAATACGAACCCACCTTCATCACTGCCCTCATCAGAACGCATAAAATCCCCGCTGACGATGTAACGGACCTTGTAGGGTTCAATGCCCGTTTCCTGCTCCGCGTACCATAGAACGGTACCTTTTTCTCCGGCGTTAACCTCTGCACCGGCAACAAGCAACAGGCAAAACAAAGCGCTCGATGCATTTTTCATAGTTGTTAATGCCTCCTCGAGGCAAGCTCTTCCAGCGTTTCCATTTCGACTTCAGTGAAGCCGGCCTGCTGCCTGGCCTGGTAATGAAAAGGCTTCTTAACCTGCCCTTTCATGTACTGCTGCAGGAGTTGTGCGAAGGTGGCTTCAGGTTCCAGACCCCGCTGCGTACACAGATAACGAAACCAGCGCGTACCGATTTCCACATGCCCGATCTCGTCATGCAGAATGATTTCCAACACCTCAACGGCGGCATTATCACCCGCCTGTTGCAGCCGCTGTATGATGCCCGGTGTCACGTCCAGGCCACGGGCTTCCAGTACGCGCGGCACCAGCGCCATGCGCACCATTGGATCATCGGCCGTCTTGCAGGCCATTTCCCAGAGGCCGTCATGGGCATCGAAATCACCATAAGCAAAACCGACAGCTTCAAGCCGCCCGCATAACAGCCGAAAGTGATACGCCTCCTCGACGGCAACCGATGCCCAGTCTGCGTAAAAGGCGTCCGGCAGTGCTCGAAAACGATAGACCGCATCCCATGCAAGATTGATGGCATTGAATTCAATATGCGCAAGTGCGTGCAACAAGGTCGCCCGGCCGAGCGTGCTGCCCAGGCGGCGGCGCGGCAGATCACGGGGCGGCACCAGCCTGGGTCTCGGTGGCCGGCCCGGCACCCCTATCGGTTCGGGTTCAGCCGTTGACGCAAAACTCAGCTGCCCGGACCTCAGTGCTGCAACGGCAAGATCCGTCAATTCGCACTTGAGCGCGGGATCTGCGCAGTCGAGACATTGTCTGGCACAGGCAAACAGATTTTTACTGGCAAGTTTATTAACAGGCGTGGACATAAGACTCTTCACCGAACATCTGCCAGCTCGGAGACAGAATAGGCGCGTGGCTTTTTCGGGACTGTCGGCAGCACGAGCCCAGGGACGGACGAAAGTACGGCAATGCAGGAGCAATTGCCGAGGGATGCTGCCGTCGAGCGTACAAGGATGTATTTACAGCGTGTCCCGAAAAGGCTACGCGCCTATTCTGTCTCCACATCAGCCCCCTTTCCAGGCAATCACCAGGTCACGCACATTGGTGCCGGTGGGCCCGGTTGATATCAGATCGCCACTGGCCTCCAGGAAGCTGCCTGAATCCGCATGCCGCAATCGATCGGCTGCATCGAGGCCTGCCAGTTCGCCACGGCTTATTGTACCCCCATCCACCAGGGCGCCGGCATCCTCGGTGGGTCCATCGCTGCCATCTGTCCCAAGCGCAAGCAAACAGACATCCTCCTCACCCGCCAGCCCCAGCGCCGCCGCCAATGCCAGGTGTTGATTGCGTCCGCCGCGACCGGGCTCAGCGGGTAGCTGTACGGTGGTTTCCCCACCCCAGATATGGACACCCGCCGGCAGGCTCCTGAGCCTGGTCGCCAATGCCCGGCCTGTCGCTTCGGCATCACCATCGAGTCCGCTATCATGCAGCGTCGCCTGCAGGCCTTGCGCAGTAGCTTGCCCGGCGACTGCTTTGCAGGCTACAGTCAGGTTAGCCAGAACCCGATGCTCGGGGATTGTCTCCTCCACCGGCGCCGGCGCGGGAACCGTATTGAGGACATC
>CBFDBP010000391.1:0-2247 GCA_965603065.1 uncultured Gammaproteobacteria bacterium
ATACACCGGCTGAAGTAGCTGGAGGCACTCCCAAACTGCAAACAAAGTTGAAATATTTCCGTTGGAAAACTCACTGCCGCGGGCTCTATCAGCTTCCTGCAGCGGCTTGAGTATCAATTCGCCATGCACAGGATGAACGTTTCGTAACTCTTTGAATTTATGGCGCGCCCGGAGAGATTCGAACTCCCGACCGCCTGGTTCGTCGTTAGCAAATTAATCGATAACTTTATGTTTTTAATTGTGATTACTGGAACGCCCGTTGCCCATTTTGCCTAACAATGCAGGACGATGCATAGCTGAATCCCGCAAAAGTCCCGCACGAAAAAATCCGTGAGTTCAGTCGGCACTCTTGGAAAGGTGCCCTCTCACGTTCTCGATCTTCCATAGTAATGCCGGATATCGAGCCAGTCGATTTGCCAATTCCTCATCATCGGGAAACAGCAACTCCGGTGACAGTTCACCGGCATGCACACGGTCAATATATTCCCGCTCTGCGTCATCAAGCGTAACCAGCGGCTCCACAACGGACCATGCCCGCTCCTTCAATTCATTCGCTACCGGCTGCTCATCATTATGCAGCATGGGTACAAGCTGTTCCTCAATGCTTCTGTCGGTCACACGCTCAAAACGTTCTTGCCCATATTGGTAGAGCGGGTGCGGCAGTGTCGCTGCCAGCGCCACATGAATCCGGCGTAATCGCTGGCTGTCCCACATATCCAGCGCATATCCAGGCAACCGAATGGTATCAAACAAATCACGTGGCATCACCCGGTCCAGGGTGGCCCGAAACTTTCCGCTGAACAGTTCCTCCAGGGGCACAACCCGAACATCCGGACATGTCACCCCTGGCGGCTGCCAGAGTGGTCGTGTTGTGACCTCACCCAGTGGCATGCGAAACAGAAAATTGAGATCAACCTCGATACGGTCAGGCGTACCGACCGAACTGGTATAGGAAAGGTAGATCTTCCGACCGGCATGGGCATCACGTGACTGCTGAACGCGGTATCCCTGCCCCTCCTCGATGATCACGATGGCCCGCTCGACCTCCGGGCGATCTGCCTGCATACCCGCCCGGTCTTCCTGCCCGATGTAATTGAAATCCAGATCAACCGAAAGCCGGGCCGGTGAGCCGAACATCAGGTTCAATGCCGTGCCACCCTTCAAAGCCAGCACACGTGACAGCAGCGGATGGCGCCCGACATCCGCAGCGAATTCACCCAGGCGGATTACCTTCTCCAGCGTCTCCGGACGGAAACCGGTCACCGTCGCCAGCCCTTCAATGTGTTCAGCGCTGAGATTCATCCGGCTCCTTACCTGCCACAAGGGCGTCAGGGACGATCAGGTTCCATCGCCGCACAAGCACGCCGCCGCGCTGATCCCTGGCAAGATAGAGTGGCGCCTTTGGAACGTGCTTGTCTATTAATGAGAGATCATCATCACTGACATAAAAGGTTGTACGGTAGGTATCAAGAAACCAGCCAACTGCAGCCCACAAACCCTTTTGCCCGAAAGCATCCAGAAGCTCGAATAACAATGGCAACTCAAGTACAGAGAATCCCGCCACCGACTCAACAAACTCCGCAAGCCCACCAACCAGATCCGGCCGACGGAAACCATCGATCAAAGTGTGTTCAGGTCCGGTAACACGCAGCTCGCGATCAAGCCGGTGGACGGAGCGTGTGCCCAGGTCGACAGCCTGATGGCGCACCAACGACTGCGGATGGGACAGGAAGCGTAATTCAAGACCCTCCAGATCGAAGGGTTGCGAACGCCGGGCACTGTACGCGGTGCATAGCCGCCATTCGGAATGCGCGGCGCCCAGCAGTTCAAGCGCCGAGTGATGGGAAAAGACCGCATCGGGCCGCAGCGCCGCCGCCACAAGAAAGCGATCCGGCTGAAATTTCGCGGCCTCCACCCCGGGCGGCACCGAGGCATATACTCCCCGCGCCAGCTTTTTCAGCTTGCCGCGGGTAGCTGAATATTTCAGGCGTTCCAGCGTCGCCTTACGTCCACCGGATGGGGCCAAGACCTGTACGGCCTCATCAAGGTTGAAGACGCGATGCGTTTGCAGAAATGTGCTGGTGTCCATGAGCAGGCTTGAGACTTGTCAATATATACGGATATAGGGGGTATAATCCCCTATTTACTACATTTATGTCAAGCTTTTGATCCTGTGCTTCCCGAAAACTCATGTCACACTCAATCAAGCCGCCAACCGTTCATAATGATGATGTAGGCCACCGACTT
>CBFDBP010000392.1:0-2242 GCA_965603065.1 uncultured Gammaproteobacteria bacterium
GGACAGCAGCGGCTTGGCAATGCCGCGTACTTTAGTGGTTGGGAAGTCCACCTGGGTAATCGCTAGCCACGAGCCCAGTTTCCCCCTGTGTCAGGATAGTTGTCGCCTCAGATTTTCATTAAAGAAGGTTAGAGGAGATAGCAATGAAAGAGAGAACGAATTACACAGAAGCCTTTCGCAAGCAGGCGCTGGAGAAGGTTTATACTCGGGGTAGGCGAACCGTCATTCGAAGGCACCTAATCTTGGTGCCGAATTCCTGCATGAAGTAAAGAACGCTGTTAAGCGGCTTGAAGCTGATCCCGAGGCAGCTCAATAAGTGCGTGGGGATGTCAGGCGTAGACTGATACGGCGTTTCCCACTTGGCGTTTTGTACCGCATAGATCCGGATGAGATTGTGATTCTTGTTGTAATGCACTTGAGTCGTCGCCCCGACTATTGGCATGGTAGATGAAGACCGCGAATGAAGGGCACGCAAGGGTTTCTTCACCTCTGCATGCTTCGTCAATGCATGGCGACGCCGTCTACGATAGACTGCCCGTATTCACCGCAAAATAAGGATGATTTGAATTATGGACGGGCTATTTGATAAACGGCTTTCACCGAAGCGGCTAACAGTAATTGGCCTGGGCTTGCGGGCCGGATGGCTGCTGGCGGGGTTGTCGGCATTGACAGCAGTGCAGGCCGACATCGGTCCCGCTCTCTCGGGTTTGACGGCGCGAGCCAGCAATGCGTCCACGGTATTCTGGAGTCCGGCCGGTATTACCCGCCTGGATGAGCCGGAGCTGCTGGTGCAGGTGACGCTGGCGGGATCCGCCGCCAAGTTTGAAGTCGATGAATCGAACGTCGATGGCGGCAGTGCCGATAACGATCCCCGGTTTCTCGTCATCCCCGGGTTTTATTATGCGCACCCGATCAATGACCGCTGGTCTGTCGGGGCTTCTCTGAATGTACCCTCCGGCTTCGGTAATGCGTATGGCAAGAGCTGGTCAGGGCGCTATCTGGCGGAGGAGTCTGAACTGGCCTTCGTGTCGCTGGCCGGTACCGTGGGTTACAAGCTGAGCGATCACTGGTCCGTCGGTGGCGGGCCGATCATGCTGTATACCGATTCCATGACCAAGGCGCGGGTCAGGGATATCAGTGGGCCTGACGGCAGGATCAAGCTCGAAGAGGACGGTGTTGGTTTCGGCTGGCAGCTTGGGTTGCTGTACGAGATGAATGAAGATACACGCATCGGGGTAAATTATCGCGCCGAAATCGATCCGGATCTGTCCGGCCGGCCGAAGTTCCAGAATATCGGCCCGGTTCTGCAGGCGGGTCTTGACGCGCTGGGGTTGCTGGACCAGAACATTGATGTGAAATTCAAGGTGCCGGCGATGGCCCAGCTGGGTTATTACCAGGGATTCAAGGATGACTGGTCATTCACCTTCGATGTGATGTGGATCAATATGTCGGCGTTCGGTATCAACCATGTCAGTGTCAATTCCGATATGCTCAACTCTACCGTGTCGGTTGAAGGTAACTACAAGGACACCTGGCTGTTTTCGACCGGGCTGAGATACCAGTACCGGCCGGACCTGGCGTTTTCCGTCGGTGGCATGTACGTGACGCCGCCCTCGAGTGACGGCAGGCGGACCATTGCCTTACCGCTCGATCGGGTGATCGCCGTCGGCGGGGGGATGGAGTGGCAGTGGAAAGGCTTTGAAATACACAACAGTCTGAACTACGCGCACATCGGTGACGCCAATCTCGATCAGGATAATGGCCTTGCCGGGCGCATCAACGGTTCCTTTGACACCCATTATTCCGTGGTTCTGGATACCCAGGTCATCAAACGGTTTTGAATGGGGATGAGAGTTGTTCTCGGGAACCTCCGACTCCTCATTGGTTTATGGTAAATCAAAGACCAGTGCCTCACTGTTCTCGTGGCCCGTAAACTCAACCACATCGTCCGCTTTTACCGTTGCGCCGTCACCCTCACTCAAGCGTTTGCCGTTCACTGTGCCATGAATGGATTGAGCACGTGGACGCCTTCTATCAACTGGTCATGGTTCAGGTCTTCGCTCAGTAGCGTTTTGGCGCCACCCTTGGTGGCTGAAGCAACAATCATGGCATCAAAAACTCTGCCTGCAGGCAAGTCAGCGCTCATGCAGCGCTTCCCGTAATGTTCCGGGGGCACCACCACCCAGGCGCAAGCCCTTGTCGAGATCGGCGAGGGCCTGCTGGCATGCCTGCTCGTACTGTA
>CBFDBP010000393.1:0-2187 GCA_965603065.1 uncultured Gammaproteobacteria bacterium
GTGCCGCACCAGCACCGGCTGGCTGCGGGTATCGATCTGGGCACCACCAACTCGCTGGTTGCCAGTGTGCGCAGTGGTGTGGCAGATACCTTGCCTGACAGCGAGGGCAGGCATTTATTGCCCTCGGTGGTTCGTTATCTCGAGGACGGCGGACACCAGGTTGGCGCCGCCGCAAAGGCGCAGGCGACCCTTGATCCACTCAATACCATTATTTCCGCGAAACGCCTGATGGGGCGTGGCCTGAAGGATGTCAAAAAGCTGGGTTCGATTCTGCCTTACGAATTTGTGTCGGCTGAATCCGCTATGCCCCTGATACACACGATGGCGGGTGAGCTTAGTCCGGTGCAGGTATCCGCGGATATCCTCGAGGAACTCAGGCAGCGGGCGGAAAATACGCTGGGCGGCGAACTGACCGGTGTCGTGATTACCGTGCCGGCTTATTTTGACGATGCGCAACGCCAGGCGACCAAGGACGCGGGCAAGCTGGCCGGACTTAATGTATTACGCCTGCTTAATGAGCCCACCGCTGCAGCGGTTGCCTATGGCCTGGACCGGGGCAGGGACGGTGTGATCGCGGTCTACGATCTGGGTGGCGGTACTTTCGATATTTCCATTCTGCGTCTGAACCAGGGCGTTTTTGAGGTCATGGCTACCGCCGGTGATTCGGCGCTGGGTGGCGATGATATGGACCGGCTTATAGCGCTCTGGATGATGGAGCAGGCCGGTGTAAGTGACGATGTCAACCATTCCCTGCAACGTCGTTTGCTGCAGGAGGCCTGTGCGGCCAAGGAGAAGCTCACCGACAGTGAAGAGGCCGATCTAAACCTGCATCTTGATCACGGCATGACGTGGCAGGGCAGGCTGACCCGTCGCAAGATGGATGAGTTGATCGAACCTCTGGTGAAGAAAACACTTGCGCCGTGCCGTCGTGCGCTGCGTGACGCCGGGATCGGCGTAGGGGATGTTGAGGAAATTATCATGGTGGGCGGATCCACGCGGGTGCCAAAAGTGCGCGCCATGGTGGGCGGGTTTTTCGGCCGTGATCCACTGGTTGATATCGATCCCGACAAGGTCGTGGCGATTGGTGCGGCAGTGCAGGCTGATATCCTTGCTGGCAACAAACCCGAAGATGAAATGTTGCTGCTCGATGTCATTCCATTGTCACTGGGCATCGAAACCATGGGTGGACTGACCGAGAAAATCATTCCTCGAAACACCACCATCCCGGTTGCCCGCGCACAGGAATTCACCACCTTCAAAGACGGCCAGACGGCTATGGGACTGCACATCGTACAGGGTGAGCGGGAGCTGGTGGAGGATTGCCGTTCGCTGGCGCGTTTTGAGCTGCGCGACATACCCCCCATGACCGCGGGTGCTGCGCGTATCCGTGTCAGTTACCAGGTCGATGCCGACGGTCTGCTGAGTGTTACAGCGCAGGAGCAGACCAGCGGGGTACAGGCGCATATCGAAGTCAAGCCGTCATACGGATTGACGGATAAGGAAATCGAAACCATGTTGCGAAACTCCCTGGATCATGCCCAGGATGATATGGAAGCACGGCGTCTCCGCGAGCAACAGGTGGAAGCCGATCGCGTGCTGGAAGCGCTGCAGGCGGCTTTGCAGGAGGACGGAGATAAATTCCTGAGCAGCGAGGAACGCGCCGCCATAGAGCAGGCTGCCGATAAGCTTGACGGCTTGCGTAACGGTGGTGATCACCGTGCTATCCGAAAGGCGATCGAAAAGCTGGAGTCGGTGAGCACGATTTATGTTGATCGCCGCATGAATGCCAATATCCAGAAGGCCATGGCTGGTCATTCGGTCGACGAATTCAAATAGGGTTATATGATGCCGCAGATTATTTTCCTGCCCCATGAAGAAATATGCCCGCAAGGCGCGGTGATCGAAGTCGCGTCCGGCACGACGATTTGTGATGCTGCATTGGCCAATGGCATAGAAATCGAGCATGCCTGTGAGAAATCCTGCGCCTGTACGACTTGTCACGTCTATGTGCGGGAGGGTTTCGACTCGCTGGAAGAATCTGATGAAGATGAAGACGACCTGTTGGACAAGGCCTGGGGTCTTGAGCCCGACTCACGTCTGAGTTGCCAGGCTGAAATTACTGATCAGGATCTGGTCATTGAAATCCCCAAATACACCATAAATATGGTGAGCGAGAACCACTAGGAG
>CBFDBP010000394.1:0-2163 GCA_965603065.1 uncultured Gammaproteobacteria bacterium
GCTGGCAGGGGGTGACAAATTGTCACCGGCCCCTGACGCCAGTGACACCACCCCCTGACACCGGTGTCATACCAGGAACCACCATAGGAACCCAAAGAGAATCACCACAACCACACATCTCGGTCACTGAACAATCGGATCGTGGTGGTGGTGAATTATCTGATCTGGACTACCCGAAAGCCCTCCTGCCTGCAGAGCGCTCGCGGGCGGAGACCCTGGTTGCTGTTCTGCCCACACCGCTAAACCAGCAGGTGCTGGATGAATGGGCCGGGATTATCTGCGCCGGCGAGATACGCGCTTCATCGCTCGGTTGCCTGCGTGCGCTGGTGAGGCGCGCTCAGCAGGGCACCTTCGCACCGGAGCGTGCCTTGCGTGTGGCACAGGCCCGCAAGGTACGGCAACGGGCAGAGGCTGCGCACGCGCCAGTCGAGTTACCCGAGCCGGCGCCGATTGATGAAGCCAATCCGCTTGTGCGCCGTCTTATGGACATCGCGCAACGCTCAGGCGAGAAATAGCCGGTGGTTCCATGAAACTACCCCAACACACCGGCACCGAAGCTTGCCCGATACAACCTGATGTAGCCTGTGTGACAGGCAAACGCTTGGCGCACCGGCTGCCATGTGCGAGCGTCCGCGTCACTACAGAGCGAAGCGCGGTAGTGACGCGGCTGCAATCGGGATGTAAGTACGAAGCGTGCGTGAATATTTTCGATGTGCGTTCGACTGCCGGCGGGATTACAGCGTGGCTGCTAAACAAAAACATTGCAATTGGCCATGACAATGAAGTGCGGCCTGTCTATACTGGTCGCACGTTCTGGTTTTATCCGCGGCCACTGCGGCAAAGTGGCAACCAAGGCACCGTCGGGTCGTGAAACCGGTGCATCGGCGCAAGCTGCGATCCATCTTCAACTTCGGGCAGTACTCTCAAGTCTGTCCTACCTCAACATCGGGCAGTGCCAACACGGCCTGCGCCACGCCTACGCCCAGGACCGCTACGAGGAACTGGCCGCCTGGTCATGTCCTGCCGCCGGCGGGCCGGTGGCCAAAGACCTGACTCCGGAGCAACGCGAGATTGACAGCCAGGTCCGGCTCACCATAAGCCGGGAACTGGGGCATGAGAGAGCGGCCGTGGTCGGTGCATATCTTGGAAGATAATGGTGTGTAAGCCTATGGAGGGCTGTCCATAAATGCAAAGCGTACTTTGTAATTCTTACCTGAAAAATACAAAGTATATTGGGTATTTCCTGGGGTAAGCTTGCGTGATGAAACTCCATATCCTGAATGACCTGCATATCGAGTTCGAGGACTTTGCGCCACCGGCAACGGATGCCGACATCGTAATCTTGGCGGGCGACATTGGTGTGGGGATGGGTGGCCTGCACTGGGCAGAGAACCGATTCCCGGACAGGCCTGTGATCTACGTGCCGGGCAACCACGAGTTTTACCATCATGACATCGCCTTGGTCGACGAACTGAAGGCACAGGCCCCGGAGCACATTCATGTCCTGAACGACGACCCGATCTTCATCGACGGGATACGATTCCTGGGCAGTATCCTGTGGACGGACTTTGCCCTGTTCGGCGAGGCGGACAAATTCTTTGCCATGCAGGCGGTGCGGCAGCGGATGACAGATTTCTCCATCATTCAGAACAACGGTCAACGTTTCACCCCCGAGGATGCCATCCGGCTGCACACCGCCAGCCGCGACTGGCTGGCGTTGATGCTGGCCGAGCCCTTCGACGGCAATACTGTGGTGGTGACCCACCATGCCCCGTCATCGCAATCGGTGCATCCAAGGTATGCCCGTGACCTACTGACCCCGGCATTCGCCAGCAACCTGGAAAATCTGATGGAGGGTGACCGGGCGGCGCTGTGGGTTCATGGCCACATGCATGAGTCGTTTGACTACAAGGTCTACGGCACCCGGGTGGTCTGCAATCCGCGTGGGTATGCTCCCGAGGCACTTAATCCGGATTTCAGGCCGGATTGGGTTATTGAGATTTGAGATGGCTCTAAGGCTAGATAGTGGTTACGGCCACAAAAAATAGATTATTATTCGATATAGCTTACAAATTAAGCATATATTTCGATGTTAATGAGAGTTTTTCGATAAAGAGCATGTCCATTTTTCACAGGGATGATAAAATCATTTTCTCCATGAAT
>CBFDBP010000395.1:0-2153 GCA_965603065.1 uncultured Gammaproteobacteria bacterium
GCAATGGCGGTATCCATATTGCCGGTCCATGACAGGTAGCCCACGGCACCGGCATAGACACCGCGCTTCACCGGTTCCAGTTCGTCGATAATTTCCATGGCACGAATCTTGGGCGCACCACTGACAGTTCCCGCCGGAAAGGTTGCGCGCAGAACGTCGATGGCCGACATGCCTTCGTTAATCCTGCCCACCACATTCGAGACGATATGCATGACGTGTGAGTAGCGTTCGATAAGCATTTTTTCCGTCAGTTCGACACTGCCGATTTCACTGACCCGTCCGGCATCATTACGGCCCAGGTCTATCAGCATCAAGTGCTCCGCGAGTTCCTTCGGATCGGCCAGCAGTTCTTTTTCGAGCAGCAGATCTTCGGCTTCGTCCTTGCCGCGCGGGCGCGTACCCGCGATGGGCCTGACGGTGACGACGCCGTCTTCCAGGCGCACCAGTATCTCCGGGGACGAACCGACGATATGAAAATCATCCAGATCCAGATAATACATGTAGGGCGATGGATTCAGGCTGCGCAGGGCACGGTACAGGTCCAGCGGCGGCGCCTGATACGGAATCGATAAACGCTGCGACAATACCACCTGCATGGCATCGCCTTCCACGATGTATTCCTTCACGCGCATCACCGCGGCTTCAAAACCCTCGCGGGTGAAACCGGAGACAAAATCATCTTCCGACACCTGGCGCGATTCCTTGAGCGCACCTGGAATATTCACCGGTCGGCGCAACTGCTGCATCAACTCATCGAGCCGTGCCTGGCCACCCGCCCAGGCATCCGGCTGACAGGCATCGACGTGTACCACCATCAGCAACTTGCCACTGAGGTTATCAAACACCACAACCTCATCCGACACCATCAGCAGGATGTCCGGCGTCTTTAAAGGATCGTCCTTGTCACCGTCTTTCAATTTCGGTTCGATGTAACGCACTGCATCGTAACCGAAGTAGCCCACCAGGCCGCCACAGAAACGCGGCAGAGATGTGATCTCCGGCACCTGGTGACGCCGCTGAAAGGCTTCAATCCACTGCAGGGGATCGCTGTGTTGAACTTCTTCGACGAGCCCGCCATCCTCGTAAGTCCCGATACACTCGCCATGGATACGCACCACAGTCCGGCACGGCAGCCCGATAATGGAATAACGCCCCCATTTTTCACCACCGTGCACGGATTCAAACAGATAGGAATAGCGGCCATTGGCCAGCTTCAGGTAGGTACTTAAGGGCGTATCAAGGTCGGCCAGTACTTCACGGGTGACCGGTATGCGCGTATGGCCGCGTTTGACCAGTTGCTGGAATTTTTCAGGAGTCATGGTCCTCACCGTTGAGACATATGTTAAACACGAACGACGGAAAATAGATAGCGGCTTAGCGGCACCATCGTTGCGTGTGTTCGTGCGACTCTGTCTCTACGGTGAGCATCATGCAGCTTGTTCGAGTTCGGTTCTGAGGTCAGCCAGTGTGTCGATCAGCAGGTCCGGATTGGCGCCGCGTATGTCCTCGCCATGGTTATAACCATAGGGCAGACAGGCGATCATGAAGCCCGCGGCGCGTGCCGCTTTAACATCGCTGATCGAATCCCCGACCATCAAGGCATAAGCCGGATCCACCTTAAAGAACTCCGCTGCATGCAGCAATGGTGCGGGATGCGGTTTGCTGTATTCCAGGGTATCGCCGCTGATCACGATGGAAAAAACATTATATATGCCCAGAGCCTTGAGCAATGGCACTGTAAACCGCTCGGCCTTGTTGGTCACACACCCCAGCTCGTAGCCGGCAGCGTGCAGATAATCCAGTCCTTCACGCACGCCCTGGTACAGTACGGAGCGTCGGCAGGTATTGTTTGCGTACAGCTCCAGGAAAACCGGATAAGCCCTGTCAAAATCCGCCTCATCCGGCTCGCCGTCGAGCCGGCCGATCAGGGCCCGACGCACCAGGCGCTCGACGCCGTTTCCAACCCAGTCCCGCACCCGCTCCTCACCCCAGGGCTCACGCCCCAGTTTTTGCATCATTTCATCGACACAAAATGCCAGGTCCGGCACGCTGTCCACCATCGTGCCGTCAACGTCGATGAGAATCATTTCCGGTTTTTTACTTAACATAACCATTGTTCCGTTAACAGCCTCTCCCGCCGGCGGGTGTTGTAA
>CBFDBP010000396.1:0-2151 GCA_965603065.1 uncultured Gammaproteobacteria bacterium
AGCGGCGCTACGACAGATATCAGCGCGCTGGTCGGGTTGGTATTGGATTGGGACGCCCGGGTATTGGATAGGGACGCCCGTCAGGACGCCCGTTCACTGAACCACTCACCGTCGCGTAACTGGGCTTCATAAGCATCATGACAGCCGGTGGCGTATACACAGCAAACTTTCCGGCTTTTTTCAGAAAGTCACGCCGCGATTCCGCTACAGCCTGCTCAGGATCCACCAGGCCACCCCCGATATTCGTGGCATTATCTGTTGGCTTGTTCATTATTATTCTCCAGAATTAAAGCTTTTCTTTGATTATTATGTATTTTATTTAAATTTTGATACATCTCGCAGCAGCTGCAAGGTTCGGCAAACCAACCTGCGTAGTTCCACACGCCGGCTCAACTGCTCTTGCGCATCTACGTGCGCATCCATCCTTTATGCACTAACCTAGTCCTATGATTGAGTCTCGTCAAGAGAGGAAACTACGCATAAAGGCATAAAGGGTGGGCAGGCCCGGTTTTCTGAACGGGAAAAACCTTGTGTGCCCTCCTGTTACTATTATTCTCAATCGGACAGTGATTCCGCTTCCATTGACAAGTAAACCTGATACGCGTTGCGGCGGTTGGCTTCGGCGAATGCAGGCAATTGCTCGAACTCCGACCAGTCTGTTGCATCGTAAGCCTCATCAAACGCTATGAAATCTTTGACTGCAGCGCTCATCGTTCCGCGCAGATAAGACAGATAACGCCGCATGGTCGAAATGGCCTGGTTGGGATATTTGGCTGCCGCACCGTGTCCCGGCACCAGGGCAAGCAGCTGCTGGTCCTCCATACGTTCCACAACCTCCAGCCAGTGCCGCGAATTGGCGTCTCCCATAAAGGGTACCCGGCCTTCGAAAATAATATCGCCGGAAAACAGGATTCGATCCGGCTCAACGAAAAGTGTCAGGTCACCGTCCGAATGCGCGGCTCCGACCGGTGAGACGGTAAAACGCACATCGCCCAGTTCGAAATCCTCCTGCACACCGATATAACGGTCAGGCTCAACCAGGCGGGTGGTTTCATTCACCCACGGCTCCAGTGAAAACCGCCGCTCTTCCAGGCGTTCTCCGGCATTCGCGGAGCGCAGGTACTTCTCGGCCCCGGCAGGTGCCCACACCGCTGCGCCCTGCTCTTCGAAAACCTGTAATCCGTAAATATGGTCGGCGTGATAATGACTGCTGATTACCCGGACGATCGGCTTGTCAGTGACTTCATGGATTTTCCTGAGCAGCAGGTGAGCGAGCGACGGAGTACCCAGCGCATCGAAAACAACAACCCCCTCATCGGTGACAATTACACCCGCATTTGAAATAAAGCCTTCATTGTCAGTCGCAACCCCCGCCTCACCCTGCACAAAATAAACGTGGTCGGACAAACGCCGCAGCTGCATATCGACACCAGCGGGTGGATAACGGCCCGCTGGAGCATCGGCCTGTGGGAATGCCGACACCGGTAGAAAAGCAAGAACAAGAAGAAATAGTCGCTGCATACCTTAACCCGTTGGTTTATTCATTGACTTGACGATTCACGCCAACGGCTTATTCCACCCCTGCACACACCGCAGCTCAGCCGCGGCGGGCGGCGAAGAAGCGCCGCAGACGATCCGCACAGTCCGTCTCCAGAACCCCGCCGCAGACTTCAAGCTGGTGATTCAGGCCCTGGGCGTCAAAGGCGTGAGCGGTACTGTTCACCGCGCCGCGCTTGCGGTCATAGGCACCGAACACCAGACGGCCGATACGTGCATGTATCATGGCTCCGGCGCACATCAGGCAAGGCTCCAAAGTGACATAGAGTGTGGTACCGGCGAGGCGGTAATTGGCTAGCAGTTGCGCCGCAGCGCGCATGGCGACAATTTCAGCGTGTGCAGTCGGATCATCGGTGGATATCGGCCGGTTCCAGCCTTCACCAATCACTTTATCATCCTTGACAATGATCGCCCCGACCGGAACCTCATCCTGCTCCTCAGCACGAGCGGCCAGGCCAAGTGCGTAGCGCATCCATTCAATGTCGGTCTCTGTAGCCACAATTCATAGCATTATTAAGACGTGCGCAAGCCAGCCGGCATAAGCTTGCCGAGGGATGCTGCCGTCGAGCCTACAGGGATGTATTTACGGCGCGT
>CBFDBP010000397.1:0-2114 GCA_965603065.1 uncultured Gammaproteobacteria bacterium
AGAGAGTGCCCTGGGGTACAAGGTGAATTGCGCAGCAAGACAAGGTGAATCGCCGTCAGGCGAGACAAGGTGAATTGCGCAGCAAGAGAGGGTCCTCTGGAGGAGAGGGTCCCCTGGGGTATGTGGTTAACGTTATGGGATAGAGCGGCTGGAGGAGAGGGCTATGTCCGACACAGAAAATCAATCGTTTGGATTCGAGACGCTCGCAGTTCGTGCCGGGCAGCATCGAACGGCGGAATCCGAACACAGCGAAGCCATATTCACGACTTCCAGCTATGTTTTTGAAAGTGCCGCAGACGCCGCCGCACGGTTTTCCGGTGAGCAGCCGGGAAATATCTACTCCCGCTTTACCAATCCCACCGTGCGTTGCTTCGAAGAACGTCTTGCGGCACTGGAAGGCGGAGAGCGTTGTGTGGCAACAGCATCCGGGATGTCGGCAATTTACGCGACCTGTGCAGGACTGCTACAGGCCGGTGACCAGATTGTTTCTTCGCGCAGTATCTTCGGTAGTACAACATTGTTGTTCACCAACTATCTTCACAAGTTCGGTGTCGAAACCCGTTTTGTTGCACAGCATGATCTCGACGACTGGGCCCGGGCAATACGGCCGGAAACCCGTCTGCTGTTCCTGGAGACGCCGTCAAACCCGTTAACCGAGGTTGCCGATATCGCTGCGCTTGCCGATCTGGCGCACGCCAACGATTGCCTGCTTGTGGTCGATAACTGTTTCTGTACACCGGCCTTACAACGGCCGCTGGCACTGGGTGCTGATATCGTGATCCACTCGGCGACCAAGTATCTTGATGGGCAGGGCCGTTGTGTGGGCGGAGCCGTGGTGGGTAGTGACGCTGTTGTGGGTGAGGGCGTGTACGGTTTTTTGCGGACCTGTGGGCCGACCATGAGCCCGTTCAATGCCTGGGTCTTTCTGAAAGGCCTGGAAACCCTGTCGATCCGCATGCAGGCACACTGTGCTTCAGCACAGGCCCTGGCGGAATGGCTTCAGGAACAGCCGGCAGTCAGCCATGTCTACTATCCCGGTCTGGCATGCCATCCGCAGCACCAGCTGGCTGCCAGGCAGCAGTCCGGTTTCGGTGGTATCGTCTCGTTTGACGTGAAGGGCGGTAAGCAAGCGGCGTGGCGGCTGATTGACGCGACCCGTATCTGTTCCATTACCGCCAACCTGGGGGACACCAGGACGACCATCACGCATCCGGCGACGACAACACATGGCCGCCTGACAGCAGAGCAGCGTGCCGAGGCGGGACTCTCCGACGGTCTGATTCGGGTGGCGGCAGGGCTGGAAAATATCGATGATTTGCGTGCCGACCTGGCCGGTGGGCTGGCAATATAACGCCATTTGTTTAATGGATGTGTTTAAAATGTCTCGGATACACGGTTATTTCTATTTCAACATGGTCAGATTCAGAGGTAACGGCGATGCGAAACTTATGGCTGGTGGGATTAGTGTTTTGTACCGCGGCATTTGCTGTGCCGCTTGTATCCCTTGCGGATAGCGAGCAGGCCGAAGACCAGGTCAGTTTTCAGGTCGAGGTTGGCCGCGATGTCGAGAATGACCTGGTGACCGCGATCCTGAATGTCACCGCCGAGGCCCTGAAGCCGGCAAAACTTGCCGACACTATAAACAGCAACATGAGCTGGGCGCTGGAACAGGCGCGAGCGAATCAAAAGGTAAAATCCCGCAGTGGCGCATATCAAACCTACCCGGTCTACGAGGACAAAAAAATTGTGCGTTGGCGGGGGCGTCAGGAGCTTCAGCTCGAGTCGCAGGATGTTGACCAGCTGAGCGAGCTGGTCGGTACGCTGCAAAGTCGATTGCAGATGCAGTCCCTGCAGTTTTCGGTGTCACCGGATAAGCGTCGCCAGGTCGAGGATACGCTGATCGAACAGGCGCTGGCGGCTTATCAGCAGCGCGCGGAAATCATCCGCAAGTCGCTGGGTGCGCAGGGCTATAAACTTTTGGAGGTGAATATTGACACGGCGGGACAGAATCGCCCCATCCCCCCGCTGCGGGCAGAAGCGGTGTCGATGCTGAGTCGATCGAGCGTGAGTCAACCCGCCATGGAGCAGGGCACCAGCCGTGTCAACGTTCAGGC
>CBFDBP010000398.1:0-2112 GCA_965603065.1 uncultured Gammaproteobacteria bacterium
TGTTTTTTCTCGGTGTGACTCCTTACCCATTTGGCTTGCTGGTGCTGCTGGCTTTTATCACGGCCCGCGTTCTGTATAAATCCTGAATAAGCGGGCGTTATCCGAGAGGCTTTGCGATCCCGGGACTGAACATGCATTGCCTGGGAGTCAGGGGGCGGTACGGCCTTCGCTGCTTTGCAAACCGGCTTGAACGCGGGCAGCGGTGAGCTTGTTCGTGTCCAGTACCTTCGGATAAAGGCGCCAATGATACTCGATGCTCACCGCCTGGTCTGAAAGGCTGGATTCAAGCCGGGCGCGTTGGGCGTCATTGAGGTAGGGTAGTGTTAGAAATGCAGGCGCCGCCCATTCGATGTAGCGCCGCACGCGTTCCTGGTCCTCTTTGTCCGACCAGTCTTCGCGTATGCCAAAGGCTGAAAATCCGGTTTCCTGACTCAACCTGCTATCGGCCGCTGCAATGGCCGTGTGTTCCTGATTCCAGGTCACCCAGGCGCGACTGACGTTAAAACCCGCTCGCGCCTTCACTTGTGACTCCAGTTCAACAATGTCTGGAAAGCGGCGTTGTCCTGCCACGCCCTGTTGTCCGAGGCAGCCCGTCCAGTAGCGTGGTTCCGGGCGGGGTGGATTCGCATCCGGCGACATGGCGTGAAGCAAGGCAAGCGGTTCTTGCCGTTCCGCATCCAGCAGCCATAACTCGCGTCGGTCCGTCAGTGCAAACGGCAGCCGATTCAGATTCAGGCTTATCTGTTCGATAAGGTGTTCGCTTTCCGTGCGCAGTTGCCTGTCCTTGTTCTGTGCGGCAAGCGGCCGGCTTACCAGGCCTTCCCGTTCAGACCACAGGCCATATCGGTACCAGGCTTTCCCCCGATCTCCCGAGCCCAGGCTCCCCCAATCTGCCGGACCTTCCGTCAGTATCTGAACATCCCACACAAGGCCGTTGCTGCTTGAGGCACGCCCTGACGGGGTCTCAACCACCTGGACAACACCCAGAAACGGATTCAGCCGGCGCAGGGCATAGCAAAGCAGTTCCCGTTCCGCGTTCACGCGCAGTCGCTGAGTTTCTGGATAATCGGTTCGGCGAGGTCTTGCAGTTCCGGTGGAATGACTTCGAACAGGTATTCAACTTCGTCGAGTAGTGTCTCGATTTGATCCCGTTGCGTGAGTGTGCCCATCGTCCTGGAGACTTTAGCGAGATAGCTGTATGGATCCACGCCTGGCGTATGCATATCGGGCTCCACTCAGCCTGTTGCCTGTGCAGCTTGATGTTTAGTGCCAGGGGCAGACTTGTCCAGTGCCAGTGCCAGCGCCAACAGCAAGTCGGGTATGGATTGGTGTTTACCAAGGTAGTCACTCTGGTGAATCGTTATCGCCTGATGCTTGCGCGCGGCATCTTCCAGTTCAGCGGGGATGTCACTTGCTACGTGCCGGCCTGCCGAGAGGAAGTAGGGCACCACGGTGACGCTGGTGGCGCCGGCTTCCACGCACAGGTCGACACCGGTCTGAATATCCGGTTCTGCCAGCTCGAGGAATGCGGGTATCACGGGATTAAAGCGGTCGCCGGCGATGTGCTCAAGTCTGGTGGCCAGTTCACGGACTTCCTGGTTGGAGGCTTCTCGGCGGCTGCCATGGGCGATCAGGAGGAGTGCATGCATGTCAAGTTTACTCACTGTTTGGCTTAAGAATTATTTAAAGGTGTCAAGACGGTAATAATATCTATGCAAAAATTATACATAAAAATTTGACTTGTACAAGTCCTTTGTATAGGTTTATATGAGATAACAAACTGGTCAGGAGAGGTGTTTTGAACCCGCAATATCAGGGACTGAGGAATTTTGAGCACGGCCGCACGCCGCGGCTGGGGGTCGTGCTGGTGAATCTCGGTACGCCGGAATCACCCACGCCCGCTGCGTTGAGCCGCTACCTGGCTGAATTTCTCTCCGATCCCCGTGTCGTTGAAATACCCCGGCTGGTTTGGAAAGTGCATCCTGCGGCATGCCGCGGGCTGGCCCGACACCAGTGCTGACTTTGATCCCCGGTGACTTGAGGATGCTCTGGCCGCTAGTCGGGTCTATGCGCAGGCCGCAGGTGCCGAAAGCCAGACAACACATCTAATCG
>CBFDBP010000399.1:0-2077 GCA_965603065.1 uncultured Gammaproteobacteria bacterium
ACCGCGTATCCAACAAGCAATGTACTTGAATGCACTTGCAGTTTCCATCGCTTGAATGTGCAATGCCGATCGTTGCTCTAGGGGCTTTTGGTGAAGCCGGATTTTTTACAACGTCTCCTGCTCACCGTGTTTTCACACACCCTGGGTCGTTTTTTTATCGTACAGTGATTGCTTATATTAGCTATTACGAAACGAGCATTTCCGGCCAACAAGAGACCTTCCCGGTTACCGGCCTGAACGGCAAGTTCATAGACAACTGAGACGTTCGGACGGATTTTATCAAGAAAGCCCGCTTTCAGGAGCAGTATTCGCATACTAGCCTCTCTCTGTTTGCTTGTATAGAGATCCCAGCCGGTGAATGTTGCACAACACGAACAGCCGGTTATGGAAAATCCATTTTTAATGGAGACGCCGCTTGCTGATGACGACATTCCAGCGATTGATGGCATTACTTCTCAGGCAAGCGTAGTCGTGTAACGGCAACGACGATTTCCGAATCCCAGGTACACCGCGATCAGGGCTGAGTTTCGTATAAATCATAGTCTGTGCTCTAATCACAAAATGTGGTCTGTCCGTGTATCAGTATTCCTTCTGCCGCTGGTTCTCCTGCTCTGGCTGACCGGCGCCGGCGCACAACCCTTTGCAGGCATCCAACAACCCGAATCGCCGGTTTCATTTATTGATATACCGCTGCGGCTGTCTCTCGAGCCCCTGATCAATGCGGCTGACAGGATGCTCCCGTACCAGGCAGGCAACTGGCGCACATGGAAGGACTGGCACGGTATAGATTCACAATACCGTGGCTGGCGTGGGCCGCTCAGCATTACTGCCTCAGGCGATGTGCTATTGGTTCAGGCGCATATCCGTTACTGGATCAGGGCGCAAAAAAACTTGCTTGGTGCGGTCACCCTGAAAGCCAGCTGCGGCATCGATGAATCGCCACGACAGGCAGTGATCGGCATGCAGGTCCTGCTGGAGTGGGGACCGGACTGGACCTTGAGACCGAGGTTTCGCATTCTGCCGACCCAGTTTCTCGACCGCTGCGAAATGACCATCGCGAATATCGATGTCACGCCCGTCGTCGAGACTGAATTCCGCAAGCAAATGCAAGACAGCCTGCGTGCGTCGCTCAAGACACTGGCTCCCGGCGTGAATGCAATCCAGCGTCAGGCACGGCAAACCTGGTCGTTATTGCAGGAACCGGTAGAACTCGGACAGGACAACTGGTTATTGCTCAGGCCGGCGAGTGTCGCACTGTCTCGCATAGACGGTGGGGAGAAATACCTCGACGCACATCTTGCACTGACATTGCAGCCGGTGCTGGTGACCGGAGCTGAACCCGCCGGCAAACCGGTGCCGCTGCCACCACTGGGACAGTATTATCCCCGGTCCGCCGAGTTGAATCTGCACCTGGGTGTGAACCTGGATTTCCCCACACTCAATCAGCGGCTTTCCGACACCCTGGCCGGCAAATCCTTTGTCATCAAGGGTCAGAAGACCGGCATCAAAAAGCTCGACCTGGGGGGTAGCGGACAGGAAATCAGGGCCAGGATGGAACTCACCGGTGACCTGACCGGTACGGCGGAACTACGTGCGAGGGTGGCCTATGATGGGCAACACCAGAAGCTTGAATTACAGGACCTGACGTTTGACTATGACGCGGAAGATTCCACCGTGGGGATGTTAGCGGAGGCGTTCCATGAACCCATCCGTCAGGCACTGGAAGATTCGGCTAACCAGGCGTTGATACAGCACCTCGAGCTGATCGGCGAGCGCCTTGGGACGGTGCTGAAGAAAATCACGCCGGCGGGTGTGGTGCTGGACCTGTCTGCCTTGCAGCTAAGCAGCGTGCAAATACTTATCGAACAACAGGGTATCAGGCTGGATGGAACCGCCACCGGGAGCGCCCAGCTGGTGTTACGCTGACCTCTCAGCAGCAAGACCACGCCTGCGGCCTGCCGGCATTGTACGCGGACAGCGTTTTCCTAGGCTGAAATCGAAGGTCTTGTTACTCTGCCTTTCCTGCCGTTCAGGCAATTAGCTCGAAGGGCTACAACGGGTCGACTTCCGCTGTTCA
>CBFDBP010000400.1:0-2069 GCA_965603065.1 uncultured Gammaproteobacteria bacterium
GTGGTAAGCGGGGTACGGAATTCATGACTCATCGCAGCCAGAAACTCGTCTTTGGCGCGTGCGCTTTGTGCCAGTTCAGCGTTGGTCAGGTTCAGCTCCGCAGTGCGCTCTTCAACGCGCCTGGCGAGTAGTGTACGTTCCTCCTGCAGTGCCTTGTGGGCTTGTGTGAGCGCGCGTTCCGCCTCCTTCCGCTTGGTGATGTCAGAGAACAGGACCACGGCGCCGATCAAGTTCCCCGCGTGACGGATCGGGTAGGAACAGTATTCAACCGGGAAACTTGTCCCGTCAGCACGCCAGAAAATCTCGTCGTCAACGTGACAGACCTTCCCCGTTCTGAAGGTATGCGTCGAGGGACATTCATCGAACGGAAAGAAGGTGCCATCCGGTTTGGTGTGATGCATCAGGGAGTGGATTTCCTTACCGAGCAGGTCATCGGCACTGTGGAATTTCAGCATGCTCACGCCGGCGGGATTGATAAACATGCAATGACCGTCGATGTCCACACCATAGATTCCTTCCCCTGAGGAATCCAGCAACAGGCGGGTGCGTTCCACGCTTTCGCGCAGGTCGTTCTGATACTCCACCAAATTATCCTGCATGGTTTTCAACGATTCGAGCAACTGAGCTGTTTCGCCACGCCCGTAAACGGAAATCTCACCGGACAGGTTACCGTCGGAGATCCGCCTGGCGATGCCGGTGGCGGCGGAGATCGGCTTGCCTATGGCATCATCCGCAAACCACATCAATAAGACGACCGCCAGGGTCAACACCCACAGCGCAGCCATCAGGATTCGTTTTCCGGTTTTCTCGGCTTCGGCTGCAATTTCAGTAAGTCGCGTCTCTTTTTCAGCCAATGTTTCGTTGACGACCTGATCCAAAAGGTCGGCTGGTTTGCGGTCTATACCGCGGACCAATTGGTCTACGACGATATGCGGGTTATTGGTAAGCTGGTTATAGGAAGAGAGGGCCTCACGGTATTGATCGCCCAGTTTCTGGTGTGCCTGGTAAAAAGCCTGCGTAGTGCCTTTTATTTCCGAGGCCTTGTCCAGCAATGGCAGCAGTGTTTCGAGTGCATTCCGGGTGTTTCGTTCCTCATCGTAGAACTGGTTCAGATAACGTTCGTAGAGTTCGGGTTCGTGTCCCCGCAAAAGCACATTTTTCCATTCCTGGACCTGTTTTTTGAAGTGGACCTGGGCCGATAGACTGGTGATCACGATCTGATTCGCCCAGCGACTGACCTGCTCGGCGCTCTTGGATGCCTGTCCGTAGGTTTGGAATGCATAGAGCCCGACAGCCAGATTGAAGGCCAGTACGATACTCAGAGAGAGTACGAGTTTGGTTCGAATACTCATTCGGGTTGTCAGTTTCAGTTGCCTAATTTGTAGCGCAATTCGTCAAACAATACGAGATTAGAGCAGCATTCGGGCGTTGCCAACAATATTTGTCCTGAAGAACCGTGATAAATGCGGTTTTGATGCGTGCGCAGGGTGAATCTCTGCGTGTAATGAACTGTTACACAGGTTGCCGTCGGCAACTGGTATAGTCCGCAGCAATTATATTTTCACCGGAGTGGGTCGAGATCAGTGCGGTAGATGGAGGATTCACCGCTGATTTACGGGGGTCATCGCCGCCGAGCGAAGCGTGCACACAATGAAAGTTGCGGCTATACCAGTTGCCACACAAGGTTCACAAAAAACTCATCAAGCTGTTATTCCGATGGTCGGTAGTGTAACCCGTTCCACCTGACTCCCACAGCTACAGCAAACTTCTGGTTTTTTACTGCTGGAACGGGTCATTTTAAAATACCTGTACACCTTGCACCGAAATACGGGATGCACGGTCGTAGCGACTGCCGCATCAGCGGCATAGGGCCGGGCGGAGTCTGGCTCGACATCAGGTTTTCCCCCCGTGACCGATGTCCCGGATCAGTACCATACCGATCATGAGCAGGCCGGTAATTAACAGCGCGATCAGGCCTGCATTCAACAGGTTCGCGCTGTTCAGGAACATTGAAATAATTAATATCACAGTACCAGAGACGCCGGTGACTGCGGACAAAACAAATAACA
>CBFDBP010000401.1:0-2051 GCA_965603065.1 uncultured Gammaproteobacteria bacterium
GGGGCGCGCAAGCCCCCTCCTTGATGCTACAGGTGTTACAGGGTTCTAGTCGTCCAGGGAGTGTCCGCTCGGAACGCCATTGACAACATCCTGGTCGCTACGCAGATCGATGGTATTCGGGTCCGTCAGTGCATTCAGGAAATCCATAATGCGATCGACATCTTCAGCACTATAGGTGAATGGTGCCAACTCGTTGCGTTCCGCGATGAAGCCGACAATGGCCGGGTCATCCATGGCTCTGTAGTTCTCGGCATCCAGTATCAGATGGGTCGGCAGAATCGCCTGCCGGTTGTCGTTGTAGGCATAGAGCGCATTGACCGGATCCAGGTGATGTTCGACAACCGCACGCAGCGTATTGTAGGCGCCGCCGTGACCATACGGTGCGGTCAGGGCCACGTTACGCAGCGATGGGGTACGGAACTTCAGAATGTCACGATCAAGACCGGTTACCTGCTGACGGCCATAATCTTCATAGCCATCTTCACCACTGCCACGTCCCGATCCGATCTGTGGCATGGCGATGGCGTGGAAGCTCTGGTCGGTCTGGTACAGGCCGCTGTGGCACTCTGCACAAGCGTGCCCGTTGCTGTCACCCTTGTAGAACAGCTTCATGCCCTTCCGGGCGTTTTTGCTCATGGCACCCTTGTCGCCACGGATGTACTGGTCAAACGGGCTGTTGTCGGCGCGCCATGCAACACCCTCGAAGGCCGAGATCGCATTGGCGGCATGGGCATAGGTAATGTCTCCAGCATCGATCACATCACCCGGAAAGGCTGCCTGGAACATGGCAACGTATTCCAGGTTGGCCCGCAGGCGCTGTGCCAGCAGCTCCCATACAAGAGGCAGGTCGCCGTCAGCCGCTGCAATTGCAACGGGATCTCCATCACTCGGCTGTCCAGCCATCTCCGTACCGGACGTGACAGGAAACATGGCCTGGCATGCCAGCACATTTTCCAGGTTCTTCGGCAGATCGCGACCGGCCGGGGTCTTACAGCCACTCGGGAAGGAGGGGTCGACCTGAACGCGACCGTCATGAAACAGGGTATGAAAAGAACTGTCACCCAGGTTCCAGACAGGCGGTGCATTACGCGGTACACGCTCATGGATCGTGTCATCTTTGTGGTCGGCACTACGGGTCACGCCCAGGCCTTTACCGCCTTCACCAACGGAGAGGGACAGGCCGTCACCAGTGTATGCCAGGGAATGGTGGCAGGTGCCACAGGATATATTCTCATTGCCGCTGAGGATCTTGTCGAAGATCAGAACCCGGCCCAGTTCCACTTTTTCTGCGCTCGATGTGCGGAAATCATAGTCAGGATCCGGCAGGTAGTGTTCGCCACCCTTGTCGGGGCCGCCTTTGGCTAGAACTGCTGTGCGCACTAACCCCCAGGAGAGCAGCCACCACAGAAGAAACTATTAGTTTATTGGTTATCATTTACGTGATCTTCCTTATTAAAAAACAATATATTTATTTGAAATATGATCGCGTTTCTTGAGATTGAGAAACGCTCCACGTCGTTTGGGAGACGTGTGAAAATAATATAACCCGGATATTATTGAGTCGCGCGTGGCATATTGTCGCGTGCGGTATATTGCGACAGTGAATAAAAAAGCTACCGATGCAATAGTCAGGATTGTCTGAAGAGGTACAGCCCCATCTATATGGCGGTGGTCGCTATGGCATAAATAATGACGACCATATAGCTGATAATGCTCGTAAGAATGCGGCTCTGTAGCCGTTCAGGACTCAGCCGGCAACTTCTCCAGCAACTCTTCCCGCACAATCGAAACTGCGTCCGGCGCATTCGTGCCGATCCGCACCTGATTGCTTTTGACTTACAGCACCGTAACCGTGATCTGTTCGCTGGCTGGGGTTTCAATGATGAGGGCTTCGCCTGGGCGGCGGGTGAGTATGAGCATGTGGCCTCCTTGCCAGCGTTGTGGTGCCCTATGACACACTGACAGGAACCCCGGTGGAAACATGCCCTATTCCAGAAACACAAAAGCGACCGAAAAGGTCGCTTAAGCATCTGATTTAATTGGTAGCGGGG
>CBFDBP010000402.1:0-1979 GCA_965603065.1 uncultured Gammaproteobacteria bacterium
GCAACCGCTCCAGCAGCACGACCGGGTGCAGCACATCGATAGCCACCCCGCGTTCTTTCAGGCCAGCCTGCAAGTGAATCGCGCAGCCGATATTGCTCGTCAGCAATAGCCTGGCACCACTCTGCACAAGGGTGTCTATCAGCGGCTCTCGTAATCGTGCCGAAAGCTCCGGCTGACTGAGCATATAACTGCCCGCCGCACCACAACAGCCACCGTTTGGATTAATGACGAGCGGTTCAATGCCCGGGATCCAGCTCAGGATATCCAGGATGTCCTGCTGTTGTCCGAGAACGTTGCGGTGTGTGCAGGGAATGTAGACGGCAACCGTTTCCTCAAGCGCCCGGAATTGCACCTTTGCCCTGTTTTGACGACAGAGAAAGTGCAGAATATCACTGACCCGTTCCGCGAAGCTGTTGGCCGCTTCATTTTCGTACAGGTTTTTATAGTCTGTCAGATGCGCAGTACAGCCACTGGCGGTTACCAGTATGGGGTCGTTGTTAGCGGAAAAGGCTATCCGGTTTCTCTCAGCCAGCCGGGCTGCCCTATCAGGATCGCCATTGTGCTGGTGCAGGGCGCCGCAACAGCCCTGTTGTTCGGGAACGTTTACCCGGTAACCCAGGCTTTCCAGTAATCGCTGCGAGGCATTCAAGGTCTGTTGATCGAACAGGCTGCCGGCACAGCCGCGCAACAGATTGACCGCCCCTCGGCGTTCCGTAACAGGTCTTGCTGCGGCCGGATTGTCGCTTTGCAGCGTCGGCAACAAGCGGTTCAGGCGCTTGACGGCAGCCGGGAGGCCGGGCGCTTTGCCGACCAGCCACTGCAGACCGAGTTTCTGGTGGACCCTTAACGCCATGGCCAGGATTTTTGTCCAGGCCGGGGAGGCAATGAGTTGCAAAGCCATGCGGCGTACCACACGATTGGCGGGTGAGCGCTGACGGTGGGGTTCGATAGCCGCCCTGGCAGTATCCATCAAGCGGCCGAAGGGCACCTTTGAAGGGCACATGGCTTCACAGGCCCCGCATTGCAGGCATTGATCCAGGTGGCGGAATAGCCCCGCCGTGTACTGAACATCAGGCTGCCCGATCGCCTGCATGAGGCTGATACGCCCGCGTGGTGAGTCGGCTTCATTGCCGGTGAGGGTGAATGTCGGACAATAAGGCAGACACAAGCCGCATTTCACGCAGCGGTCTGTTGCGGACAGGTCATTCATAAGGTACAGATACAGGATTTGCCCCTACAGTTACAAGGGGTCCTGTTACTTTTTGAGCAAGTACTGGTATCTTGCTGACATGCCTTATTACCGCTACCACGTGTTTTTCTGTACCAATCTGCGCGCAGACGGTTCCGCCTGTTGCCAGAGGTTTAACGCGCAGGCCATGCGTGACCATGCGAAAAAACGCAGCAAGGCATTAAGTATCACCGGCGCAGGCGGGGTTCGGATCAATACAGCAGGTTGTCTGGATCGATGCGCGGAAGGACCGGTGCTGGTGGTTTACCCGGATGACGTCTGGTATAGCTACGTCGATCGGGAGGATATCGACGAGATTATCGATGAACACCTGGTCAACGGGCGGATTGTCGAGCGGCTGGTTATTTGATCTGGATCAATAAAACGCGCATTTCCTCTCGCTGTTTCTGCGCCAAAGACGCTTGCTTAAATATAACGGGTTGAATATTAATAAATAAATTCGATGTGGCTGGTTGCGCTGCTAATACCTGAGAATTCGGATTAGTTGTTGACAACTAATACTGAATATTAGAAACTACTAATCAGCTGATCGGTCAGCCCCCAACTTAACTGGCCGGCCAGCTTCCTCCAATCCTCCTTTGGTGGTTTTTAGGCGCGGCTTCCTCAGTCGCGCCTTTTTTTATGTCCAGGGACGGACGGTATGCCGCGAGAGGGCAGGAAGCCCGTAGCGGCGATGTTCCAGGGACGGACGGTATGCCGCGAGAGGGCAGGAAGCCCGTAGCGGCGATGT
>CBFDBP010000403.1:0-1941 GCA_965603065.1 uncultured Gammaproteobacteria bacterium
TCCCTGTACGCTCGACGGCCGCGTCCATGCGGCCGACGGTCCCAAAAGCACCTGTCGGCTAACTCACGCGCGCCTTAGTAGAAGCTGCCGTATGACACATTTGTTCAGACAAGCGGGCAGGCTGGAATACCCTTATGCACATCGATTCACTGGACCAGTGGAAACACGACCACGATTTCAATATTGACACCTCGCAAGGCGAGAAAAGAACCCGGCTGGTCGTGGTGTTGACGGCCTGCATGATGGTGGTGGAAATCACCGCCGGTTATCTGTACGGATCGATGGCTTTGCTGGCTGACGGCTGGCACATGGGCACCCATGTCGCCGCCCTGGCGATCTCGCTGTTTGCCTATCGCTATGCCAGGCAGCATGCGGACAACCCGGTCTACAGCTTTGGCACCGGCAAGGTCAGTGCGCTGGGCGGTTATGCCAGCGCGGTCGCGCTGGCCGTGGTGGCCGTTCTGATGGGCATGGAATCCGCGCATCGGCTGTTGTTTCCAGAGACCATCCATTTCGATCAGGCGATCCTGGTGGCGACCATTGGCCTGGTGGTCAACCTGGTCAGCGCCTGGCTGTTACACGGCGGAGCGGCGCACAGCCATCATCACCCTGATGCTGCGCATGACGATCACCACCACCATCACCACCACGATCATAATCTCAGGGCTGCCTACCTGCATGTGATTGCCGATGCGCTGACTTCGGTGCTCGCGATTATCGCCCTTTTCACCGGCAAATATTTTGACTGGCTGTGGATGGACGCCTGTATGGGCCTGGTGGGAGCCGCCCTGATCACACGGTGGGGGTACGGATTGCTGAAGGAAACCAGCCGTGTGCTGCTGGATCGTGCACCCGCTGCTGAAACACTCGAGCAGATTCAGCAGGCGATCGAAGCGGATGCAGACAACCGGATTACCGACCTGCACGTGTGGCGGCTGGGCCCGCGAAGCTATGGGGCCATCATTTCACTGGTCACCCACCAGCCAAGAGACCCGAAACATTACAAGGCATTGCTGAAAGATTATGCCGAACTTCAGCATATCACCGTTGAGGTCAACCATTGCGAGCATGAGCCGTGTATCAGTAATTGATTGGAGCGAAGCTCACCGCAACGACTTGAGCGCTAAAGACTTGTCAGTCCTCAAGGGTGGATATGGTATAAGCGGAAACAAGGAGGGCGTGTTGGTATGAAACTGGACAGTGTTGAACAAATATTCCAGGCGCTAAATTCAGCCGGTGTGCGCTACCTGGTTGCAGGTGGGCTTGCGGTCAATGCCCACGGTTACCTGCGGTTCACCAAGGATGTTGATTTCGTTCTGCAGCTGGTGCCCGATAATATCCAACGGGCATTCGCAGCGCTCGGTGATTTGGGATACCGGCCGAATGTCCCGGTTACCGGCGCACAGTTTGCCGATCCCCAGCAGCGAGAAAGCTGGATTCGGGACAAGGGCATGCAGGTGCTCCAGCTGTGGTGCGATGCCCACCGGGAGACACCCATCGACATCTTTGTTACCGAACCGTTCCCGTTCGACGACGAGTACAATTGTGCTCTGGTAAAACCCCTATACGGGGATATCGAGGTGCGGTTTGTTTCCATTCCGACATTGATTCGCATGAAACAGGCCGCAGACCGCTCACAGGATCGCATCGACATCGAGCACCTGCGCATGCTACAGGACGAGAATGATGACTAAAAAGCCGCAAGACACCGTGGATTGGAAACTCGCAACCTGGGATGGCGCAACGCGCGAAGCGCTTCGACGTTGGGCAGCGTTACCACTCGAAAGGATCATTTCAGCGTTGGAGGAGATGCAGGAACTGGATGACAAGCTTCGCTCGTCGGATGTTGCGGGCGCCATCGAGGAACAACAAGCCGGTTATGACTCTGGAACTGAAAAGGATCGCAGTTGAGCAAGGTAGACGCTGTAGACAGATTAGATC
>CBFDBP010000404.1:0-1837 GCA_965603065.1 uncultured Gammaproteobacteria bacterium
TCCCTCGGCACTTGCTCCTGCACTGCTCTACCTTCGCCCATCCCTGGGCTCGTGCTGCCGACGGTCTTGCAAGCCAATGCCGGGCGGGTTCTTACCTGTCAGAGAAACGTTTGAACAGGCCTGTCTTGCCCTCGGTCGCATAAACCGGCATCCTCTCGTCCCATGTTTATACGAGCCTACCGCTGGTTTGATCGCGTCATCCTGGAACTGGGGCGGGAGCTACGGCTGTCCTACCTGCCGCCGCTGATGGTGTATTTCGCCTACGGCGTTGCGGGACTCACCAGTATCGTGGGTACTTTCTTCGTTAAAGACTACCTCGGTCTGTCCGCCGCGTTTCTCGCCGCGCTGGCTTTCTGGGTCAACGTCCCCTGGGCGTTGAAGATGCCCATCGGGCATCTGGTCGACCTGATCTGGCGATTCAAGTCGGCACTGGTGTTTCTCGGCGCCGGTTTTACCGCTGCGAGTCTGGCTATCATGCTCGGTTTGCTCAGTCACACCGAGGCCATGCGCGCCGTTATGCCGCTCGGCGCCTGGTATGTGCTCAGCACACTGCTCGCCCCGGTCGGCTATGTCATCCAAGACGTTGTTGCCGACGCCATGACCGTCGAAGCCGTTCCGCGCATCGACAGCGAAGGCATACCCTTGCCGGCCGGGCAAATACGCCTCATGCACACCACCATGCAGACCCTGGGACGGGTGGCTATTGTTGGCGGTGGAATTTTTGTTGCCTTGCTCAACGTGTTTATGTTCGAAGGGGTGGAAACGCTCGCCGAGCCGGATAAGGTAGGCATCTACATCGATATCTACCAGATCGCACTGCTGATCCCCGTGATATCGGTACTCGGCGTCACGCTGGGCGGCTGGATCAAGATCCGCGATACCCGGCGGCTGATGCGCGCAGGCTTCCAATGGGACAAGGCGTGGGAGATGGTGCGCGGACAGATCGAGCGACCCGCGCCCAACTGGTGGATATTGGGCGGCAGCCTGGTGTTTGTTGTGTTCACCATCACCATGGGTCTGAGCGACGTCCCTTATAACCAGGAAATTATATTCCTGGGCTCCCTGGCCATCGTACTTTTCCTGATGTTCCGCCTGGTGCGTGTACTGGCGCCGGACGCGCGTCGGGTGCTGGTAGGCACCGCCATTATTATCTTTGTCTACCGCGCCATGCCTGGACCCGGGCCGGGGTCTACCTGGTGGATGATCGATGATCTGGGTTTCGATCAACATTTTCTGTCGGTGCTTTCCCTGATCAGCAGTAGTCTGGCGTTGCTCGGTATGTTCATTTTCCGGCGTTTCATGGCCGAGAAATCCATCGCCTATATCATGGTGTTCCTCACCATTATCAGCACTATCCTGACCTTGCCTGTTGTCAGTATGTACTATGGTTTTCACGAATGGACCGCCGTCCATACCGGCGGTATCGTCGATGCGCGCTTCATTGCCCTGGTCGACACAGCACTGGAATCCCCGCTCGGGCAGGTGGCCATGATTCCCATGCTGGCCTGGATCGCCAACTCGGCACCCGCTAACCTCAAGGCCACCTTCTTCGCCGTGATGGCCTCGTTCACCAACCTGGCCTTATCGCTGGCACAGCTGGGCACCAAGTATCTCAACGAGATCTTCACCGTTACCCGTGAGGTGAAAGATGCTGCCAGCGGGGTTGTGACAGTGCCCGCTGACTACAGTGAACTGGGAATCCTGCTGATCGCGGCCACCGTGATCACTTTTGTACTGCCCATCGCCGCGGTGGCGCTGGTACTGGGGACACGTCTGAAAACGGCCTAATACGTATTTCTCACAGTCTTGCTAAGTCGTACGGGAGTTAGCCGGCGTA
>CBFDBP010000405.1:0-1809 GCA_965603065.1 uncultured Gammaproteobacteria bacterium
TGCGTCAGGCAAGATTGCGGCGTGAGGGAACAATCACCATGCGTCTGGTCAGCAGCCAGAAAGGCAGATGGTGCGCCATGCTTCGCCTGCTGGACGGTCTGCAGGCGGGAGACGATCTGGATTCAGTGTACCCTGTTGTTAGAGAGCAGACAGGCGGGCTGGACGGCGACAGTCCTGCCGCAACTTTACTCAATGAAGCCGGGAAGCTGGTGAATGGCGGCTATCGGGAGATGTTGCGGATTCCGGCTTAGCCGGCTCTGCCGATGGATTGCAAATCATACTGCTTCAACTTGCGGTACAGGGTGCGCTCACTGATTCCCAGGATCTGGGCAACCTTGGAGCGTTTTCCGTGGTGCTCAGCCAGCAGCTCCGCGATGTATTGCGACTCCAGGCCTTTGATGGATGGGTCCTGTCCGTCCTGATCGGCTATATGCAGCGTGCTGTCGGTGCTTGCGGATTCAATCGGTTCATCGATATGGATTTCCTGGGCGGTAATGATACCGTTGGTGCTCAGTGACGCGGCGTGCTGCAGGATATTATGCAGCTCACGTACGTTACCGGGGTAGTTATAGCCGAGCAGCGCTTCAATCGCGTCATCCGTGAGGCGATAACCGGGATCATCTCTGCTACCTATGCGTTGCAGCAGGGCATTGGCGAGCTCGGGAATATCCGTGAGGCGCTGATGTAACGAAGGTATTTCACAAATGATGCCGGCGATACGGTAATAGAGATCGGCGCGGAACTTGTTGCGGGCGACCAGTTGGCGAAGGTTTTTACTGCTCGCACAGATAATGCGTGTATCAGCGCTAAGCAGTTCCCGGCCGCCAATGCGGCGGAACTGACCGGTTTCTATGGCGCGAAGCAGGCGGCCTTGCAGGCTTTGTGGCAGGTCGCCAATTTCATTAAAAAACAGGGTGCCGCCGTCGGCCTGCTCAAACAGGCCAAAACGTCGACCGATACAGCCCGTAAATGCGCCGCGTTCATGGCCAAACAGTTCACTTTCAAAGACCGACTCTGCAATAGCGGTGCAATCAATCATGGTGAAGGGTTGACCATTGCGTGCCGAGCGTCGATGGATGTATTCAGCCGCCAGGTCTTTACCCACACCGCTGGCTCCAAACAGCAGCACGGGTGCGTCAGTCTTGGCGGCACACGTTAAACCTTCGATGCACACCTGGAATACCTTGGACTGACCAATCAGACGCTGGTGCTCACAGTCTAAGTCTTCCGTGTGAGCCAGGGGGAAAAATGCTTCGCCCAGGTAGATGGCGTTATCGAGGCCAAAGATGGGGGAACCCTTGATGCGTACATGCTCGGGCTGTGCGTGGGTGTCGTAATGGATATGCAATACCTGGTGGGGTTGCCGGGTTTCGAAAACCTGCTTGTGTGGGCAGTCTTCACCGTTCAAGTGGCAGGGTACCTCGGAGCGGTGCGATACCTGGTGGCACTTGCGACCAACAATATCGTTTCCCGAAATGCCATAAGCTTGCTGATAGGCTTTATTGGCGGCAACGATATGGTATTCCTGGTCGACCAGGACAAACGGGTTGTCCTGGGCATCGATCAGCGATTGAACTTCAACCGAGATGTTCTTGCGCATAGCCCCTCCGGGATGGGTCACTCTGTCTGCCAATCTGGCGGATTTATAGAGTGTTACAGCGTCAGGCTGATTGTATACCAGGCGACCGGGGCTTGTACAAAATCTGTATTATAAGCAGCTGGTTAAATGCTGACTGTGCGAAAATAACGCAATGATCTGTTTTGGTTCTGACAGGTTGTCAGGTTTCCTGCAATGAAAATGTACTAGGA
>CBFDBP010000406.1:0-1718 GCA_965603065.1 uncultured Gammaproteobacteria bacterium
GGGCGGGCGTACTTTCTGTTCCTGGGTGTGTCCCTATCACCTGCTTGCCGAGTGGGCCGAAAAGCTGCACCTGAAACTGGTTGAGAAAAAGATCATCAAGGGGGTGACCTTCCACCGCGGCATGCGCACGGTGTTGTATGTGATCTTTGCCCTGCTGGCATTAGTCACCGGTTACACGGTTTTCGAAACCCTTTCACCCACCGGTATTATCAGCCGGGCGTTGATTTACGGCCCGGGTATCGCCCTGGTCTGGGTGGGTTTACTGCTGCTGTTCGAAATATTTGTATCGCGCCGCGCCTGGTGCCGCTACGCCTGTCCCATCGGCGTCACTTACGGTATCGTTGGTCTGGTCAGCCCGTTGCGGGTCACCTATAACGTCCACAACTGTGCCCACGAAGGTGACTGCCGCAAAGCCTGCCTGGTTCCTCATGTGCTGGATGTCACCATCAAGGGACGTTCGCGTGATGTCAATATGGCCATCGGCGCGGATTGCACGCGTTGCGGCCTGTGCGTGGACCTCTGTCCGACGGACTCCCTGAACTTTGAATACCGGTTCACGGGGACTGGAAAGTAGGCCCGCGCATGGATGAGTTTGATCAGCCATGATCCGCTTCCAGCAGGTCGCCAAACGCTTCAACAAAGCGGAGATCCTCAAAGGCATCGACCTCGAGATCCAGCCGGGTAATCGTGTGGCACTGGTAGGCTCGAACGGCGCCGGCAAGACCACGCTGATCCGCTGCCTGCTGGGGGAATACAACTGCGACGGACAGGTGAGCGTGGATGGTCTGGATGCCCGGGGCCAGCGGCAGACTGTCCTGAAACGCGTGGGTTTCGTTCCACAGTTACCACCGCCACTGAAAATGCCGGTCGGGCAGTTGATCGGCTTTTCCGCCAGTGTCTGTGATGCCGACCCGCAACGCATGAAAGCCGTTGCCCATCGTCTCGGGCTGGATGTGGCGCAACTGCGCCATCGTCCGTTTGTAAAGCTGTCCGGCGGCCAGAAACAGAAAATCCTCATCAGTGTCGCACTCGGACGCGACAGCGATATCCTCATCCTGGATGAACCCGCTGCCAACCTCGATCCCGAAGCGCGGCATATCTTCTTCCAGCTGCTGGCCGAGAAACCCGAACACACCGTCATGCTGATTTCCAGCCACCGTCTTGATGAGGTCGCCTCGCTGGTGAACCGGGTGGTGGAAATGGATCAGGGGCGCATCGTGCTCGATGACCAGGTCGAAGATGCCGTGGACCTGGAGGGCCGCCTGCTGTGCCGCATCGGTCTGACACGGGAAGCGCCGGCCTTTGTCAAAGCCGTTACCGAATGGGGTTTCCATCGTTGCGGGGATGATCTTCATTGGCAAGGACTGGTTGCCGGCCCCGACCGCTTGCGTTTCCTGGGCGTACTGTCGCGCTATGCCGGCCTGCTGAAAACGATTCATATGCAACAGGAACGGGCAGAGGAAACAGTTCGTACCAGGACCCCTTGAGCCAGCATCTTTACAGATGATCACTGCTGTACCGTTAAGTTTCACTGGAAATCAGTAATGCCAAATACCAGAAGCTGATTACGGTGTTAATGGATTACGGGGCATGAAGTTTCAGTTGTATGAGTAAAATAGAATTCCTTCTCCCTCCGGGACAAGGTGAATCGCCGTCAGGCGAGACAAGGTGAATTGCGCAGCAAGACAAGGTGAATCGCCGACAGGCGAGAGAGGGTC
>CBFDBP010000407.1:0-1649 GCA_965603065.1 uncultured Gammaproteobacteria bacterium
TTATTTTTCCTGCTTATTCCTGCGATCTGGATTAACGCGGCACTCGCCAGGGAATGAGCATCGGCACGCGCGACTGGTATTCCCTGTACCGCTCACCGAGTGTTACCGCCAGGTCGCGTTCTTCCATCAGGGTCCCGGCAACAATCCACACGCTCCACAGGACATTGAATAACAGGCGATCCGCCGTGAGGTCGGGGTAACACCAGATCATCACCAGTACAAAAAAGTATTGCGGGTGCCTGACCCAGCGATAGGGGCCACGTTCGGTGAGGCTGGCCGCTGGCGGTAATGTGCCACGCAGATGACAGCGCAGGGCCTGCAAGCCGAAGACATCGATTGAGCGCAGCGCCAGGTTGCTCCAGACGATACCCCCGAGCGCCGCCAGGAATAGCGCACGCATTGCGAGCCGCACCGAGTCGTTCGCAGTCACCAGCACAGGCTCCGATACCTGCCAAAACAACACGACGCAATACAGGCAGATACCGGCGGCGATCGAGTAGATGGCGCCGTGGTAATACTCCGGGGCCCGGTTTTCAAACCATGCCTTGAAAGAGCGGCGAATCATACCGCTGTGCTGGGCGAAGAACGCGGCTGAAAGACAGGCGTCGAATGCCAATACGGCGGTTGTATCGCTGTAGAGAACCAGTAATTGCCACGGGCCCGTAAAAAGAAACAGCACAAACGCAAGCAGCGCGGTGCTTCCAAGCAGTGCAGAGAGCAGCTGGGCTAGCCGGGGCCCGAGCCTGGATGGCCGGGATGCATCACCGTCAGCAGACGGCCTTTCGCTTGAATGAACCATATCCTTGAAAAACCGCCACCGCCCCTTTTATGCAGTTAATAAATATACTGTACCCGAAATTTCCAGAATCACGCCAGCCGGGTATGCTCTATCCCATGAGAACAAAACACACCCCTACCCGGTTCATCTTACTGCTAGCTGGCCTGCTGCTGGTATTTTCTGCAGCCGCACAGGAACAAAGCATCCGCCCGGGCATCAACCGTCACTTCGTCGATCCGGACTGGCAACAGTGGGTCTACGCCTTCGAGCGCACCGGTCGTGAAGTCTACGACAAGCGTCATGCCATCGTCGCTGCCAGCAAGGTCCGTCCCGGCATGGCTGTCGCCGATATCGGCGCCGGCACCGGCCTGTTTACCCGCCTGTTTGCAGCCGCCGTCGAACCGGGCGGCACAGTCTATGCCATCGATATCTCCAGCACCTTTATCGACAATATCCTGCGTACCTGCCGCGAACAGGGCCTGATGAATGTGACGGGCATCGTCAACACGCCCAATGCTATCGGCCTGCAGGCTGACTCCATCGACCTTGCCTTTATCACCGACACCTACCATCACTTTGAATATCCGCGGCAGACACTGGCTTCCATACACCAGGCGCTGCGCAGCGATGGTCACATCATTATTATCGACTTTCGTCGCGACCCGCGTATCAGCTCGAACTGGGTTATGGGACACGTCCGCGGCAACAAGGCCCAGGTCATTCAGGAACTGCATGAAGCCGGCTTCCGGCTTGTGGATGACAAACCCCTGATGAGAACCAACTACTTTCTGGAATTTATCAAATCCGGAAAAAAAGAACGGAGTTAAATGCCTTCGTCTGGAACATATCGGGGTCCATATACTAAAAAGTA
>CBFDBP010000408.1:0-1563 GCA_965603065.1 uncultured Gammaproteobacteria bacterium
TGGATCGAGAGGGCGTGAAGCCAGTTCGCTGCCCAGCACGAGCGCCGAATTGTAATGCATTCGCAGAACGGTTCGTGCGTTCTATAAAAGACGAATGCTTGGATCGCATGATACTTTTCGGCGAGGCTTCTCTTCGCCGGGCACTCAGAGCCTATGTCGTACATTATCACACCGAACGAAATCACCAGGGTGTAGGGAATCGATTGCTGGAGCCACTTGCCACGGTCAGTTCAACCAATGAGCCAATTCATTGCCGCGAACGCCTTGGGGGTATGCTCAATTTCTACTATCGTGAAGCGGCTTGAAATTACTCCTTCGAATTCTTGCACCAAACGCGCGACACTCCGGCTGGTCGGGACATAAAGAGTGATGCGATGATCGGCGGGCCTGGGCGGAGAGTGATTATCGTCCCACTGGCATGAGTATCAAGGGCACATGATCTTGTGGAAGATTCAATGCATTGCGTATTGCGTCATCCCGGAACGCGCCCACAATGACAGTATTCAGGTCCAGTGAAACGGCCTGCAGAAACAGGTTTTCAGCTGCATGACCGGCCTCGATATGTACGTATCGTATTCCACGCTTGCCATACTTTCGGGTTGTGCGTTCGTAGACCGCTGCAAAGACCACAACCGCAGCGGCCTCCCGGATCCATGCCTGGTCAAGGGCGGCATGCGCCAAGGGGTTTCGGATATCGGTATCATTCAGCTGCTCGAGCCGGTGATTGTCGGGGAGATAATGCCAGACGCCGACAGGCAGGTCGTTCACGCTACCTGCAACAAGATAGATCTCAAGCGGATACAGGGCACCCGCTGATGGGGCTGTCCGCAGCCCGTCGCGACTGGTAATGCCCTGTGCCGACCACAACAGTTGTGCGACTTCGGAGAGCTGCAGCGGTTTTTCCGCAAAGGTGCGGACCGATCTTCGCAGGCGAAGTGCCTGTTCGACAGAAGTGCCCGCGTCTGTGTGCGGTTCCGGCAGATTGATTGATGACGGGTTTCCCATAGTTTGCCCTGCGATGACCGGCTGAACAGTAACGGATAGTATCAGCAGGATAGCGATGATGATGCCGGGATGGCATTGCTCTCTTGTCGATTTTACCTGTGTCTTGTCCATCGCTGTATCCGGTACGGATTATAAAACAGGCATCTCAGGGAAAAGTGTTCCATGTACTCAGCGTACACTGATTCCTCTATGCTTGGCTAACCTGCATCCTCAAACCAGGGTAACTGTGCGGTCGGAGAATATTTGCGGAGGACAGCGGTGGCCCTCGACCCTTCATAGTATCTACCGGGAAGGTTGCGCTCAGGAACAAGACTAAGTTATCGTTTTAAGGTGATAATTAGAAATTGGCCACCCACAAGAGCCAGGGTCTTCATATGGACAGATATTAGACCGAGTTCTAGGGATTACAAGATTGGAAAAATGCAGGCTTCATGGTACAAACTCGGAATTCGCCATGCAGTGTGTCCAGCTTAGGCTGGTCTGTTCAGTGGGAGTCAGTCCCACCGGGGTAGAAGTCAGCGCCCCGTAGCTTGAGTCACACTGGTGGAGGAAACGAAG